>NZ_JANNMI010000113.1:0-22906 GCF_031397715.1 Roseateles sp.
GCTGACCCGCGGGCAAATCGGCGTCTTGATTGGCCCCTCGGGCTGTGGCAAGACCTCGGTCTTGCGCTGCATCGCCGGGCTGGAGCGCTTGCACCGGGGCCGCGTCAGCATCGCCGGAGAAGTGTTGGCCGACGCCGCCCGTGGCCTGCACCTGAACCCCGAGGAGCGCCGCATTGGCATGGTGTTTCAGGACTACGCGCTGTTCCCTCACCTCAGCGTCGCCGAAAATATTGGCTTTGGTCTGCGCAGCATGAGCCGCGCCGCTCGCGCCGCTCGCATCCAGGAGGTGCTGGATCTGGTCGGTCTGGCCCATGCCGCCAAGCGCGCCCCGCACCAGCTCTCGGGTGGGCAACAGCAGCGGGTTGCGTTGGCGCGGGCCCTGGCTCCGGCGCCGCGTCTGCTGCTGCTGGATGAGCCTTTTTCCAGCCTCGACGTCGATCTGCGCGAGCATTTGTCGCAGGAGTTGCGGGCGATTTTGAAGAGCAGCGGCACCACGGCGCTGTTCGTCACCCATGACCAGGCCGAGGCCTTTGCCATCGGTGACGTGGTCGGCGTGATGAACCGCGGCAGCCTGGAGCAATGGGATGCGTCCTACGCCGTCTACCACCGCCCGGCGACCCGCTTTGTGGCCGACTTCATCGGCCACAGCGTCTTCACACCGGGCCGCATCGTGCAAGGTGAACAAGGCCCGGTGGTGCTGACGCCGGTGGGCGCCTTGTCGGACGCCGAGGCCTGCGCCTTGGCCAGCGCCTACCCCGGCGGCCTGTGCGACGTGCTGCTGCGCGCCGATGACATCATTCACGACGATCTGGCGCCGGTAAAAGCGCAGATCGAGCGCAAGGTTTTTCGCGGCGCCGATTTCCTCTACACGCTGAGACTGGCCTCGGGCGAGCGCCTGATGGCGCATGTGCCGTCACACCACGACCACCATGTCGGCGAATGGATAGGCATTCGCGCCGATGTGGACCATGTGGTGACGTTTGCCCGGCAGGCCGCAGCGGCTGAATCGTCCTGAACAGACGCGGCGGTAGCGCAAATTCCGCCGACCTGTCTATCTATGCCCGCAAAGCCCTGATTTGCGCCGCCAAATGGGGTCCTATCCCCGGGCTGCCCGCAGCAGGCACGCATATACTTGCCAAGCAGAATTTGTACCAGCTGGGATTTGACCCCTAGAACTAGGCACATATCGCGTATTTTTGATTTTTCGCTAGACGGATAGGACGGACTCACATCATGAGTGCCAAATTCAAAGTCGCAGGTTGGCTGACCTTGGGTGTCGTGGCCGGCGCGCTCGCGACCATGCAATTGCAGGCCAATGCGCGCAGCAGCCTGTCGCCTCTGCCGCTAGAAGAATTGCAACAGCTCGCCGCCGTGTTCGCGATGATCAAGTCCGACTATGTCGAGCCGATCGACGAGAAAAAACTCATCAATGACGCGATCGCCGGCATGGTGGCCGGCCTCGACCCGCACTCACAGTTCTTTGACAAGAAGAACTTCAAGGAATTCCGCGAAGGCACGACCGGCAAATTTGTCGGCGTCGGCATCGAGATCGGCATGGAAGATGGCCTGGTCAAGATCGTCTCGCCGATTGAAGGCTCGCCGGCCTTTCGCGCCGGACTCAAGAGCGGTGACTTGATCAGCAAAATCGACGATTCGCTGGTGCGCGGCCTAGGGATTGACCAAGCCGTCAAGCGCATGCGCGGCGAGCTCGGCACCAAGGTGCAGCTGACGATCTTCCGCAAGAGCGAAAACCGCAGCTTCCCCATCACCATCGTGCGCGAGGAAATCCATAACCGCAGCGTGCGCGGCAAGATCATCGAGCCTGGGTATGCCTGGTTGCGGGTCAGCCAGTTCCAAGACAGCACGGTGGACGATTTCGCCAAAAAACTCGAAGAGCTGTACAAACAAGAACCCAAGCTGAAGGGCTTGGTGCTGGACCTGCGCAATGACCCGGGCGGTCTGCTGGAAGCGTCGGTGGCCATCTCGGCGGCCTTCTTGGGCAAGGACCTGGAAGTCGTCAGCACCAATGGCCAGATCGCCGATTCCAAGGCCAGCTTCAAGGCCAGCCCCGACGATTACCTGCGCCGCGGCGGCATTGACCCGCTGCGCAACTTGCCGGCCGCGCTGAAGACGGTGCCGATGATTGTGTTGGTCAACGAAGGCTCGGCCTCGGCCAGCGAGATCGTCGCCGGCGCCTTGCAGGACCACAAGCGCGCCCTCGTCATGGGCGCGCAGACCTTCGGCAAGGGTTCGGTGCAGACGGTGCGTCAGCTCAGCCCCGAAACAGCGCTGAAGATCACCACCGCGCGTTACTACACGCCGCGCGGTCGCTCGATCCAAGCGACCGGCATCCTGCCCGACATCTTGTTGGACGAGACCGCCGAAGGCAATGTCTTCGCCGCGCTGCGCACCCGCGAAGCCGACCTGGAAAAGCACCTGAACTACGGCAAAGAAGAAGTCAAGGACGAAGCGCGCGAGAAAGCACGCGAAGAAGCACGTGAAAAGCTCGAAGCCGAATACGCCAAGAAGAGTGAGCCCCCGAAGCCGCTGCCCGAGTTCGGCAGCGCCGAGGACTTCCAGCTCAACCAGGCCCTCAATCATCTGAAGGGTTTGCCGGTGCTGGTGTCAAAGACCGCCGTCGAGCGCAAGGCCGAAGCCAAAACAGACGATTGAGCCGTGCTCGGCTTGAGCGCAACAGCCCGCCCCTCCGGCGGGCTGTTTTGTTTGGTGTCCGCGCTATGCTCTGGCCCATGAACGACGAGCAATTACTGCGCTACTCACGGCATATTTTTCTGGACGAAATCGGCATCGAAGGCCAGCAAAAGTTGCTGCATTCGCATGCCTTGATCATTGGCGCCGGCGGCCTAGGCTCGCCCGCCGCACTCTACTTGGCCAGCGCCGGCGTGGGCCACATCACGCTGGTTGATGACGACGATGTGGATCTGACCAATCTGCAACGCCAAATCGTCCACAGCATGGCGCGCGTAGGTTTGCCCAAGGTCGAGTCCGCAGCGATAGGCCTGGCCGCCATCAACCCCGAGGTGCGCGTCACCGCCCTGCGTCAACGCGCCGACGCTGCCCTGTTGGACCGCTGGGTTGCCCAAGCCGATGTGGTGCTGGACTGCTGCGACAACTTCGCCACCCGCCAGACCGTCAACCGCGCCTGCGTCAAGCATGCCAAACCGTTGGTGGCGGGTGCTGCGATCGGCTTTGATGGCCAGATCAGCGTCTACGACAGCCGCCAAGCCGGCGCGCCCTGCTACGCCTGCCTGTTCCCGCCCGACAGCCAGTTCGAGGAAGCCCGCTGCGCCAGCATGGGCGTGTTCGCGCCCTTGGTCGGCGTGATCGGCAGCATGCAGGCCGCAGAAAGCCTGAAGCTGCTGCTGGGCATGCCCACAAGCCTGGCCGGGCGCCTGCAAATGCTGGACGGCCGGCGCATGGAATGGAATGAAATACTCGTGCAGGCCGACCCGGCTTGCAATGTCTGTGGCCACACAAAGATTGGCTTCACGCATGAAACATCCATCTGAATCAAAAATACGCACGAAAATTATTCGCAGCCTCCCCTAAGCTGCGTCCTGGCAACTGAAGTCGCCCACCCGAGCCCAAACCGACCCCATGAACAAGCGCAAACAGCTGATCGCCCGCAATTTCCCCAGCGCCAAGGAAGAAACCCAGGCCCTGGCGCCGCAGCCCAATTACGACCAGCCCGGCAGCGCCTACCGTTTGGCCTTTGATGACAGCGAATTCCTGTTACGCGATGAGCTGCGCCCGGTGCGCATGCAGCTGGAGCTGCTCAAGCCCGAGCTGATGCAGCAAGAGCTGGGCATCAAATCGACCATCGTGATGTTCGGCAGTGCCCGCATCCCCTCCCAAGAAGAGGCGCAAGCCTTGTTGACCCAAGCTCGAACCGGCGGCGACGCCGAGCAGATCAAGCGGGCCGAGATGCAGCTGACGATGAGCCATTACTACGAGGAAGCCAGGCGCTTCTCCGCGCTGGTGACGCGCGCTTCCAGCGAGCGCAACAACCCGATCTATGTCGTCACCGGCGGCGGCCCCGGCATCATGGAAGCCGGCAATCGCGGCGCCTTCGAGGTCGGCGGCAAAAGCATTGGCCTGAACATCGTGCTGCCCTTCGAGCAGCACCCGAACCGCTACATCACGCCCGAGCTGTGCTTTCGCTTTCATTACTTCGCGCTGCGCAAGATGCATTTCTTGATGCGCTCGGTGGCGCTGGTGTGCTTCCCCGGCGGCTTCGGCACGCTCGACGAGTTGTTCGAGACCATGACCTTGATACAGACCGGCAAAAGCCGGCGCCGGCCGATTTTGCTGTTTGGGCGTGAGTTCTGGACCCGCCTGATCAACTTTGACTATTTGGTGGAGACCGGCATGATTGGCCCCGCCGATGTGCGCTTGTTCCACTTCGTCGAGACCGCCGAAGAGGCCTGGGCGCTGCTGGAATCCGAATACGACATGAACCCCGGCGCTGGCAGCGCCGACACGATAGATAGCTAGACAGAAGGACGACTGACATGACCACTTTGCGATCCGTATCTTTGATTGGGGTACCCACCGACATCGGCGCCGGCGAACGCGGCGCCAGCATGGGCCCGGAGGCGCTGCGCGTGGCCGACCTGACCAAGGCGCTGAGGAGCCACGGCGTGGACGTGGTCGACCGCGGCAATTTGAGTGGCCCGCCCAACCCCTGGCTGCCGCCGGTGGACGGTTACCGCCATCTGAATGAAGTGGTGGCCTGGAACCAGGTCACGCATGACGCCGTGTATGCCGAATTGAAGGCCGGCCGCATGCCCATCATGCTGGGCGGCGACCATTGCTTAGGCGTTGGTTCGGTCAGCGCGGTGGCGCGGCATTGCCGCGAAGTCGGCAAAAAGCTGCGCATTCTGTGGCTGGACGCCCATGCCGACTTCAACACCAGCGCCTTGACGCCCAGCGGCAATGTGCACGGCATGCCGGTCGCCTGCCTGTGCGGCTTCGGCCCGCAGGCGCTGATCGAAATCGGCGGCCAGGTGCCCGCAATCAGCCCGAAATGGGTGCGCCAGATCGGCATCCGCAGCGTCGACGCCGGCGAGAAGCGTTTCGTCCATGAGCAGGATCTGGAAGTCTTCGATATGCGCTTCATCGACGAGATGGGCATGCGTCACACCATGGAGTTAGCGTTAGCGACGCTGGACGCCAACACGCATCTGCATGTCAGCTTCGATGTGGACTTCCTGGACCCGGCGATCGCACCCGGCGTCGGCACCACCGTCCCCGGCGGGCCGACCTACCGCGAAGCCCATCTGTGCATGGAGATGATCGCCAACACCGGCTTTATGGGCTCACTCGACATCGTCGAGCTGAACCCGGCGCTGGACTTGCAGAACAAGACGGCCAAGGTGTCGGTGGATTTGATTGAGTCCTTATTCGGTAAAAGTACGCTGATGAGGAAGTAAGCCGGCCCTTCCTGCGGCGTCAAGCGCTGACGATCCAGCCCTCCAAAGGGTCGATCAGCGCCGGCAAACCGTAGCCCGGCCGGCCCTGCGCCCACGCCGCTTGCAGCAAGCACAAGACCGCATCCAGACGGTCACCGCTGGCGTCGTCGACCAAGCTGTCACGCTGCGCATGGCTGAGTTTGAGGCGCAGCTCCAAGCGGGTACGGCCTTGCTCCAGCGCGTCGATCAAGTCCTTGCGGGCGATCAAGCGCTCGGGCGTTTGCTTCGCTTTGTCATCGCTTTTATAGCTGCGCCGCCCAAGAATTTCGCGTGCCAACAGGCCCGGGTAGGCCTCCAGCGCCACCCGCTTCGGATCCCCCGCTTGCAAACCCGGCAGCTTAACGCCCGCCCGCAGCAACAGCGGTACGCCCGCATGCAGCATGAAGGCGACCGGCGGGTTGACCCATTTCATGCTGGGCGAGGAACCCGCCGGCCCATCGCAGGCGCGGTGAGCGAACTTGCCGCCCACCGGTCGGGCCGCGCAAAAGCCGGCAAAGGCGTCGCGTATCTCGGCCCGACTCAGCGCCGTGTAATGCGCCATCAGCGCCGGCCAGCTTTGCGGCCAGTCCAGCGCCAGCACCAGCTCGCGCGGCAGGCCAAAAGGAAAATCAAAGCCACCCAACCATTCGCCCGGCGCGGCCAAAAATCCGCCAAAACCAAGCAGGGTGTCAAAACTCAAAACACCGTCCAACCGCAACACCTGACCCTGTAGCCGGCCCTGCGCGACGGTGACGGGTTTGCGGCGCGTCGGTGCGCTGCTGAAATCTACCCCCAGCAAGGGGGTGTTGGAATCTATCGGGCTAGAGTGCATGCTCGGCACCATAGCCCAAACCAAGGAAGCCCGATGTCCGCAGCCGAGCCGAATAGCAAACCCAAAGCCGAATCCGACCCCAGCAAAACCGCTGCTCCGCCGGTCGAGCATCTGGTCAGCACCGATCACAAGTTATTGGTCGGTAAACGCACATTGGAATACACCGCCACCTGCGGCACGCTGCTGCTGCAAGAGGTTCACAGCGAGGCCGAGGGCGAGCACAAGGGTCAGTACAAGGGCAAAAAAACAAAGGCCAGCGTCTTCTTCTTCGCCTACACACTGAAGCCTTTAAAGAAGAAGGATGGCGAAAAAAAGGCCGATCGCCCGATCACCTTCAGCTTCAACGGCGGGCCGGGTTCATCCAGCGTCTGGCTGCATCTGGGCCTGCTGGGGCCGCAACGCGTGCCGACCGACGAGGTGGGCCAATGCGGCGCGCCGCCCTATGCCTTGACCGACAACGAGTTCACCTTGCTGACCGACTCTGACCTGGTCTTCATCGACCCCGTCGGCACCGGCCATTCGCGCGTGGCCGAGGGCGAGAAACTGGCCGAATACCACGAGTACCAGCGTGACCTCGACGCGGTGGGTGAGTTCATCCGCCTCTACCTGACCCGCAACGGCCGCTGGGGCGCGCCCAAGTACCTGATCGGCGAAAGTTATGGCACCACCCGCGCGGCCGGCCTGTCGCGGCATCTGCAGGAAAAACATAACATCCATCTCAACGGCCTGATGCTGGTGTCGATGGCGGTGGACTTTCAGACCCTCAGCTTCGACCACGGCAACGAGTTGCCCTACCCGCTCTACCTGCCCACCTATGCCGCCACCGCCTGGTATCACAAGGCCTTGAAGCCGGCGCTGCAGAAGAAGACGCTCAAGGAAGTGGTCGCTGAGGCGGAAGCCTTTGCCAACGGCGAGTATTGGACGGCGCTGATGCAGGGCTCGCGCTTAAGCACCGAGCAGCGCCAGAAGGTGGCCGAGAAGCTCGCGCTCTTCAGCGGGCTGAGCCTGCAATACCTGCTGCGCTGCGACCTGCGGCCGACCGAGTTCCGCTTCTTCAAGGAGTTATTGCGCGAGCGCGGCCAGACCGTCGGCCGCCTGGACAGCCGCTTCCTGGGCCTGGACCGCGATGACGCCGGCGAACACCCGGAAGAAGATGCCGGCATGAACAATCTGGTCGGCGCTTATGCGGTGGGCATCAACCGCTTGCTGCGCGACACGCTGAAGTTCGAGGACGACGCGCCCTATCTGGTGATTGCACCGCTGTGGAACACCTGGAGCTGGAAGGGCTTCGAGAACAAGTATGTCAACGTCGGCGACAGCCTGCGCCGTGCCATGCATGCCAACACCGATATGCGTATCTATGTGGCGAGCGGCTATTACGACCTGGCCACGCCGCATGCGGCGGGTGACTACACGCTCAGCCACCTGGGCTTGCACGAAAAGCTGCAGGGCAATGTGCAGGTCAGCTATTTCGAGGCCGGCCACATGATGTATATCCATCAACCTTCGCTGGCGCGGATGGCACAGGAGTTGCGCGACTTTGTGAAGCAGCCGGATTGAGTTGATCCGGCGGGCCCATGCGTGGGCCTGTAAGGGGGCCCCGTCAGAGCTGGAACACCGCCAATGATTGGGTCAAGTCTTCGGCCTGCACCTGACCGGCGACGGCAGCGTGCTGGCGGTTGGCGCCGACGTGATCGGCTCCAGTCATCTGGAGGGCAGCCTGATCGCCAATTCGCTCAGTCTTGGCCGCAACGACAAGTTGGAACTGGTCTATGAGCCCGACCAAGGCTACACCGCCGCCGTGCCGCGACCTGTCAGCTATGCGCTGATGCTGGCCGGTCCGGGTGCGTAGGGACTGGCGTCGCGCCGGCGCTTGAACAAGTAAACACCGGCCGCCACCAACACCACCACCAAGCCGCCGGCCACAGCCATCAACCAACGCTGGGTGCTGGCGCCCTGCGCGTCACGGGCGGCCATGTCGGCGCTCAGTTTGTCCAGCTCAAGTTTGAGCGCGCGATGGTCGGCCTGCAGGGCCGCGAACTGGGCTTGCGCGCGGGCCAGCCGCTCGGGCCCATCTTGAGCCATCAACAAATCGGCGGGCCCAGCGGGCCGGCCGATATCAATCGCCATCAGCAGGCTGGCCCCGGGAGCTCCTGGGCGCACGTGAAAGGCCTGCTCCTGGGTTGCCTTGAGCGGCGCCTGGCTGCTCGCAACGCTGCCACCCAAATCACTGTCAAAACGCCATCGCAGGCTCGGAATTTCGGCATCCGCCAGCGCCAAGGGCGGCAGGCTGTCGCTTGACAAGCGCAGTTGGTTCTTTTGTGCCGCGGGTCGCTCGGCGCGGGCCTTGATCAGGCGCGGCGGGCGACTGGTCTGTTTGGGCAAGACGGGTGTATCAAGTACAGCCGGCGGATCAACCAAATCTTTGCCGCCACTCGCCGGAGCCACCATGGCATGCACCGGATCCACCAGGGCCATCAGCTGCTGCGCCGGGCAACCGATAGACAAAATCAACACCGGCTCATCGATATCGCGCTTGGAGCGCAACCAAATCAGGGCCGAATTCGCATCGGCGCCCTTCAGCAGGCTTTGTTGCAGCTCGCCTTCGCTGAGGCGGCGCTCGCCGGCCTCTACAACCGCCACGACGCCCATCTTCAAGCAGTGGGCAGCGCGCACCTCGCCGGGCGCCCAACGCACCGGCAACTGCAAGGACAGCGGCTGACCCAGGCCCGACAACAGGTGCGGCACACCGACCTCAAAACCCTGTGCCGGCACCGTCACCAAGGCGGCACTGCTCAACAACAGGCGCGCACCACTTGCCTTGGCCCATGCTGCTGCGGACTGGGAAATCTTGAGGGGGCAGCGATCCATGCGGGCGGGAGGGAATGAAGAAGTCAGCAGAAAACCATCAAGGGGCGAATCAAAATTGATGGCCCCAAGTCCGGCGGCCACTCTAGCATGCAAGCCGGCCCCCGCCATGGGCGGCGCCCAGCGCTCGCCCCACTACAATCGGGCCAACTCATTTCAGCCGCGCCATGACTCTATTCACAGCAGTGACGACCCCTTTTTCGCTACGCTCAATTTGCTTAGGCGCCGCGCTGCTGATGGGCTCCGCGCTGGTCTTGGCCGACGAGGTCAGCGATGTGCAAGCGATTTTGGCCAGCGGCAAGTCGGCCGAGGGGCTGAAAAAAGTTGATCAGCTGCTGATCGCCAAGCCGGACGACCCGCGCTTGCTCCTGCAACGCGGCATTGCCTTGTCGCTGCTGAACCGCCAGGCCGAGGCGATCGCGGTGTTTCAAAAGCTGATCGACAAGCATCCCGAGCTGCCCGGCCCCTACAACAATCTGGCCGTCTTGTACGGCAATAAGGGCGACTACGAGAAGGCCCGCCAAGCGCTGGAGCTGGCGATTCGCACCAATCCCACCTATGCCACGGCGTTTCAAAATCTAGGCGATGTTTACGCTCGCCTGGCAGGCCAAGCCTATAAAAAGGCCTTGGCGCTGGACAAGTCCGACGGCAACCTGCCTTTGAAATTGGCGGTGGTGCAAAACGTGTTTGAGGCCAGCGTCGATCCACGTGCCGCCAAGCCGCAGGCGGCGCTGGCAGCAGCTCCGGCACCGGCACCGGCGCCGGTCGCGGTAGCAAAGCCCGTCGCGGTGCCGCCTGCGCCCAAGCTCGCCTCAGCCCCGGCCGTTGCCTTGGCCGCAAGCGCCGTCGCCCAGCCCGTTCCGGCCGCCGTGGTGGCCAAGGCCGAGCCGGCGCGAGTCGACCCTGCCGAGCAGGACAAACAATTGGTCGAGAAAGCCATGCGGGACTGGGCCAAGGCCTGGAGTTCGCGCAATATGGTTGCCTACTACGACGCCTATGCGCCCGATTTCAAGGGCAAGTCGGCCAGCCGCAAGGCCTGGGAGCAGGAGCGCCGTGACCGCATCACCGGCAAGAAGAAGATCAACGTCAGCTTGTCCGATCTGCGCGTCAAGGTCAACGGCAACAAGGCCAGCGTGCGCCTGCGCCAAGACTACAACTCGGACGCCTTGAGCGTGAAGAGCAGCAAGAACTTTGAATTAGTCAAGAACAAAGCCGGCGATTGGCAAATCACTCAAGAAGCTTCGAGCTGAGCTCTGTTTGCACACAGCCATTGACATGAACGACGCCTCACAAGACCTCAACTCCAGGGCCCCAGGAGCCAGCTTTGCGATGGGCGGCAGCATCAAGCCGGTCGTGTTGGCGGTGCTGGGGCTGGCGGCCATCTTGGGCACGGTCGGCTATGGGTTCGCCAAGGTTGACTTTAAAGCCGCATCGGCACTGAACTTGCCGGGCCGCGCAAATCAGGACTTGCCGGCAGCGCGAGCCGAGTCCGCGACAAGCCCGACCGAGCGCCTGATCCACAGCGAGATTGACACCCAAACCCCCGAAGGTCAGCTGATCCTGGCCTACCAGCATTTGGCTCGCGGTGAAGAGACGCTGGCCCTGGATGCCGCGGAGAAATTGGTCGCGCGCCAACCGGACTTTGCCTTGGCGCAACTGCTGTTGGGCGACCTGCTGCTGGCCCGCAGTGGCCGGCCAGCCGCCGTGGACTATGGCCCGCAGGCTGCGGCCAGTGCCGCCCCCGGCAGCGCTGATGGCCTACGTGCCGAGGCCAGGTTGCGGCTTGCCGCGCTGGTAGAGCGCCCGCCTGCCAACTTCGTGCCCAAGCTGTTGCTGGACCTGTCACCGGCGGTGCACCATGCGGTCGTGGTCGACACCAGCCGCGCCCGCCTCTACCTGTTCGAGAACGGCGCCGATGGCCTGAAACTCGTGCGCGACAGCTATGTCTCGATCGGCAAACTCGGCACCGGCAAGCTGATCGAAGGCGACCAGCGCACGCCGCTGGGCGTCTATCACATCGGGCTGCGCCGTGACGAGGCGGCGGCTCGTTATGGCGCGGCCGCGCTGCCTTTGAACTATCCCAGCGAATATGACCGCGTGCTGGGCCGCAGCGGCAGCAGCATCTGGCTGCACGGCGAGCGCAGCGGCAACTATGCGCGCAGCCCACAGTCCACCGATGGCTGCATTGTGCTCAGCAACGACGAGATGAAGGCGCTGGCCGACACCGTCGCGGCGCGCGAGACGCCGGTGCTGATCGTTGACAAGATAGCCTGGGTAGACCGCAGAGCGGCGGCACCCAAGTCGCCCACCGACACCGGCTTTGAGCGCGCCTACCAGGCCTGGCAACAGGCTAGGTTGGCGCAGGACGCCGCGGCCTTGCGCGGCTTTTACGAGGCCGGCCTGGAGCGCGGCTCGGACAGCGCCGCCAGCCGGCTGGACGCCAATCTCGCCCTGATGTCAACCCACGCCTTGCCGCTGCAGGCGCTGGAGCGGCTGAGCAGCCTGGCCTGGCCCGATCAGCCGGCGGTGCGGATTGTCACTTACCGCGAGCTGAGCCCCAGCGGCGGCGCGCCCAAGTTGAAGCGCCAATATTGGCGCGAGAAAGACGGGCACTGGGCGATCTTCTTCGACGGCTTGGTCGGCTGAGAGGCAGAGCCGGCAAGCGGCTCGCCTACAATCGCCCACCCCCATTTGCAGCCACTGGAAAAATACCATGTACCGCTGTACCAAGTTTTTAATACCTGCCGCCGTTGCCGCGACCCTGCTCAGCATGGTCTGCAGCGTGCAAGCCCAGACCCATCGCCCGTTCCCGGCCCATGCCTTGCGCGGTGAAATGGTGGTGTTGCAGACCCCCGATATCAGCCTGAACGGCAAACCGGCGCGGCTGGCACCCGGCGCCCGCGTGCGCGGCGACACCCATCTGCTGCAGCAGCCGGCCTCGCTCAGCGGCGAAAAACTCATCGTCCACTACACGCTGGACCCGACCGGCTTGTTGATGGATGTGTGGGTGCTGAACCCCGTCGAGCTGGCCAACAAGCCCTGGCCGCGCAGCCTGCAAGAGGCCGAGAACTGGTCTTTCGATCAGGCGTCGCAGGTCTGGACCAAGCGCTGAACTGCCCAGAATATGAGTACCCCCATGTCCAAGAAAGTCTTCATCAAAACCTTCGGCTGCCAAATGAACGAGTACGACTCGGGCAAGATGGCCGACGTGCTGGGCGCCGCCCAAGGCTACGAGAAAACCGACGATGTCGAACAGGCCGATCTGATTCTGTTCAACACCTGCTCGGTGCGTGAGAAGGCGCAGGAAAAAGTCTTCTCGGACCTCGGCCGCGTCAAACACCTGAAAGAGAAAGGCTTGTTGATCGGCGTCGGCGGCTGCGTGGCCAGCCAAGAAGGTGCGGCCATCATCGACCGTGCGCCCTATGTCGATCTGGTCTTCGGCCCGCAAACACTGCACCGCCTGCCGCAAATGATCAAGGCGCGCCAGGACGAGCTGCGCCCGCAGGTCGACATCAGCTTCCCCGAGATCGAGAAGTTCGACAACCTGCCACCGGCCAAAGTCGAAGGTGCCTCAGCCTACGTCTCCATCATGGAAGGCTGCTCCAAATATTGCTCCTACTGCGTCGTGCCCTACACGCGCGGCGAGGAGGTGTCGCGGCCGTTCGATGACGTGCTGACCGAAATCGCCGGGCTGGCCGACCAGGGCGTGCTGGAGATCAATCTGCTGGGCCAGAACGTCAATGCCTACCGGGGCAAGATGGGCGAGTCGGGTGAGTTCGCCGACCTCGCCTTGCTGCTGGAATACGCCGCCGAGATTCCCGGCATCCAGCGCCTGCGCTTCACGACCAGCCACCCTAACGAGTTCAGTCAGCGGCTGGTGGATGCCTACGCCAAGATCCCGCAGCTGGTCAACCATCTGCATTTGCCGGTGCAGCACGGCAGCGACCGCATCCTGATGGCGATGAAGCGCGGCTACACCGGGCTGGAGTTCAAGAGCACGATACGCAAGCTGCGCGCGATCCGCCCGGACATCCGCATCGCCAGCGATTTCATCATCGGCTTCCCCGGTGAGACCGAGGATGACCACGCCAAGCTGATGAAGCTGGTCGACGAAGTAGGCTTCGACGCGTCGTTCAGCTTCATCTACAGCCAGCGCCCGGGCACGCCGGCGGCGAATCTCGAGGATCTGGTCACCTATCAGGTCAAGCTGCGCCGTCTGCAGGAGCTGCAGGCCGTCATCGAGGCCAATACGCTGGCGATCAGCCAGACCATGGTCGGCAAGACGACGCGTATCCTGGTGACCGGCAATGCGCGCAAGGACGCGACCGAGCTGATGGGTCGCACCGAATGCAACCGCATCGTCAACTTCAAGGGCCATCCGCGCCTGATGAATCGGCTGGTGGACGTCAACATCACCGAGGCCTTTGCGCATTCGCTGCGCGCCGAGGTGTTGACGCTTGAGGACGCGGCTATTTCGATCGTTTGAGTTGCAGACCCCATTGCGGCAGTGCCACGCCCACGAGCATCAGGCCATAGCCCAACATTTTGCCGTCGCGGCTCAGCAGCACCATGGCGATCAGCAGCCCAAAGCTGCCGCCGATGCCACCCCACAGCGCCAATTTCTGCCAAGAAACTTGACGCCACAGCAGCCTGCAAAACAGCGCCAACAAGGCGGCCACGAACCAGGCCGGGGCGAAGAAGTTGGCGATGTGCCAGAAGGCATCGAGCGGATTCATGTGGGGCTGAGCTGCATTGAAACGTGAGGAATCGCCGAGTACTTGATGCAAATCAAGTTTGGCCTTGGGGCAAAAATCAATCCAGCGCCGCGCTGTTTGAAACTCAATTTTATAATCCAGTCATGACAGTGTTTGCCCTAGGCTTGAATCACAACTCCGCGCCGCTGGATCTGCGCGGGCGGTTTGCATTCTCGCTGGACCAATTGGCGCCGACCCTGCATGGCTTTCGCGACCAGCTCTTGATCGGCAAGTCAGGCAAGACCAGGCCGGAAGCGGCGATTCTGTCGACCTGCAATCGCACCGAAATCTATGTGGCCGGCAACCAGGGCGTGGTGCAGCCGGCCGTCGACTGGCTGGCCCGCGTCGGCGGCGTCAGCAGCGCTGCGCTGATGGATCACGCTTATGTGCGCGAGGGCAGCGCGGCGGCGCGCCATGCCTTCCGGGTCGCCAGCGGGCTGGACTCGATGGTGCTGGGCGAGCCGCAAATCCTCGGCCAGATGAAGCAGGCGGTGCGCGAAGCGACGCAGGCCGGCACGGTCGGTTCAACCTTGCACCAGCTGTTTCAGCGCGGCTTTTCAGTCGCCAAGGAGGTGCGCAGCTCGACCGAGATCGGCTCGCATTCGATCAGCATGGCGGCCGCCTCGGTGCGCTTGGCCGCGCAGTTATTCGAAGACCTGAGTCAGATCAAGGTGTTGTTTGTTGGCGCCGGCGAGATGATTGAGCTCGTCGCCACCCACTTTGCCGCCAAGACGCCGAAGGCGATGGCGGTTGCCAACCGCACGCTGGAGCGCGGCGAAAGGCTGGCCGGGCGCCTGGGCGCCGAGGCAATCCGCCTGGCCGACCTGCCGCAGCGTCTGCATGAATTTGATGCGGTGATTTCCTGCACCGCCAGCAGCCTGCCCTTGATCGGCCTGGGCGCTGTTGAGCGGGCCTTGAAGACGCGCAAGCACCGGCCGATGTTCATGGTCGACCTGGCGGTGCCGCGCGACATCGAACCCGAGGTCGGTCAGCTCGACGACGTCTATCTCTACACCGTCGATGAATTGGCCGGCCTGGTGCAGTCGGCCGGCGAGAAACGCCAAGCCGCCGTCGCCCAGGCCGAGGCCATCATCGAGACCGGCGTGCAGAGCTTTGTCCATTGGCTGGGCCAGCGCCATACCGTGCCCTTGATTCAGGCGCTGAACGCGCAGGCCGATGACTGGCGCGAGCATGAAGTGGCGCGTGCGCGCAAGCAACTGGCGCGCGGTGCCAATATCGAAGCAGTGCTCGAAGCGCTGTCGCGCGGCCTGACGCAGAAGATGCTGCATGGCACCCTGGCCGAGCTGCATGCCAGCGACGGCGAGCAGCGCGTGCAATTGGCGCAGACCGTCTCGCGGTTGTTTTTGCGCAGCAGCAGCGTTAGCAATCCGGCCGAAACACCCGGCGATCATTAGCGGCGCCGCAAGGTTCAGTGCTCCCGGTGCGTAGCCGGCCCCTTGCTTTTGCCTGAAGACCCCCATGAAAGATTCACTGCGCCAGCAGTTCGACCGCCTCGGCTACCGCCTGAGCGAGCTCGACACCATTTTGAGCGACGGCAGCGTTGCCGCCGACATGAAGCGTTACCGTGCGCTGACCAAGGAGCAGTCCGAGGTCGCCGATCTGGACGCGCAGTACCGCCAATATGTGCAGCGCGAGGCCGACCTGGCCGAGGCGCGGTTGCTGCTCGACGACCCTGAGATGGCGGAGATGGCAGCCGAGGAAATCAAGGCCGCCGAGGCCGACCTGGCGCGTCTGCATGCCGCGCTGCAGCTGGCCCTGGTGCCGCGCGACCCGGATGACGAGCGCTCGGCCTTCCTGGAAATCCGCGCCGGCGCCGGCGGCGATGAGTCAGCGCTGTTCGCCGCCGACCTGGCCCGCATGTATCTGCGCTATGCCGAGCGGATGGGCTGGAAATGCGAGATTCTGTCCAGCAGCGACTCGGACCTGGGCGGCTACAAGGAGCTGGTCGTGCGCATCGAGGGTGAGCGGGTTTACGGCCGGCTGAAGTTCGAGTCCGGCGGCCACCGCGTGCAGCGCGTGCCGGCGACCGAGTCGCAGGGCCGCATCCACACCAGCGCCTGCACGGTGGCGGTGATCGCCGAGCCGGACGCGACCGAAGAAATCACGCTGAACCCGGCCGATCTGCGCATCGACACCTACCGCGCCAGCGGCGCCGGCGGCCAGCACATCAACAAGACCGACAGCGCTGTGCGCATCACCCATGTGCCGACCGGCCTGGTGGCCGAATGCCAGGACGACCGCAGCCAGCACCGCAACAAGGCCAAGGCCATGTTGGTGCTGAGCGCCCGCGTGCGCGACAAGGACCGCGTTGCCCGCGAGGCGCAAGACGCCGCCAACCGCAAGAGCCTGATCGGCACGGGCGACCGCAGCGACCGCATCCGCACTTACAACTTCCCGCAGGGCCGGCTGACCGACCACCGCATTAACCTGACGCTGTACAAGCTCGGCGCCATCATGGACGGCGACCTGGACGATGTGGCCGCCGGCCTGCAGGCGGCACAGGCCGCCGAGCAACTGGCCTTGCTGGAGGAAGGCCGGGCATGAAGTTCAGCGACGTTCGCTCGGCATTGAGCCATGCGCGTTTGCTTGGTCTGGACCGGCTGGACGCCCAACTGCTGCTGGCCGCTGCCCTGCAGCAGAACCGCGCTTGGCTGATCAGTCATGACGACGCGCCGCTGGCGCCGGCGCTGGCCTTCCGGTTGACCGAACAAATGATGCAGCGCGCGGCCGGCATGCCCTTGGCCTATTTACTGGGCGAGCAGGAATTCCACGGCCTTTTGCTGACCGTCACCCCGGACACCTTGGTACCCCGGCCCGACACCGAAACCCTGGTGGACTGGGCGCTGGAATTGCTGACCCACATTGACGGCACACCCAGCCTGGTCGACCTGGGCACCGGCAGCGGCGCGATTGCCTTGGCCATCAAGGCCGGCTGTCCCGCAGCCCGCGTCAGCGCGGTCGACCTCAGCGCGGCGGCCTTGGCCGTGGCGCAAGGCAATGCACAGCGGCTGAAGCTGGACGTCTCGTTTCAGCACGGTGACTGGTGGCAGCCGCTGGCCGGCCAACGCTTCGAGATCATCGTCAGCAATCCGCCCTATATCGCCGGCGGCGACCCGCATCTGCCGGCGCTCAAAGCTGAACCGATCGGCGCCTTGACGCCGGGCGGCGACGGCTTGTCGGATCTGCGGCAATTGATCGAAGGTGCGCCGGCACATTTGCGGCCTGGCGGCTGGCTGCTGCTGGAGCATGGCTATGACCAGGCGCCGGCCGTGGCCGAGGCCCTGCGCCTGCGCGGTTTTGCCGAGCTGGACATGCGCCGCGATCTGGGCGGCCAGCCGCGTGTCAGCGCCGGCCGTTGGCCACTTTGATCGAAGCAACAGAATCTGTATTTGTTGGTAATTTGATCTGCACGCCGGGCAGCGGCGGGCGTAGCATGGTCTCAGTTCCATCGCCGCAGGAGAACGCCATGAACTTCGCCCGTTTTACGCCAGGCGCAACCGCCTTTGCCTTGTTGGCAGCCTTGAGCGTCAACTGTGGGGCGGCCGACACGGCCAAAAGCCCGGTTCATGCGGCCCCAAGCTGGCAGGCCAGATTGCAGCTGAGTAGTCTTGAGCCGGCGCCGGCCGGCTCTTACCAGCCACAACATTACACCGGCTCCCGCCTGCTGAGCGCCAACCTGCTGGGCGACTATTACTTGACCGGTTCCGGTCTGAACGGCGTGCAGGGGGGCCTGCGCGCCACCGGCGGTCTGATGCTGGGCTCGCTGTCGCAAAGCAGCGCTGGCTTGGCCCTGGGGGCCAGCAGCGGCGGCGGGCAGTATTGGTCGGTCGACCAACGCAGCATCAACCTGGCCTCGCCGCTGGGCGACGCCAACGACCCCTACGGCTCAATGTCCTATTTGGGCATCGGCTATACCGGCCAATCGCTACGCGGTGGCTGGGGCTTCAGCGCCGATCTCGGCCTGGTCAACGGCAGCGCCACCAGCAGCCTGCGCCTGGGCACCAACCGCAGCCAAGGCATGGAAGACCTGCTGCGCGATATGCGCTACCGGCCGGTGCTGCAACTCGGCCTTTCCTACAGTTATTGAGCTCATTTGGGGAGCGTTGAGCCAGCTCGACCCGGCTCGTCGATAATCACTCTGAATATTCCACTTTTTGGCGAGATAGCAAATGAGCGACGTGCAGCAACGTATTGATGACTTGGTGAAGAACAACCGCGTGATGCTCTTCATGAAGGGCTCATCGCAGTTTCCGATGTGCGGCTTTTCCGGCCGCGCGATCCAGATCCTGAAGGCCTGCGGCGCCACCGATCTGAAGACCTTCAACGTGCTGGACGATGCCGAAGTGCGCCAAGGCATCAAGGACTACGCCAACTGGCCGACCATCCCCCAGCTCTACATCAACGGCGAATTCGTCGGCGGCTCGGACATCATGATGGAGATGTACGAGTCGGGCGAACTACAACAGACCTTGGACGCGAAGTAACGCTCCGTGAGCAGCGCAGCCCAAAGGCTGGTCATCGGCATCACCGGCGCGACCGGCGCGGCCTATGCGCTGCGGCTTTTACGCCGTGGCCGCGAGTTGGGCCTGGAAACGCATCTGATCGTCACGCCGGCGGGCGTCCTGAACGCCCACCATGAGTTGGGCCTGAGCCGCCCTGAACTGGAACGCGAAGCGAGTTTCTGCCACGCGCCCGGCGATGTCGGCGCCTGCATTGCCAGCGGCAGTTTCTTCACCACAGCGATGGTGATCGCACCTTGCTCAATGAAGACGCTGGCCTCGGTCGCCCATGGCTTTGGCGACAACCTGCTCACGCGGGCCGCCGACGTCACGCTGAAGGAGCGCCGCCGGCTGATCCTGATGGTGCGCGAGACGCCCTTCAATCTGGCCCATCTGCGCAATATGGTGGCCGCGACCGAGATGGGCGCCATCATCTTCCCGCCGCTGCCGGCGTTTTATCACCACCCGAAAACTATCGCCGAGCTGGTCAACGAGAGTACCGAACGAGTGCTGGAGTTGGCGGGCGTGGTCGGTGCGCGGCCGCAGGCCTGGGGTGGCCTGAACAGCAACAACTGATTTCAGGTCTCGCCCGGCGCCAGCCACTTGCGCCTGGCACCAAACACCGCATTCGGATACTCCGGCCGGCCACGGCTGCCGTTGTAGCGACCGAGGGCCAGATACAAATCGCCTTTTTCGCGGTCCAAATAGTGACGCAAGATCACGCAGCCGAAGCGCAAATTGGTCTGCATATGGAACAGCCGCGAGGCCTGTCCATCGCCAATCAAGTTGGCCCAAAACGGCATCACCTGGGTGTAACCGCGCGCGCCGGCGCTGCTGATCGCATATTTTCGAAAACCGCTTTCCACTTGCACCAAGCCCAAGAGCAGGCTTGGGTCCAAGCCGGCCCGCTTGGCCTCGTACCAGACCGACTCCAAGAACTCGATGCGGGTCTGCAGCTCGCTTTTGCGGGGCTTGAGCTTTTCGCTGGTGGCGCCCAGCCAGCGCAAATAGGCCAGCCGCGCCTCGACATTGTCGAAGCGCGGCTTGGGTGGCGCGCTATAGGAGACCGCTGCCGTCAGCGCGGAGCGAACGGCGTCGACAAGCGGCTCTTCCGCCTGCGACCCGGCAACGCTGAAGCGAGGCAAGCCGGCGCCAGCCAGCGCAACCACAGCCCCGCCTAGCAGGCTGCGCCGATGTACCTGCAGCGTCTTCAAGGCTTGAGCTTGCCCTTCAAATGGGCAAGCACATCAACCAAGGCCAACTTCAAGGCCTCGGCATCGCGGCGACCTTGAACCTCGACCTGGCCCTCTTTCAGGCCACGGTCGGAGATCACCACGCGCTGCGGCACCCCGATCAATTCCCAGTCGGCAAACATCGCACCTGGGCGCTCGCCGCGATCATCCAGCAGCACGTCGATGCCGAGTGCTTGCAAGTCGTCGTGCAGCTTGTGGGCGGCCGCCTTGACCTCCTCGCTACGGTCCATGCCGATCGGGCAGATCACCACGCTGAACGGCGCAATCGCGTCGGGCCAGATGATGCCGCGCTCGTCATGGTTCTGTTCCATCGCCGCACCCAGGATGCGGGTGACGCCGAAGCCGTAGCAGCCCATCACCAGCAGATGCGGTTTGCCGTTTTCGTCCAGGAAGGTCGCCTTCATATCGGCCGAATACTTGGTGCCGAGCAGGAAGACATGGCCGACCTCGATGCCGCGCTGAATCGCCAGCACGCCCTGGCCGTCTGGCGACGGGTCGCCGGCCACCACATTGCGCAGATCGGCAACCATATCGGGTTCGGGCAGATCGCGGCCCCAGTTGGCGCCGGTGAAGTGGAAGTCCGCTTCATTGGCACCGCAGACAAAATCACTCATCAAGGCGACCGTGCGGTCAGCGACGACCTTGACAGGCTTGAGCAGGTTGATCGGGCCCAGGAAGCCTGGCTTGCAACCGAAGTGATCCTCGATCTCGGTGACTGTGGCGAAACGGAAACCATTTTTCAGCCCTTCGACCTTGCCGGCCTTGACTTCGTTCAAGTCATGGTCGCCGCGCAGCAGCAAGAGCCAGACGGTGGACTTACTGATCTCACCCTTGTCGTTCAGCTCGTCGCTGGCCAAGACCAAGGACTTGACTGTTTGCGCCAACGGTAAACCCAGCAAGGCCGCAACGTCTTCGCAAGTGCTTTTCCCCGGCGTGGCGGTCTTGGTCAAGGACTGGGCGGCAGCAACGCGCTCACTTAACAGCGCCACACCTTCGGCCAATTCGATATTGGCGGCGTAGTCGCTGCTCGGGCAATAGACGATCGCGTCTTCGCCGGTGTCGGCAATCACCTGGAACTCATGTGAGAGCTCGCCGCCGATGGCGCCGGTGTCGGCGGCAACCGCGCGGTATTGCAGGCCGAAGCGGTCAAAGATGCGCTGATAGGCGGCGAACATGCCTTGATAACTGACAGTCGCAGCGGCCACGTCGCGGTCGAAGGAGTAGGCATCCTTCATCGTGAACTCACGCCCGCGCATGATGCCAAAACGGGGACGGCGCTCGTCACGGAACTTGGTCTGAATGTGATAGAAATTCTTTGGCAACTGCTTGTAGCTGCGCAACTCCTGGCGCGCGATGTCGGTCATCACCTCCTCAGAAGTGGGCTGGATGATGAAGTCGCGGCCATGCCTGTCCTTCACGCGCATCAGCTCGGGGCCCATCTTGTCGAAGCGGCCGGTTTCTTGCCACAGCTCGGCCGGCTGCACCACCGGCATCAACAACTCAACCGCACCGGCGCGGCCCATCTCTTCACGAATGATGGCCTCGACCTTGCGGATAACGCGCAGGCCCATCGGCATGTAGTTATAGATACCAGCGCCAATGCGCTTGATCATGCCGGCACGCATCATCAGCTTGTGGCTGACCACTTCTGCATCGGCGGGCGCTTCCTTGAGCGTGGAGACGAAAAACTGACTTGCTTTCATAGCGCTTGGCGAGGCTCGGCCGCTAAGGCCAAGCAGGGTTCGGTGTGTGAGGGTTAGCGATGAGGCGGCCGACCGGGCGTCCCAATGCAATAATTGAACCAACTAAAGATTCGAGGTTGATTATGCTCGACCGTGACGGCTTCCGGCCCAACGTCGGCATCATCCTGCTCAACCACAGGAATGAAGTGTTTTGGGGCAAGCGTATTCGCACCCATTCCTGGCAGTTCCCGCAAGGGGGCATTAACTATGGTGAAACGCCCGAGCAGGCGATGTTCCGTGAGCTCCATGAAGAAGTGGGGCTTGTTCCTGACCATGTGCAAATCATCGCGCGCACGCGCGATTGGCTGCGCTATGAGGTGCCCGACCACTTCATCAGGCGGGATGCCAGAGGGCATTACCGCGGTCAAAAACAGATCTGGTTTTTGCTCCAGTTGATGGGGCGCGACAGCGATATGAATTTGCGCGCCACCAACCACCCCGAGTTTGACGCTTGGCGTTGGAACGATTACTGGGTGCCGCTGGAGGCGGTGATCGAGTTCAAGCGCGGGGTCTACGAGAACGCGTTGACCGAGTTGGCGCGCTACCTGCCACGCATCAACCACCACAACCGCTATCTGCGCGGTGGCATGCGGCCGCAACAGCATCGCAGCGACCAGGGGCAGCAGGCCGAGTCCGCGCAAGAGCTGCAGTCGCCCGCTAGCTCAAGCGAGCCGCCAACGAATCCTTGAGCCGCCGAGCGGGTCAGCCGAGCACCACCATATTGTCCCGGTGGATCAGCTCGGGCTCGGCCGTATAGCCAAGCACCCGCTCGAATTCGCTCGACGGTTTGCGCGCAATCAGGCGCGCCTCTGCGCTGGAGTAATTCGTTAGACCGCGGGCCAACTCGCGCCCGGCCTGGTCGCGCACGGCGATCACGTCGCCGCGGCGGAAGTCGCCCTTCACCTCCAGCACGCCGATAGGCAGCAGGCTCTTGCCCTCGCCCTGCAACTTGGCCACCGCGCCCGCATCGATTGCGACCGCGCCGCGCATTTGCAGGTGGTCCACCATCCACTGCTTGCGTGCCGCCAGCTTCGGGGTCGATGCCAGCAGGGCGGTACCGATCGCCTCACCGGCCAGTAGGCGGATCAGCACATCGGGCTCGCGCCCCCAAGCAATCACCGTATTGGCGCCGCTGCCGGCCGCACGCTTGGCGGCCAAAACTTTAGTGATCATGCCGCCGCGGCCCAGGCTTGAGCCGGCGCCGCCGGCCATCTGCTCAAGCTCAGGCGTGCCCGCCACTGCCTCAGCGATGAAGCGGGCCTGCGGATCGCGCCGGGGGTCAGCCGAGTACAGGCCTTTTTGATCGGTCAAGATGATCAAAGCATCGGCCTCGATCAGATTGGCGACCAGGGCGCCCAGGGTGTCGTTGTCACCGAACTTGATTTCGTCATTGACGACGGTATCGTTCTCGTTGATGACCGGCAAGACGCGGTGCTGCAGCAGGGTCAAGAGGGTCGAGCGTGCAT
>NZ_JANNMI010000126.1:0-3191 GCF_031397715.1 Roseateles sp.
GAATCGCAGGTCAAGAAGGGCAAGCTCAAGCAAGACAGGTGCGACGACCGCATGGCGCTCTTGACGACGACCCTGGCCTACGACGACATCATGGACGCCGACCTGGTGATCGAGGCGGTGTTCGAGGAGCTGAGCGTCAAGCAGGCGGTGTTCGGCCAGCTCGACGCGGTGATGAAGCCCGGCGCCATCCTGGCCAGCAACACCTCGACGCTGGACCTGAACGCGATCGCCAATTTCACCAAGCGCCCGCAAGACGTGGTCGGCCTGCATTTCTTCAGCCCGGCCAATGTGATGAAGCTGCTCGAAGTGGTGCGCGCTAAGGCGACGGCCAAGGACGTGTTGGCGACGGTGATGGCGCTGGCCAAGAAGATCCGCAAAACGGCAGTCGTGTCCGGCGTCTGCGACGGCTTCATCGGCAACCGCATGATCGAGCAGTACAGCCGCCAGGCCGGTTTCCTGCTGGACGAAGGTTGCACGCCGGCGCAGGTCGACCGTGCGGCCGAGAAGTTCGGTTTTGCGATGGGCCCGTTCCGCATGGGCGATCTGGCCGGTAACGACATCGGTTGGGCGATCCGCAAGCGCCGCTATCAGGAAAAGCCGAATCTGCGCTACTCCAAGTCTGCCGACCTGCTGTGTGAGCTGGGCCGCTTTGGCCAGAAGACGCAGGCCGGCTGGTACGACTACCAAGTCGGCAAGCGGGACGCGATCCCCTCCGCCGTGGTGGGCGAGATGCTGGATCAGCACCGCGCCGCCCTTGGCATCAAGCCGCGCCAGATCAGCGACGACGAGATCGTGCACAGGCTGGTCTACTCGCTGGTCAACGAGGCCGCGCATTTGCTGGAAGAGGGCATCGCCCAGCGCGCGTCGGACGTGGACATGGTCTATCTGACCGGCTACGGCTTCCCGCTCTGGCGCGGTGGGCCGATGTGTTATGCCGACCAGGTGGGGCTGTTCAACGTCGTGCGGGCGATGAAAAAGTTCGCTCAGAACCCACTGGATGACGCCGAGTTCTGGACGCCCGCGCCGTTGTTGGCGCGCCTGGTGGCCGACGGCAAGACATTCAATTAAGAAGGACCTGATCATGAGCAAAGCCGTCATCGTTTCCACCGCCCGCACCCCTTTGGCCAAGAGCTGGAAGGGGGCTTTCAACATGACTCACGGCGCCACTTTAGGTGGCCACGCGGTCAAAGCCGCCGTTGAGCGCGCCGGCATTGACGCCGCTGATATTGACGACGTGGTGATGGGCTGTGCCTTCCCTGAAGGCGCCACCGGCAACAATATCGCCCGCCAGATCGCGCTGCGCGCCGGTCTGCCCATCACCGTCAGCGGCTTCACCGTCAACCGCTTTTGTTCCAGCGGCTTGCAGGCGATTGCCTTGGCCGCGCAGCGCATCATCGCGGGCGAGGCCGAGGTGTTTGTGGCGGGCGGCGTGGAGAGCATCTCCTGCGTGCAAAACGAAGCCAACCGCCACATGATCAACGATCCCTGGCTGGCCAAGCACAAGCCCGAAATCTACTGGAGCATGTTGCAGACGGCCGAGACCGTGGCCACCCGCTACAACATCGCCCGTGAGCGCATGGATCAATACGGCGCGCAGAGCCAGCAGCGCGCTTGCGCAGCGCAAGCCGCCGGCCTTTTCACCGACGAGATCGCAGCGATTACCGTCACCATGGGCGTGGCCGACAAAGTCCTGGGCTTGACCACGCGTGAAGTGACCGTTAGCGCCGACGAAGGTCTGCGCGAAGGCACGACGTATGAAGGCATCAAGGATCTGCGCAGTGCCTTGCCCGGCGGCCTGGTGACGGCCGGCAATGCCAGCCAGTTTTCCGACGGCGCCGGTGCCTGCGTCTTGACCAGCGAACATTACGCCCAGACGCATGGGCTCAAGCCCCTGGGCCGCTTCCTGGGCTTCGCGACGGCGGGCTGCGAGCCGGATGAGATGGGCATTGGCCCGGTCTACGCCATCCCCAAGGTCTTGAAGCGCCTGGGTCTGAGCATTGCCGACATTGATCTGTGGGAGCTGAACGAAGCCTTTGCCGTGCAGGTGCTGTACTGTGCCGACACGCTGGGTATCCCCATGGACCGGCTCAATGTCAACGGCGGCGCCATCGCGGTCGGCCACCCTTACGGCGTGTCGGGCCAGCGCATGATCGGCCATGCACTGATCGAGGGCCGTCGGCGTGGTGCCAAGCGCGTTTGCGTGACGATGTGCATTGGCGGCGGGATGGGCGCGGCAGGCATCTTCGAAGTCCTGTAGTTCACGTCATGCGACAAACCCTCGACTTTTTCTTGAACGACTGGCTCGGGGTGCAAGACCTGACCCTGCGCGAGCGTTTCGCCGAGCACAGCGGCGAGACCTTCGCGGCCGTGCTCGACACTTGCGAAAAAATCGCCCGCGACAAGTTCGCGAGCATCAATCGGCTGACCGACACCGACGAGCCGCGCTTTGACGGTGAGCGCGTGCACCTGCCCGCCGCCACCAAGTCGGCGACCGACGCCTACATCGCCTCCGGCATGTTGGCGGCAGCCCAAGACTATGCGATGGGCGGCATGCAGCTGCCCTGCGTGATCGAGATGGCGGCCAATGCTTTCTTCAGCAAGGCGAATGTGGCGATTGGCGCCTACGCCATGCTGACCGCCGGCAATGCCAATCTCTTGATGGCGCATGGCACTGATAAACAGCGCGAGGTTTTTGCGGCGGCCGAGTTTGCTGGCCGCTGGTTCGGCACCATGTGTTTGAGCGAGCCGCAGGCCGGTTCGTCCTTGTCCGACATCACGACCCGGGCCGAGCCGGACGACGCCGATGATCCGCTCGGGCCACGCTTTAGGTTGAAGGGCAACAAGATGTGGATCTCGGCCGGCGAGCATGAGCTGAGCGAGAACATCATTCATTTGGTGCTGGCCAAGATCCCCGGCCCCGACGGCAAATTGACCGCCGGCGCGCGCGGGATCTCGCTGTTTATCGTGCCCAAGCAGATGCTGGACGCCGAGGGTCAGTTGACGGGCGAGCGCAACGATGTGCGGCTGGCCGGCCTGAACCACAAGCTCGGCCTGCAGAGTGAGACCCTTCAGAAGCAAATAGAGGCAAAAGACAAAAAAGCCGAAGAGTTTAAAATTTACTGTTGGGAAACAATTTATAAAAAATATCAAGGAGATTTCAAGGAAGCACTCAGAGGATCTTTGAAGTCTGA
>NZ_JANNMI010000129.1:0-3521 GCF_031397715.1 Roseateles sp.
AAATTGTAAATTGTGTTAATCAACCTGCGTGCATGAACCATTAATCAATTAACGAAAGTATGCTTCTAATGATAATTATTGGGACTGAAAGCCCATGAACAATAAATTGGTGCGCGAAGCCCGGCGGCACCCACAGCTGGCGCTGATTCTCGGCGCTCAGCTCGACGCCTTCCCAGCGGCCGAAGTTGGGGCTGGAGCGGCGGATATCGACCGCCACATCAAACACCGCGCCGCCGACCACACGCACCAACTTGCCCTGGGTGTGCGGCGGCAGCTGGAAATGCAGACCGCGCAGCACGCCGCGGGCCGAACGGGAATGGTTGTCCTGCACGAAGCGGACCTCGGAGCCGACCGCTTGGTTGAAAACTTTCTCACTCCAGCTCTCGCTGAAGAAGCCGCGTGCATCGCCAAACACGCGGGGCTCGACGATCAAGACCTCGGGTAGACGGGTGGGAGTGATCTTCATGCTCAAAAGGCTTTGTCGCCCAGCAGTTTTTGCAGGTATTGGCCGTAGCCGTTCTTGGCCAGTGGCTTGGCCAAAGCGGCCAACTGATCGGCCGTGATCCAGCCCGAGCGGTAAGCGATTTCCTCGGGGCAAGCGACCTTCAGCCCTTGGCGCTTTTCCAGCGTGGCGATGAACTGGCCCGCTTCGAGCAGGCTGTCATGGGTGCCGGTGTCTAACCACGCATAGCCACGGCCCATGATCTCGACCTGCAACTGCTGTTGCTTGAGGTACTGGGCATTGACGTCGGTGATTTCCAGCTCGCCGCGCGGGCTGGGCTTGATGCTGGCGGCGATATCGCAGACCTGCTCGTCGTAAAAATACAGGCCGGTGACGGCGTAATTGCTCTTCGGGGCTAGCGGCTTCTCGGCCACCGAGATGGCCTTCTTGTTCGCGTCGAACTCGACCACGCCGTAGCGCTCAGGGTCGGTCACATGGTAGGCAAACACGGTAGCACCGGTCTGGTTGGCGTCGGCGTTAGCAAGCAGGCCCTGGAAGTCATGGCCGTAGAAGATGTTGTCTCCAAAGACCAAGGCGCTGGGGCTGCCGCCAATGAAGTCACGGCCCAAGATGAAGGCCTGCGCCAGGCCGTCCGGGCTGGGTTGCACGCAGTAGCTGATATTCAGACCCCAGCGCTTGCCGTCGCCCAACAGCGCCTCAAAGCGCGGAATGTCTTGCGGCGTGCTGATCAAGAGGATGTCGCGGATGCCGGCCAGCATCAAGGTGGCCAGCGGGTAGTACACCATCGGCTTGTCATAGACCGGCAGCAGCTGCTTGCTCATGGCCAGGGTGGCGGGGTGCAGGCGCGTGCCCGAACCCCCGGCGAGGATGATGCCTTTGCGATTGTTTGTCATGGAGTCTTTCTCAGAGGATTTCGGTCAGCATGCGCTCGACGCCCACAGCCCAAGCGGGCAACGTGAGGCCGAAGGCGGTCTGTAGTTTGTTTGTAGACAGGCGCGAATTCAGCGGCCTTTGGGCAGGAGTCGGGTAATCGCTGGTCGGGATCGGCAGGATTTGCTCGGGCCTGACCTTGATCGGCGCTCCCTTGGCCCGCGCGAATTCAATCACATGCTGTGCATAGGCATGCCAGCTGGTTTCGCCGCTGGCCACCGCGTGATAAGTGCCGCTCAGGGTTGGCCTGGTTAGCGTGGCTCTGAGCATATGGGCCGTTAGGTCGGCGAGCAGGTCGGCACCGGTTGGCGCGCCGATCTGGTCACTGATGACCTTCAATTGCTCGCGCTCGGCGGCCAGTCGCAGCATGGTCTTGGCGAAATTGCCGCCGCGCGCCGCGTAGACCCAGCTGGTGCGCAGAATCAGGTGTTGGCAACCACTCGCGCGAATCGCATCTTCGCCGGCTAATTTGCTGGCGCCGTAGACGCTCAAGGGTGCGCTTAGGGCTTCTTCGCTGCGGGCCTCTTCGCCGCTGCCGTCGAACACATAGTCTGTGCTGTAGTGGATCAGCAAGGCGCCCAGGGCCTTGGCTTCCTGCGCCAACAAGCCGGGCGCGGTGGCGTTGATTTGCTGAGCCATTTCGGGCTCGGACTCGGCCTTGTCGACGGCGGTGTAAGCGGCGGCGTTGACGATCACTTGCGGGGCGATCGCCTTGACCTTTGCCAGCAAGCCCTGACCGTCGGCTAGATCGCCGCCGTCATGTCGGTCCAGTGCAAACAGCTCACCCAGCGGCGCCAAGGCGCGCTGCAACTCCCAGCCGACTTGGCCGTTCTTGCCAAGCAAGAGAATCTTCATGCGCTGTACTGTTGAGCCACCCAATCGCGGTAGGCGCCGCTTTGCACCCGCGCCACCCAGTCGGGATGATCCAGATACCACTGCACCGTTTTTCGGATGCCGGTGGCAAAGGTCTCGGCCGGGCGCCAGCCGAGCTCACGCTCGATCTTGCGGGCGTCGATGGCATAACGCCTGTCGTGGCCGGGGCGGTCCTTGACGTAGGTGATCAAGCGCTTGTAGCTGCCCCCAGCATCGGGGCGTAGCTCGTCCAGCAGCGCGCAGACGGTGTGGACGATGTCCAGATTGGTCATCTCGTTCCAGCCGCCGATGTTGTAGACCTCGCCGACTTGGCCTCCGGCCAGCACCGCGCGGATCGCCGACGCGTGGTCGGTCACATACAACCAGTCCCGTACATTCTGGCCGTCACCATAGATGGGTAATGACTTGCCCGCCAAAGCATTGACGATCATCAACGGGATCAGCTTCTCGGGGAAGTGCAAGGGTCCGTAGTTGTTCGAGCAATTGGTGGTCAGCACTGGCAAGCCGTAGGTGTGGTGCCAGGCCCGCACCAAATGGTCGCTGGCCGCCTTGCTGGCCGAGTAGGGGCTGTTGGGCTCGTAGGTCTTGGTTTCGGCGAAAGGGGCGTCGTCGGCCCCGAGCGAGCCGTAAACCTCGTCGGTCGAGACATGGTGGAAACGAAACGCTGACTTGCCTGCCTCGTCCAGCTCGCTCCAATAGGCGCGCGCCGCTTCAAGCAGCGTGTAAGTGCCCTCGATATTGGTGCGCATAAAGGCGCCGGGCCCGCTGATCGAGCGGTCGACATGGCTTTCTGCGGCGAAATGCAGCAGCGCGCGCGGCTGGTGCTCGGCCAAGAGTTTGGCGAGCAGCGGGCCGTCACAGATATCACCCTTGACGAACACATGCCGTGCGTCGCCGGTCAGGCTGCTGAGGTTTTCCAGATTGCCGGCATAGGTGAGTGCGTCCAGCGTCACCACCGGCTCGTCCGACTGAGACAGCCAATCCAAAACAAAGTTACTGCCGATGAAGCCGGCGCCGGGTTGGATTGGGGTTCGGGGTTGCTGATCGGCCTGGATCCAAGGTTCACGACGAGATTTTTTATGATGTTGCGCAACTTGAAACCGGTGCAATGAGTCCTATTTACCGGACGACCAATAACGCCGGTGGAATTGAGGGCGGCATGTCCAATGGTGAGCCGATTGTGCTGCGAGCGGCCATGAAGCCGATTCCGACCCTGTACAAGCCGCTGCGCTCGGTGGACATGCGGACACATGAA
>NZ_JANNMI010000156.1:0-14458 GCF_031397715.1 Roseateles sp.
TCACTTGGATTTTCAGGAATCATCAGAAACCTTCAGCTTTGACCAAGGACTCTGGTCGGCCCAAGCAGCAGTATGGAAACGGTGAACAAGGCGCAGAACCAAGCCCCTTTTTCCGTCCGTTTTTCGACCCTCGGGAGCCGCTATGCAGCATTCATTTAGTCAGTTATCCAAGCTGATGCCGGCGGCCACCGCCGCCCTTCTTCTCGCCGCCCTTCTTCTCGGTTTGGCCGGACCAGCGCAGGCGGCGCTGAGCATCTACAACAACCAAGCGGCTTGGGCTGCGGCGGTTGGCGCACCGACCCTGATCGGCTTCGACGACCTCGCCGACGGCACACCAGTGATCGGGCCCTATGCCGGTCAGACCTTCTCGGCCTTCAACGGCGGCAACCCAATGGCGATGCTCTTCAGCCTGCCGCAGGCCGGGACCCATCTGCTTTCGCTGGGCACGCCGCCGCTGACCGGAGGGGGTGGCGGCGTAGCCGTCGACTTCGCCTCACCGCAGGCCGGTGTAGGGTTCTGGTACCTGGACTCTGAAATCGACGGCAATAGCGTCGATGTCTACGCCGTCGGCAATCTGTGGCTGGGCAATTTCCCGCTGGCCTTGCAGCTGCCGGCGCCCACGCCACCCGCCTGGCAGTTCATCGGCTTCAGCTCGTCGGTCGGCAATGAGCTCAACCGCATCACCGTGACGATCGCCGACGGCGACATGGTGGCCCTGGACAGCTTGCAGATTGCCGCGGTGCCCGAGCCCGGCACGGCGGCCTTGACTGTGGTGGGCATATGGGCCTTGTTGCTGCGCGCGCAGATCCGGCGACGGCCCTGAAACGGGGTCCAAGCAAGGCCACCGCAGCAGTCACCCACAGCCCTAACCCACAGCGCCAAGGGATCCAATATGAACCCCCTCAAGACTCGAATGCGCCGCAGCAGCACCGCCGTCGCCCTCACCTGGTTCGGCCTGCTCGCCGCCGGCCACTTGCCAAACGCGCACGCGGCGGTGCTGATCGACAATCTCGCCCAGCCCACCAGGGCGACCACGACGGTCGAGGCGAACCTTTGGGCCGCGCAGTCATTTGTCACGGCCGGCGCTGCGCTTGGGCTCGACAGCGTCACGCTGCTGCTGGGCGCGGGCGCCAATAGCGGATCGGCCAGCGCCGAACTGCGCGTTGACGCCAGCGGTGTGCCGGGGGCCTGGCTCGCGAGCTTGCCGCTGCCGGTCCTGGTCGGCGGCCCGCCACAGGCCGAAACCCTGATCCCGACATTGCCGACCCAACTAGCGCCGTTCACCAGCTATTGGCTCGTCTTGGGAGCCAGCACGGCCGGCGACAGTTTCGGCTGGTCCTACGCCATGGGCAACGCCTTCAACGGCCCGGGCGCATTCGGCAACTATGCCTATTCCAGTGACGCAGGGCTTAGTTGGCAAGGCCCCAACAGCGACGACCTCTACCAGTTGCGCATAGAAGTCAGCCCGGTGCCCGAACCGACCTCGGCCTTCTTGGCCTTGGCCGGCTGCGCCGGTCTGGCGCTGCGGATCAGGCGGCGGCGCCAGCCCATGGCTCGGCCCGATCAATCGATGCCTCAATCATGAAGTTCGCCCTATTGCCCTTGAGCCCGGTGTCGCTGAGTCTTATGCGCTTGAGCTCGGCGCAGCTGCTGGGCGGTTTGCTCGCTGTGGCCGGCGTGACGCGCCGGCGCCTGAGCTGAGAGCTTGAGCACTAATGCAAGGCCAGCCCTGCCGAGTTCAGCCAACAACGCAAACCAAGGAGTCAGCATGAAACGCTCTCTTGACCCAAGTCATCGGCTCACAGGGTGCCCTCGCGCGCCGGCGCGGCGAATCAAACTTGCCTGGCTGGGCGGCCTGTGGCTCATAGGCGCAGCGCCGGCTTGGTCTCAAGTCACCGCGAGCTTCGAGCTTGCTGGACAGATCGAGACCTTTGGCAACCTCACCCAGCCGGCGCCGATCGGCTTTGCCGCCACGGGCGCCCTTTCGACGCAGATACAGCAACAGAACTGGCTGGAAGTGAACGGCCTGTTTGGCCAGAGCATCGCCAGGGCCGACGTTTTTGCCAGCATCGGGCGACTGGCCCTGCACGGCTCAAGCGATTCACTTGCCAAGTCCAATGCCTGGGTTGACCGGTTCGGGGTGCTTCAAAACTACGGTGTCCACCGTGGTTCAAGCATTTCCTCGGCAGCCGCCGGCTGGAACGACCAAGTCAAACTCGATGCGGCGGGATTGCAGGGGCAGCTTGGCAGTTTCAACGCCATCTTGCGACTGACCGGCAGCTACTCTGCAACCGGCTCTCCGCATCTCTCTGCCGGGCCATTTCCAAATGGCGAGCATTACTCGCAGGTTTTCGACAGTCGCAGCAGGATCGAGCTCTTGGGCAAGGGCATAGACAGCCTCAATTACCAGCCCTGTCGGGCCAAGACCGGCGCTGATTTCGCCGTCGCCTGTGCTGGCTACAGTGCAACGAACGGCGCTGAAAACTACCAGCTGGGCGGCGTGCAAGACATCCCCGTCAAGGTGCAGTTCACCTTTGGCGAGTTTTTCTGGCTCGGCTATTCCCTCTATAGCTTTACCGAGGCGCGTGCGCAGTTGCGCTTCAACCAGATGGCGGGGTCGGGCGCCAGCAATGCCGATGTCGACCTGTCGCATACGCTTTTGTGGGGCGGCATCCAGGCGATTTTCGGCCCCGACGGAGCCGCCCTGAGCGCGCCCTACGCCCTCATCTCGGGCTCGGGCTTTGACTACCGAAATGCGGCACCGGTGCCCGAGCCGCAAAGCTGGGCGCTGCTGCTGGCCGGCCTGGGGCTGATCTGGCTGATCTGCTTGCGCCGCCATCGCTGCGGTCCGGTCGATCAAGGGATGCACGTAGATGGGTGCCCGGTTCAGGCGTCATGGCCGCCATGCGCCTCGAGCCAAAGCTTGAGCTCCACCAGCGCGGCCGCATAGCCCAAAGCCGCACCTGCGGCGCTGGCTACATCAAAGGCGGCGGCGCCCAGCGCGCTGCGCGCCTGGGCCAGCAAAGGCGCGACAAAGGCCTCGTCCACCGGCTCGCGCTGCGAGCCCGATTCGCTCATGCGGGCCTCGGCGGCGCCGGCAAAGCGTGCGGCGCGGCCAAAGTCCCCCAGCGCCGCAGCCAGGCCGGCGCCGACCTCCAGCAGATCCTCGCCCATACCGGTCAGGCCGGTGTCGGCCGCCAAGGCCAGGCTCTCCAGCAGCAGCAAGCGGGCACACACCAATTTGCCGCCGGCCACATTGAGCCTGGCCAGGTTGCACAGCGGCACAAAGCTGCCGCCGGGAAATTGCAGCTTGCGGGCGATCCGGGCGGCCTCCTCATAGCAAGCCTCGGCCGCCGCAAACTCACCCAGGCCGCGCTGCAGCTCGGCCAGATTGTTCAGCGTCGCGCCCAGCAAAACCGGGCTGCTCAGCCCGCGGGCCAGCGCGCAGGCCGCTTGGTATTGCTCCCGCGCCTGCTTCTGGCGGCCGAGCGAGTGCAGGGCCTTGGCACGCAGGCTCATGCAGCTGGCCAGTTGCTCGGCGTCGCCGACATCGCCCGCCAGCGCCAGGCCTTCATCGGCGCAGCCCAGCGCCGCCTCGTAGTCGCCGATACGGAAAACCATTTGGCCGGCACCCCATAGCGCCCGGCAACGCCAGACCCTGTCGGGTGCAGGCGTCGGCTTAGCCAAGGCAGTACAGGCGAGCCGGTGGCCACGTGCCAGCTGGGCCGTCGCGACCCAATAGCGCCACAGGGCCGCCACCAGGCGCAGCGCCGCTTGCGCGCCTGCGTCGGCCTGTTCACTCCAAGCATGCGCCGCCAGTAAATTCTCTTGCTCGCGGCCCAGCAGGGCCAACCATTCCCCCTGCTGCGGCCCTTGCAGCAGCGGCAACGCCTGCTCCGCCAACGCCAGAAAGTAGCGCAAATGTCTGTCCCTGAAGGCTGCCAGGCCGGCGACGTCGCCCAGCGCTTGTTCGAGAGCGAATTGGCGCACCGTCTCCAGCATGCGGTAGCGCGGCGCACCGACCCTGCCGCGCTCAACCAGAACCAAGGACTTGTCATGCAAGCGGCTCAGCAGCGCCAGCGTCGCGTACTCATCGGCCAACTCGGCCACCGCCATCAACGCCGCCAACGAACAACCCCCGCTGAAGACCGCCAGCTGACTCAGCAGCCGCTGCTCGGCGGCGGACAAATTGTCAAAGCTCCATTGCAAGGTTGCGCGCAGGGTCTGGTGGCGCGCCAGCCCATGGTTGCCCCCGGTCAGGAAGCGAAATCTGTCATTCAGGCGGGCGGCAATCTGCTCGACCGACAAGAGCGTGACCCGCGCCGCAGCCAACTCGACGGCCAAGGGGATGCCGTCCAAGCTGCGGCAGATGGCGCCGATCACGGCCGCGTTGTGCGGTGTCAAGGCAAATTCGGCCAGCACCAGATGGGCCCGGTCGACAAACAGTTGCACCGCCTCCGAGGCTTGCAGCGCGGCGAAATCGGCCGCTCCGCCAAGCTCGGGCAGCGACAAAGGCGGCACCGCCAAGACCTGCTCGCCGGCCAGCGCCAAACATTCGCGGCTGGTCGCCATGATCTTCAACTCGGGGCAAGCGTCGAGCAGGCCCTGAACCAACTCGGCCACCGCGTCGAGCAAATGTTCGCAGTTGTCCAACACCAGCAGCATGCGCCGATTGCTCAGCCATGTTGTCAGGCCTTGCTGGGGTGCTTGTCCGCCAGCTGTGCGAGCCCCAAGCGAGCTGGCCACGCTGAGGCCAAGCTGCGCAGCCTCCTGCTGGGCGGACAAATCAAGGAAGTAAACCCCGCCCGGAAAATTGACCAGTTGCTGACGGGCCACCTGCAGGGCCAGTCGGGTCTTGCCGCTGCCGCCGATACCGGTCAGCGTCAGCAGCCGCACTTGCTGCAACAACTGCGCGCTCTGCGTCAGCACCGCCGCGCGGCCAATGAAATGGCTGCACGGCTGCGGCAGGTTGTTGGGAGTCGCCGGCAGGCTAGCGGCAGCGTCCGGCCAGGCAGTGAGTGGAGGCAGGCCGTTCGAGCCATTGATGTCACTTGCGTCATTGGGCTTGGCGGTGAAACGGTAGCCGCGCCCCACCACCGTCGCAATCAAGTTCGCGCCCAGCAGTTTGCGCAGGGCCGAGACATGCACTTGCAGCGTGTTTTCCTCCACCACCATACCGGGCCACACCAGCGCCAGCAACTCGTCCTTGCTGAGCATACGGTCATGGTGCCGCGCCAAAACCAGCAGCAGTTCGAAGGCCCGCGCACCCAGCTTGACGGGCTGGCCCGCCAGCAGCAAGCGGTGTTCGGCCGGGCGCAATTCGAGCGCGCCGAAGCTCAAGTTGGCGGCCGGCGCCGGTCCGCTGGGCAAGAGATGGAGGGGCATCTCGACTCCTAAATTCCTCACTTCAGCTTAACAGGCGACTCAGACGCACCAACAGGCTTGAACTAGGGGCTCACGACTGGCTTTGAGGACGAAACCGGGAGGCCCGACAAGCTGCTAGGCTTGACGCTTGGTGGACAAATTCGCGTGAGGTAGCCAGATGAGTCAAGGATTTGGGATGGAAACCCCGTCCAAGCACAGCCAACAGCCGCGACGGCAGGCGGCCAGGTACCTGGTGGTGATCGAGTCCGGCGGCGCTTTGGTTGCCAAGCTGTTTCTCGAAACGCGCGAAAAAGTGGCCGAATTCGACGCCAGCACGGTCGAGACGGCCTCGATGATCGGCGCCCATGCCTCGGCAGGAGGCGGCACCGACCCCGCGTGGGACCATGCGCTGGCGGGCCACAGTGACGCCGAACGCGCGCAAGCACAGATCTATTGGCTGGACGTCTGAAACTCCGGCGGACCGGCAGCGGATCCGCTCCATCCGCCTCAGGGCGCCACCCGCGTCATATTGCGTCCCGAGCGCTTGGCATCGTAGAGCGCGCTATCTGCTCGCGCCAACCAGTCGGCACTGCTCTGCCCTTCGCGCAGTTCCGCCACGCCGAGCGACACCGTCAATTCTTGCGCCGGCACCAGCTTGGCGGCCTGCACCCGTTGGCGCAGCTCTTCGGCCAGCTTGACCGTCGCGTCGAGGGATGAGCCCATTGCGATCACGACAAATTCTTCGCCACCGTAGCGAAAAAAAGCGTCGCTGTTGCGAATCCTGGCACGCACGATCTCGCTCAGGCGCACCAGGACCGCGTCGCCAAACACATGGCCATAGCTGTCGTTGACCGTCTTGAAATGGTCAATATCGAGCAGCACAAGGGACGCCACCACCCGGCTCTTCTGAAAGCCGCTGACCGCCGCGGCCAGTTGCGCTTCCAGCGCCAGCCGGTTGCCGGCACCGGTCAAGAAGTCTTTGCTGGCCTGCTGGCTCAGGCTGTCGTGCTGCTGCTGCGTGCGCACCGCGAACAGGTACGAATACAGATTGACGATCAGCAAGGTGACGGTGATGGTCGCGAAATTCAACGGCGTCACATGTTGGATCAGCGCATAGACCAGCGCCAGCATCGTCACCGAGTTGCTGAGGGCCGCCTCGTGCGGCTTGAGCAGGAAGAACGTCGCGATCATCACCGGGAACGCCCAGTACACCAGCGACTCGCCCCGCGTGTAGACCACCAACACCATGCCGACCGAATAAAAGACCGTGTTGACGATGCTGACCAAGCGGATCGCGCGGCTGCGGTACAGATACACGGCCAAGGCTGTGATGCCGATCATCAGACCGAAATCGAGCAACATCAGCATGGTCTCATGGCGGATCAGGCGCAACACTGCAAAGGGCAGGATGCCGATCACCGACAAGCCCGACACCAGAAACATCACGGCTTCTTGCGGCGTGCGCTTGACCGATGAGAGTTTGTATTTATCCATTTGCGCGCAATCCCAGCCCCCCCTTACCCGGCGTTTCGGGGCAAGGACGCGTGACTTGGTGTTATGACCTTCATGAAATTTGCAGCCGGATTCGGCGGTGAAACGCCAGCACTTTAGCCTGCCTTTGCACTTGATATTGCCATATAAAAACATCAGATCGCCGGACATGCAAGCGAGGAACTTGCGAACATGCGTGCGGATTCGGCAAGAAAGCACCGTTAGGTATGCCGCAAATGCCCGCCAGATTGGCCTGAGTCTGAGAACTCCAACATTGATCGCTTGTCCGGCCTGGGCCCCAAACTTGGGCCGCAATGATGTCCGCCGCACCAAGACAGGAGTTGCCCATGTCACGCAAAGCCACTTGGTTTCGAGACCGTCTGAAGAAAAAGGTGAAGCAAGGCTTTCAAGGCTGCCCGATTGCCACGGTCACTTACTACGGGCCCGACGGCAAGACGGCCAGCAAGGTAGCGGTCGGGCTTGTGCTGGCCGAAGGCGGTGACGTGGCCGTTCTCGAACGCTGGTATCGCCATGGCAGCGACATCAGGCTTGCTCCCGCCGTGAACGAGGCGAGCGTGCATTTCATTCAGCGGCATGGCGTCAAATCGGTGCTCTCGTCGGACCGGATTTTTTGGCTGCCTCCATGAGGAAGGCGTCGGCCATCCGGACGGAGCAAGGTGCCCGGCATGCGGGCTCTGGGCCAACCGGGATCGCTTCACGGATGAGATTATTCAAAAGCTTGATCCGGCAGTTGCACAAGGGCGTACTGGCACGCTACGGCGTGCGACCGTCCGAATACGTGGCCTGGCAAGCGGAGCATCGGGACTGACGGCGTGAGCTCAGCCCTTGCGCGCCGACCCAAACTCAGCCTGCCCTTGGCCATTGAATCAGCGGCCCGAGTGCATCGAGCGTGTTCTTCAGCAGCAAGCCATATTCGGTGTCGCCCTCCAGCACCAGCGCGCGCTCGAAGAATAGCCGGTCGGGGTCGCCCTGGCCCTTCAGCAGACGCAAGAAACCGCTGCTGCTGGCCCGGATACGCACCCGCGGCGTTTGGCCCGCCGGCGCCACCGCAAAGCCTTTGCCCTCGACCAGCCAGACGCGGCATTGCAGCCCCAGGTCGTCGACATTGATCGCCACCACCGCGCCGGCGAGCTCGCGCCGCTGTGATTCACGCAGCTTGGGCCACATCAGACGCTGCAAGCTCAGGGCCAACAGCAGACTGGGTGGCTGCCAGGGCAGGCGCTGCACCAGGCTGCGCAGTGGTGCCGGCAGCGGTGGCAGGGCAAAGCCGGCTTTATTGGCGTGTGTGTGCGTGTGTGTGTGCGTGTGTGTGTTCATGATGATTCGTCCTCTTTCACGGCTGCCAGGCCATGCCGGCCTGTTTCAGCGCGTAGCCATTGACCAGTTGCCCCGGCAGACCCAGGCCGCGCAGCGCCGCCAGGCCGTCTTCGGCCGCCAGCCCTTGGTTGAACACCGCCTCGTACTGCGCCAGCACATTGGCAAAACCGTGTGAGCAGGGCGACAAACGCAGGCGCTGCACGCCGGCCGCACGCAGCCGCTGCGGGGCCTGCCCGAGCAGGCAATGCATGCCGGCGGACTGGGTCTGAATGCCGTTCAAGACCAGAAAGTCCTGACCCTCGGTCGAGCTCACGAGCAGCCCATCGGGGTCATCCATGCAGCGGAATTGGCACTCATCCTTGCTCAGATGGTGGTGGCGGGCGGTGAAGCAGCGGGCCGAAAAAGCCAGCGGCATACGGCCGAAGGCGAACAGCTCGGTCGCTACGATCTGCTGGCCCGGCGGGTTGATCATGGCCACGGCGGCCAGGTCCAGCTCCAGCGGCGGCACCCAGCGCGTGGCACCCAGCAAGACATGCTGCTCCAGCGCCGGTCGGCTGTAAATATTGATGTGCGGCCCCAGCACAAACGGCGCGCCCTGCAACAGGCTCAGCGCCGAGGCGTCGCCGGCTTCGATCAAAAATTCATGCTGCTCGGTTTGCCGACGCAGCAGGCGCAAGTCGGACTCCGACTCGATCAAGGCCTGTGCCGCCAACACCACCTCCTTGCCGGCCTGCGTCAACTCGCGTGCCAGGCCCAACCAGTCGTCCAGCTTCAGCTCGCGCCGGCGTGCGCACACCACCTCGCCCAGCACCACCGTGTCGGCCGGGCCATCGGCCAGATCGGCATAGCACTGCGTCACGCTATTGCGCGGCCATAGATAGAGCAAGGGCCCGACGCTCAGCTTGATACGTTCCACCTTCATCGCATTCATGTCATTCATCTCCAAGGCCTGCTGTAGGCGCCGAGCGTGACCTGCTGGCCCTCGGCATGTTCGGCCAGCGTCAGGCCCCAAGCCGGCTGCACGCTGAAGCGCGGGCCCGCGCTGCTCCCCGCCGGCCCGGCCAGGTAGCAGGCATCGATGGCCTGGCGCCAAACGGTGGTGACCTGTTCGACATAGGCAGCGCTGCGTTGGCGCCCTTCGATCTTGATGGCCGCAATGCCCATCGCCATCAGCTCCGGCAGCAAGGCCATGCTGTTCAGGCTGACCGGGTCTTCCATTGCGTAGTCGCGCTTGCCGCCGACGTTGAAGCGGCCCTTGCACAGGGTCGGATAGGCGCGCGGCTCGGTGGGGCTGAACTGATCGATCAGCACCTCGCCCAAGCGCGCCTGCACGCCCTCGGCCCGGTCGATCCAGCGCACGGCGGACGGTGGCGAGCACACCCCGGCGTTATTCGGCGACTGCCCGGTCACATAGGACGACAGCGCACAACGTCCCTCCACCATCACGCACAGGCTGCCAAAGCCGAATACTTCGATTTCCACCGAACTGTTGCGCACGACATGGCCCAGATGCGACAGCGTCAGCACGCGCGGCAGCACGGCGCGCTGCACGCCGTAATGCTCGCGGTAGAACTCGATCGCCTCGTAGCTGGTGGCCGAGGCCTGCACACTCAGGTGCAGGCGCAGCTGCGGATGCGCCTTGCAGGCATAGGCCATCACCGCCGTGTCGGCGCAGATCAAGGCATCGGCGCCCATGGCGGCGGCCGTATCGACGGCGCGGTACCAGCGCTCGGGCTCGTCGGCGCGCGCAAAGGTGTTCAGCGCCATCAGCACCTGCGCGCCCTTGGCATGCGCATGGGCGACGCCCTCCTGCGCCTGCTCCAGGTCGAAATTCAGGCCGGCAAAATTGCGCGCATTGGTCGCGTCTTTCAGGCCCATATAGACCCCATCGGCACCGGCGTTGACCGCCAGTTGCAGCGCGCGCAGCGAGCCGGCGGGGCACACCAGCTGGGGCTTGCGTGGGTAATGTGGGCTCGGGGAATGTGGGCTCGGGGAATGTGGACTCGGGGTCGGGTTCATGTCGGCAGGGCCGGGAGCCTAAGAATTGCACAGCCGGCAGTTTGCGCATATGCGCGCGACATGGATTTGCGTTAGGTCAGACCTTGGTGTGCTGCGCCGTCGGCTTGAGCGCAGTTTGCGCCAGATCATCACGCAAGCTCACCACCGTCCCGATCATGATCAAGGCCGGCGCTTTGACCGCGTAGACCAGCGCCAGCGTCGGCAAGCTGCGCAAGCTGCCGGCCACACAGCGCTGCTCGGGCAGACTGGCTTTTTCGATCAGCGCCGCCGGCATATCAGGCGACATGCCGTGCGCAATCAACTGCTCGCAAATAATGTCCAGCGCGCCCAAGCCCATATAGATCACCAAGGTCTGGCGCGGGCGCGCCAGCATCTCCCAATCGAGATCGACGCTGCGTGCGCCCTCAACCCCTTTCAGATGCCCGGTCGCAAACACCACCGAGCAAGCATGCTCACGGTGAGTCAGTGGAATGCCGGCGTAAGCACCCGCCGCCTGCGCGGCGCTGATGCCGGGAATGGTCTCAAACGGCACGCCGGCTGCGGCCAGCGCCTGCACCTCTTCGCCGCCCCGGCCGAAGATGTACGGGTCGCCGCCCTTCAGGCGCAAGACCGCCCGGCCGCTCTGGGCCAAACGCAGCATCAGGCCGATGATGTCTTCTTGTGACAAGGCATGTTGGCCACATTTTTTGCCGACATAAATCAGCTCGGCGTGTTTGGGCAGCAGGGCCAGCACTTGCTCGGAGACCAGATGGTCGTACAGCACCAACTCGGCCTGCGCCATCGCGCGCACGGCCTTGACGGTCAGCAAATCGGCATCGCCCGGCCCGGCACCGACCAGGGTCACTTTGGCCGGGATGGCCCGGTCCGCACACAGTGGGCCGCCCGGCTTGCAGACATTCGATAAAAGCGCTTGATCCAGTCGACTCATGGGTGTCGCTCCTCTTGTTGGCTCGATTGTGAAAAACCTTGCCTAGCGCGTCCTTGACCCAGTTCAAGGACAGCAAAGTAGCCGGCCCTGAAGATCGCGCCAACGCTCCAACCCCAAACTTCGGCCGAGTGCCCCGATGCAAAGCAGCCTCTTTTTCCGTTTCGCAGCACCTAGCTTTGCCGCCGTCTTGGGGCTGGCCCTAGGCCAATTCGCCCAGGCCGAGCCAGACGCCCCACGCCAACAGCAACTGCTGCACATGCTCAAGCAAGACTGCGGCTCCTGCCACGGGCTGCGCATGACCGGCGGGCTCGGGCCGGCGCTGACACGCGAGGCCATGCAGCGCCTGCCCCTGGCCTCCGTCAGCGCGGCGATCTATCACGGCCGCCCCGGCACCGCCATGCCACCTTGGAAAACCATGCTCAAAGCCGACGAGGCCGAATGGCTGGCCGCTTGGCTGCAAAGCCCGCAGAACAAATTGAGCGGGAGTGCAAGCCAATGAGGTTCAGCTCGCTGTGCCGCCTGTCCTTGGTTCTAAGTGCTGCCGCCTTGAGCTTCAGCGCTTGCACCAGCACGCCAAAAACTGGCAGCGGCGACCTCGGCCTGGTGGTGGAACGCACGCGCGGCGCGCTGCAAGTCGTCAACACCAGCAGCCGCCAAGTGCTTGGCGGCATCGACGGTCTGGGGGACTTGTCGCACGCCTCGATCGTCTACGGCCGCGACGGCGCGACCGCCTATGTCTTCGGCCGCGACGGTGCGCTCAGCAAGGTCAATCTGCTAACGCGCAGTGTGGACGCACGCGTGCAGCAAAGCGGCAACTCGATCGGCGGCGCGGTCTCGCAAGACGGCAGCCTGGTGGCGGCGCAGAACTACCAGCCCGGCGGCATCAAGGTGTTTGACGCCAAGACGCTGGCCCTGGTGGCCGACATCCCGGCCGAGTACGCGCCGGGCCAGCGCTCGCGGGTGGTCGGCTTGGCCGATCTGCCGGGTCGCAGATTCATCTACTCGCTGTTTGACGCGGGCGAAATCTGGATCGCCGACCTCAGCCAGCCTGGAGCACCCGTACTCACGAAATTCAAGGACGTCGGCCGCCAGCCCTATGACGCCTTGCTGACGCCGAACGGCCGCCACTACATCGCCGGCCTGTTCGGCGAAGACGGCCTCGCCATGATCGACCTCTGGGCACCCGAGCCCAAAGTAACGCGCATCTTGGGCGGCTACGGACGCGGCCAGGAGCCGCTGCCGGTCTTCAAGATGCCGCATCTGCGCGGCTGGGCGGTTGCCGGGCGGCATGCCTATTTGCCGGCCATCGGCCGCCATGAGGTCTTGGTGGTCGACACCGAGACCTGGCAAGAGGTCGCCCGCATCAAGGTCGCGGGCCAGCCGGTGTTTGTGATCGCCCGGCCCGATGGCCGCCAGGTCTGGGTCAACTTCGCCGTACCCGACTACCACCGCGTGCAGGTCATCGACACGCAGAGCCGCCAGATCGTCAAAACCTTGGCGCCCGGCAAAGCCGTGCTGCATATGGAGTTCACGCCGCGCGGTGAGTCGGTCTGGATTTCCTCGCGCGACGACAACCGCGTCTCGGTCATCGCCACTGACAGCTTCGAGACGCAGGCCGTCTTGAGCGCAGACGCGCCCAGCGGCATCTTCTTCAGCAGCCGCGCCAACCGGATGGGATTCTGAGCATGGGCATGAGCGTCGGCGAACAACTGATCAACGACTGGCAACAGCGCTTCCCGCAGTGCAGCGAGCCATATGCCGAGCTGGCGGCGCAATGCGGCGTCGGCACCGAGCGGGTGCTGGCCGAGTTCAAGCAGATGAGCCAAGGCGGCAGCCTCAGCCGCATCGGCGGCATCTGGGGCAGCGGTGCCGGCGGGGCGGCCTTGCTGTGCGCTTTTGCGGTGCCGACGCAACGCTTGGAGTCCGTCGCCGCCTTGGTCAACGCCGACCCGGGCGTCAACCATAACTACCAACGTGAGCATGCCTACAACCTCTGGTTCGTGATCACCGGCGCCGATCAGGCCCAGGTGGCGGCCGGCGTCAGCAGCCTGGAGCTGGCCAGCGGCTTGCACGCCTTGCGCCTGCCGATGCAGCGCGCCTACCGCATCAACCTGGGCTTTGATCTGCAGCGCCCGCACGCGCTGGGCTGCACGGCGCGCAGCAGCGGCCATGAGCGCGTGCGCGACGGCAGCCGCGCGGTGCAAGACCCAGACCGGGCGCTGGCCGCCCTGGTGGAGGACGGCCTGCCGCTGATCCCCCGCCCTTACGCCGCCTGGGCTCAGGCGCTGGGCTGCAGCGAGGCCCACATCTTCGCCAAACTGGCTGAATGGTTGGCGCAGGGCACGCTGCGCCGCTTTGGCGTGGTGGTGCGCCACCATGAGCTGGGCTTTGCGGCCAATGCGATGTGCGTGTTCGATGTGGCCGACGCCGACGTTGACGCCCGCGCCGCCGTGCTGGCCCAGCAGCCGGGCGTGACGCTGTGCTACCGCCGTGCCCGCGCGCCCGGTTGGCCCTACAACCTGTACTGCATGCTGCACGGCCGCGAGCGCGGACAGGTGCTGGCTTGGCTGGACGCGGCACGCGCGGCGGCCGAGCTTGAACGGGTGCCGCAGACGGTGCTGTTCAGCCGGCGGCGCTTCAAGCAATGCGGCGCGCGCTACTTTCGCAACTTCGCCGTGCCGGCACCTGCTGCCTTGGCATCGGAGGCTGTTCATGCATGACAACCCTATTGCCTCCAAGCGCCTGGCCCAGCTCGATCAACTCGATGCGGATCTGATCAACCGGCTACAGGAGGATTTGCCGCTGCTGCCGCGCCCTTTTGCCGCCATCGCCGCCGAGCTGGGCTGCAGCGAAGAGCTGGTGATCGAACGCCTGCAGCACCTACTCGCGCAGGGCACCCTGACCCGTTTCGGGCCCTTGTTTCAGATCGAGCGGGCCGGTGGGCTGTTTGTGCTGGCCGCCATGCAGGTGCCGCAAGCGCGCTTCGATGCGGTGGCGATGCTGGTCAACGCCCTGCCCGAGGTGGCGCACAACTACCGCCGCGAACACGCGCTGAATATGTGGTTCGTGATCGCCGTCGAAACGCCGGCGCAGGCCGACAGCGTGTGCGCACGCATCGAGGCGCTGACCGACTGCACGGTGTTTTCCTTCCCCAAGGAGCGCGAGTTCTTTGTCGGGCTGCGTCTGCCAGCGCAGGCCAACAAAACTTCTGGAGTGACTGATGGCCCTGAGCGCATTTGAACGGCAGTTGGTGGCCGCCACGCAAGCCGGCCTGCCCCTGGTCAAGCAGCCGTTCGAGGCGCTCGGCGCGGTGCTGGG
>NZ_JANNMI010000168.1:0-12920 GCF_031397715.1 Roseateles sp.
GGGGCTTTCCTGATTGCCAGCGCGATCAGTTGCAGTTGGGCAATTCGGGCTTGCCGCTGGACTTCATGCATTGCTTGTAGCCGGCGGGCAAATTATCCAATTGGCGTGACTGGCCGGTGGCCAGCTTGAACTGCTCAAAGACTTGATGGGTGCAGGTGGTGGTGCTCTTGCCATCGCCGGCTTCGACGCTCTCGCAGCGGCTGGTGAAGAGCGCGTAATGGCATTCGCCGGTCGGGCTGGCCACGCACTCGATCTTGGCCGAGCCGGGGCTGCGCACGCTCGCGCTGTCGCCGTCCTTGGTGGTGGTGATGTGGACGGCACAGCCGCTCAGAAAGGCGGCCACCACAGTGGCAAGGGCAGTCAGGCGGGCAGGCTTGGAGCGTTGGATCATGGAAGTTCCTGAAGTTGATGCGCTGCATCCTAGGCAGGCGTCCCCACGACCTCAAAGCCCTTGCGACGAGTCGACAAAATAGGCCGCCCGCCGGTAGAAACCGGGGGGCCGAATGAACGTGCGGTCGTCCATCACGAATTCGCCGTGCTTAGCGCCCTTGACCCGCAACAGGTCAACCAGGCCGGCATCACCCATGACTGCGCGCATCCCTCGCTTGCTAGCGCGAGCGCCCAAGCAAGCCCGGCAAGCGCTTCAACATCGGTGTCACGATAGGCACGGTCAGCATGGTGCTCGCCACCGCCATCAACAAGAGCGCGGTGAAGGTCTCGTTGGTGATGATCTGCTTGTCCAGCAAGATGTTGGCGAAAATAATCATGATCAGCGCCTTGGTCTGCAACAGCCAGCCGATCAGCGAGGCTTCGCCCTTCTCCCAAGCCAGCACCCGGCCGGCCATGTGAACGCCAATCAGCTTGCCGGCCACCGAGGCCAGCAGCAACCAGGCCGCGGCAACAAAAACCGCCGCGCCGCCCACGCCCCACTGCGTACGCAGGCCGGTGCTCAAGAAAAACACCGGCATGATGACCAGCAAGACGTTGTGCCGCAGGCCGTCGAGTTGCTTTTGATCGAACCAGTCGGCGTCCATGATGGCGCCGGCCAAAAACGCACCGACCATGAAATGCAGGCCCGCCCAATCGGCGCCGAACGAGCAAGCCACCAGCCAGATCAGGCTGACAAACCACCGGTCGTTCGGTGAAAGACGCTGCATCAACCAGCGGAACATGATGCCGACCACGACAAAGGCGGCAATGAAGCCGGCTTGGCGCCCGACCCGCGCCCAGTCCATCAGAATCAGCGCCAAGACGCCCCAGATCGCCACATCGTCAACGCTGGCATAACGCAGCACGCGCTGCCCCAAGGGCCGTCGCAAGACGTCCAGCTTCTCCATCAGCAAGATCAAAATAGGCAAGGCGGTGACGGCACATGCCATGCCCACGCCGACGACAAATTGCCAAGTGCGGGCCTTCTCACCCATCCAACCGGGGCTGGCCAACATGGCGATCGCTGCCACGCAACCAAAGGCCAGCGGCATGCCCAGCGCCAGACCGGCGGTTATGCCGCTCTCACGCCTGTGCTGCCAAGCGGCCTTCAGGTCCAGCTCGATGCCGGCAATCCAGACAAACAACATCACCGCCCACCAAGCGATACCGTTGAGGGACTGGATCACCGCCGGATTGAAGACAAACTCGTAATAGCCGGGAAAAGCCGCGCCCAACACGCCGGGGCCCAGCAAGATGCCGGTGATGATTTGCACCACCACCAAGGGGGCGAAGTAATCGGTGCGGAAGAGGCGCCAGATCAGGTAAGGGACGCTGAGAATGAGCAGCATCGCAATCAAAAATATTTCGGTCGTGTTCATAGGCTGGTGTTGAGCAAGCGTGCGATGGTAAAGCCTGGTGAATCCAACTTAGCTGGGTGTTTGCCCGTCAAGGCGAGATTCGAATTTCGATGTAACTCAGGGCCTCGGTGGCGCGATTGGTTTGCCAAGTGGCCGGACCAATGTTGGAATTAACCGACACCACGCCGATCTCGTCATTGCTATGGTTTGGCCCGCCACGCAAGCACCGACAAAACGCGCCAAGAAAGCCTCACGCATGAAACGAATTTGGGACATCTCTCCGCCGGTATCGGCGCAGTCGCCGATCTTCCCCGGCGATGAACCCTTCAGTTTGAAGTGGACGGCACGCCTGTCGGCTGACTGCCCGGTCAACCTCAGCGTCATCACGATGTCGCCGCATGTCGGCGCGCATGCCGATGCGCCGCTGCATTACGCCGACGGGGCGCCCAGCAGCGCCGAAGTCGCACTCGACGCCTATTTAGGCCCCTGCCGGGTGATCCACGCGATCGACTGCGGGCCGCTGATCCAGATCGAGCATTTAAGACACGCGGCGGCGCTGCTGCCGGCTCGCGTGCTGGTGCGTTGCTGCCAAACGGCTGCCACCCACTGGGATGCCAACTTCAGCGCCTTTGCGCCAGAAACCGTCGAATGGCTGGCCGGCCTGGGCGTCAAACTGATCGGCCTGGACACGCCCTCGGTTGACCCGGCCGGCAGCAAAACCTTGGCCAGCCACCAACAACTGTTGCGCCTGGACCTGCGCGTGCTGGAGAACCTGGTGCTGGACGACGTGGCCGAGGGCGACTATGAGTTGATTGCCCTGCCCCTCAAACTCAGCGGGGCCTGCGCCTCACCCGTTCGCGCGGTCTTGCGCGAACTCTGATCCCTTGGAGAACTCGACATGACCACAAGACAAGACTGCGACGTGCTGGATCAAGAAGACCCGCTGCGTGAACTGAAACACCAGTTCGACTTACCCGCCGGCACCATTTACCTGGACGGCAACTCGCTGGGCGTGTTGCCACGTGAAACTCTGGCTCGGGTCCAGCAAGTGATCCAAAAGGAATGGGGTCAGGACTTGATCCAGAGCTGGAACACGGCCGGCTGGATCGATTTGCCCGGCCGCATCGGCGACAAGATCGCGCGTCTGGTCGGCGCCGCACCGGGCGAGTTGACCGTGGCGGATTCGACCTCACTCAATCTCTACAAGGCGCTGTCGGCGGCTTTGGCGCTCGCGCGCGAGCAAGCGCCTGCGCGCAAGGTCATCGTCTCCGAGCGCAGCAACTTTCCGACCGATCTGTATATCGCCGAGAGTCTGGCCCAGCAGCTGGGCCTGCGGCTGCAGCTGGTCGATAGCGTGGAAGAAATTGCCGCCACGCTGAACGCTGATCTGGCCGTGCTGATGCTGACCGAGGTCAACTACCGCACCGGCTACAAGCACGATATGAAGGCCGTCACGGCCGCCGCTCACGCTGCAGGTGCGCTGGTGATCTGGGATTTGGCCCATTCGGCTGGCGCCGTACCCGTTGATTTGAACGGTGCCGAGGCCGACTTCGCGGTGGGCTGCGGCTACAAATACCTCAACGGCGGCCCCGGCGCGCCGGCTTTTGTATGGGCGCATGCCAAACACGCGCAGCGCTGCTGGCAGCCGCTGTCGGGCTGGCTGGGCCACGCCGCACCGTTCCAGTTCACACCCGACTACCAACCGGCTGCCGGCATCAAGCGCTTCATCTGCGGCACGCCGGCGCTGCTGTCGCTGGCGGCGCTGGAATGCGGCGTTGACACCGTGCTGGCCGCCGAAAGCATGGGCGGCATGCAGGCTGTGCGTAAAAAGTCGATCGCGTTGACCGAACTTTTCATCGAACTGGCCGAGTCGCGTTGCGCCGCTCTGGGCGTGCGCCTGGCCTCACCGCGCGACGAAAGCCAGCGCGGCAGCCAGGTCTGCTTGAGTCTGGACGCGCCGCTGCATGAGGCCGGCTACGCGGTAATTCAGGCCTTGATCGCACGCGGCGTGATCGGCGACTTCCGCGCCGGCGACCCGGCGCGGCTGGATGTTGTGCCGCATATCTTGCGCTTTGGCTTCACGCCGCTGTACATCGGTTTCGCCGACGTGTATGACGCGGTTGAACATCTGGTCCAGGTCCTGAAGACCGAAGAATGGAAGCGGCCCGAGTTCAACCGAAAGGGAGCGGTGACATGAGCTGCCCCCATCAAATCGAAAGAATTGTGGAGGAGGAAAAAGCGCAGCTGGATTTTTCCAAGGACATGAGCTACGGCGACTATCTGAAGCTCGACCAGATCCTCAGCGCCCAGCAGCCGCTGTCGCCCGAGCACAACGAAATGCTTTTCATCGTCCAGCACCAGACCTCGGAGCTGTGGATGAAGCTGATGCTGCACGAGATGCAAGCGGCGGTGGCCTGCGTGGCGCAGGATCAGCTGCCGGCCGCCTTCAAGATGCTGGCGCGGGTGTCACGCATCATGGAACAGTTGGTGCATGCCTGGGACGTGCTGGCGACGATGACGCCGCCCGAGTACAGCGCGATTCGGCCCTATTTGTCTAACAGCAGCGGCTTTCAAAGTGCGCAGTACCGACGCATCGAGTTCATGCTGGGCAACAAGAACGCCGCCATGCTCCAACCGCATGCGCACCGACCCGATTTGCTGGCCGAGGTGGACGCAGCTTGGCGCGCGCCTTCCTTGTACGACGAAGTGCTGAGGCTCATGGCCAGGCGCGGCATCAAGGTACCGGCGCAGGCGCTAGACCGTGACTGGACCCAGCCCAGGGCGATGGATGAGGGCGTCAAAGAAGCCTGGCTGAACGTTTACCGCGCGCCCGACACGCATTGGGATCTCTATCAAATGGGCGAGGAGTTGGTCGATCTGGAGGATGCCTTCCGGCTCTGGCGCTTCCGTCATGTGACGACCGTGGAGCGGGTCATCGGCTTCAAGCGCGGCACCGGCGGCACCTCGGGCGTGGGCTATCTGCGCAAGATGCTGGACGTGGTGTTGTTCCCCGAGTTGTGGGCACTCAGAACCGAGCTGTAGCCGGGCTTTGATGGCGACCCCATGTGAGTCCAATGAAGCGCTGGGGCGATACAGCTTTGCTATAAAGTCGGCAGCCGAGCCTTTGTGCGTTGGTGAGCCGAGATCATTGCCATGCTTGAAGCAGCAGGACCGATAGATTTGACGCCGACAATGACCGCCAGCAGCAACGGGTCAGGTTTTACTCGCCACTTCCAGCAGCGCGCACAGGCGCTAAAACCTGGCAGATGCGGGCCGCCATGACATCCGCTGCTGCAAAAGCGCCCACCCTGCCCGCTTGGTTAAAACGCCGTACGGCCAGCGCGGGTGTCGCCTTACTGAGCCTGGCCTTGCTGCTCTTGGCTGGCGTCTTCATCGGCCTCGAATTCCGTCAGCAGGAGTTGGCGGCCGGCCAGCAAAATGAGTTGTACGTTCGTACGCTGGACAGCGAGGTCAGGCAGACCTTGGCGGGCGCAGAAGCGGCGCTGCTCGGGCTGATGCAATCAAAAGCCGGCCAAGCTAAGGACGCCAAAGACGCGCAGGCGCAGGCCCTCAATACCGCACTGGCCGCAGCGCTCAGCAAGGTGCCGGCGGTTCGCAGTTTTTCTTTGCTGGATGCCCAGGGCCTGGTGCTGGCCAGCAGCTCGCCCGGCAATGTCGGGCGAAGTGTGTCGCTGAGTCAATTGCAGTTGCAGGGCCAGGCCCTGCCGGCAGGATTGGGCCGCTTGCTGGCAGGGCGGGACCTGGCTGATTTGAACGACTTGCGTCGAGCGCTGGCCCCGCTGCCTGCGACGCCGTCCAGCCCCTCGCTGCCACTGACGTTGCCACTGATGTTGCCACTGACCCTGGCACAGCACACCGAGCAGGGGCCGCGGTTCTGGGTTGCCGTCTTGAAGCCCGAACACTTCGCCGCCAGGCTGGACCGGTTGCTGGAGGGTCAGGGCCAAAATGCCGCGTTGCTGAGCCTGGACGGCCAGTTGATTGCCGCCAACCAAGGCCGTCAGTGGGAGCCGGAAAAGCTGGCCAACAACCATCTCGTTTTCAAAGCCGCGCTGCCGCATCGGCAGCGCGGCAGCTACAGCGCAACGGGCTTGTTTAATGCGCAAAAACTTGGGGGGCAAGAACTTGAGGGGCAAGATTCAGGGGGTGGCAGCGGCGCGAGCAGTATGGGCAGCTTTCTGCACGTCACGGGTCAGCCGCTGGTCCTGCTGGTCGAGCTACCGACCCAGCAACTTTGGGCGCGGATGCTCGGCTACGCACAAGCCATTTTGCTGATGACCTTGTTGGGTCTGGCCCTGATGGTCGCACTCGGCGCGACGGCGTGGCGGGGACTGGGCGCCTATGAGCAGGCCAAACGTGAGTTGCTCGCGGCGCACCAAAGTCTGGCGGCCAAAGAACGCGAGCAAAGCCTGTTGATCCAGAACGTGCAGGAGTTGATGTTTCACACCGACGCCAACGGCGTTTTGCAATTCATCAACCAAGCCAACTTCCTAGGCGCGGGGAATTCCCAGCCCTATCTGGGTCAGCCCTTTGAGCGCTTGATCGACGCGCGGGACCAGGCCAAAGCGCGCGGGCTGTTTCAACGGACGACCGGTTTTTTGAATCTGCCGGTGATTTTGCGTTTGGTGGCCCAAGATGGCCACCAGCGGGTGCTGGAGGTCGTGGTCACTGCGGTCCAACCCACGGAAGTCGCTGTGGCCGGCTTCGTCGGTTTTGGGCTGGACGTGACCGAACGCGAGGATGCTCGGCAGCGGCTGCAGTCCCAGCTCGACTTCACCGCCCGGCTGATTGATGTCTGCCCCATCCCCATTTTTGCCAAGGACCACGCGCTGCGCTTTGTGATGGTCAACCAGGCCTGGAGCGATATGACGGGGCTAGACAAAGACCTGGCCTTGGGCCGCAAACTGAGTGAGTTGCGGCCGGCGAGCCTGGCCGCCGCGGTCGAGTTGCAGGACGCGCGGCTGCTGGCTCAAGGCGGCAGCGAGCACATCGAGATCCGTGAGCGCGGGCGCGACTTCCTGACGCACCGGGCGGTCTTCACCGATGCCAGCGGCGCAATCGCCGGTTTGCTGGGCAGCGCCATCGACATCAGCCGTTTCGTTGAGGCCGAACGCCAGATTGGCGAGGCCCGTGACGCCGCCGAACGTGCCAACAGCATCAAGACCGAGTTCGTCGCCAATATGAGCCATGAGCTGCGCACACCATTGCAAAGCATCATCGGCTTTTCGGAGCTGGGCGTGAACCGCAGCGGCGACCATGCCCGCTTGCAGGACATGTTTGCGCGCATCCACAGCTCGGGCCAGCGGATGCTGGAGTTGGTCAACAACCTGCTTGACCTCTCGCGCCTCGAAAGCACGATTGGCCAGTTGATCTTGACCGAACAAGAGCTGGCGCCGCTGATCACGGCCGTGGTCGATGAGCATGCCGGCGCCGCCGACAAGCGCTCGATCCGGTTGAGTTTGGCAATGCCCGCGCAAGCCCTGAGGGCGGCGGTCGACGCAGGGCGCCTGCAACAGGCACTGCGCAATGTGCTCGACAACGCGTTGCGCTTGGCGCCAGCGGCCAGCCAGGTCACCGTGCAGCTTGACCAGGATGGCGCCCAGCTGTGCATCAGCGTGCACGACTTGGGCCCCGGCATTCCGCCGGCCGAGCTAGAGAGCATCTTCACCCCCTTTGCGCAAAGCTCGCAGACCAAGCAGGGCGCCGGCGGCACCGGTCTGGGCCTGGCGGTGTGCCGCAAGATCATGGTGGCCCATGGCGGCGGCGTCACGGCCAGCAACCATGTCGGAGGCGGCGCCGTCTTCGAGCTGCGCCTGCCGATCAGCTGAACCTAGGTCAAACGGCCGGCACCTCTACAATTCTTGTCAGCCCAAGGGCTAACAGCGCCCACCAGCGCCCACCAGCACCCACCAGCATCAAGCGCCCACACTGCCTACCCGGCAATGGCGCCCGCGGAGACAAAATCCATGGATACCCGAACTTCTGAAGTGACTGTGCGCATCGAGCAACTGCGCGACGCCATGCGAGCTCTCGGCGTGCACGCCTGCTTGGTGCCGTCCAGCGACCCCCACTTGTCCGAGTACCTGCCCGAACGCTGGCAGGCCCGGCAATGGCTGTCCGGATTTACCGGCTCGGTCGGCACCTTGGTGGTCACCTTGGAGCGTGCCGCGGTGTTTGCCGACAGCCGCTATTGGACGCAGGCGGCCGCCGAGTTGAGCCACACCGGCATTGCCTTGGAAAAGATCCCGACCGCTGCGGCCACCCATTACCTTGACTGGATTACGGCCCAATTGCTACCCGGTCAAAGCCTGGCCGTGGACGGCCAGATTCTCGGTCTGGCGCTGGCGCAGCAATTGAGCAGCGCGCTGCAGCGTGCCGGCATCCAGCTGCGCACCGATCTTGACTTGATAGAACGCATCTGGCCAGCACGGCCGGGCCTGCCGGCCGGCAAGATCTATGAGCATCTGCCGCCGCAAGCGGTGGTATCCCGGGCCGAAAAGTTGGCCGATGTGCGTGCGGCGATGGCACGGCTCGGCGCCAGCCACCACTTCATCTCCAGCGTTGACGACAGCGCCTGGCTGTTCAATTTGCGCGGCGCCGACGTTGACTACAACCCGGTCTTCATGGCCCACACCCTGCTCAGCGCCGATGCGGCGACCTTGTTTGTCGGCGACGGCAAGATCGACGCCGCGCTGCAAGCCCGCCTGAGCGCCGACGGCGTGCAGCTGGCGCCTTACGGCGCGGCCGCCGCGGCGCTGGCCGCCCTGCCTGCCGGTGCGCGTGTGCTGATGGATCCTAAGCGCGTCACCCTGGGTCTGCGCGAGGCGGTGCCGGCGCAAGCGGCGGTGCTGGAAGCGATCAATCCCAGCACGCTGGCCAAGAGCCGCAAGACCCTGGCCGAGGCGGCCTTTGTGCGCGAGGCGATGGTGCAAGACGGCGCGGCGATGTGCGAGTTCTATGCCTGGTTTGAGCAGGCTATGGAGCGCGGGGAGCGCCTGACCGAACTGAGCGTGGATGAACATTTGAGCGCCGCGCGCGCTCGTCGGCCCGGTTTTGTGGGCCTGAGCTTCCCCACCATCGCTGGCTTCAATGCCAACGGCGCGATGCCCCATTACCGCGCCACCGCCGCCTCGCACGCCGTGATTGAAGGCAATGGCCTGCTCTTGATCGACTCCGGCGGCCAATACCTGGGCGGCACCACCGACATCACCCGGGTCTGGCCGATCGGCACGGTGTCTGCCGAGCAAAAGCGCGACTACACGCTGGTGCTGAAGGGCACGCTGGCCTTGTCAAGTGCCTGCTTCCCGCGCGGCACGCTCAGCCCGATGCTGGACGCTCTGGCGCGCGCGCCGATGTGGGCCCATGGCCTGGACTATGGCCACGGCACCGGCCATGGTGTCGGTTACTTCATGAATGTGCATGAGGGCCCGCAGACCATCTCCAAGGCCGTGCCCGACGCCAATATGGCGATGGAGATCGGCATGATCACCTCGATCGAACCTGGCATTTACCGGCCCGGCAAATGGGGCGTGCGGATCGAGAATCTGGTGCTCAATGTGGCGTTGGTCACGCCCGAGCACAACCAGTTCGGCGAGATGCTGGCCTTCGAGACCTTGACGCTGTGCCCAATCGACACCCGCTGCATTGACATTGGCCTGCTGGGCGTTGAGAACGTCGCTTGGCTGAACCGCTATCACGCGGTGGTGCGTGAACGGCTAACGCCCTTGGTGAGCGGGGCCGGGCTGACCTGGCTGCAGCTGCGCACGCGGGCGATTTGAGCGCAGCGCTGATTGCATTGATCACATCTGCCGGAACACATGCAGATAGCTGCGGCTGACGGGCAGCACTTCGGTGCGGCCCTTCAGGTGCACATCGGCGGTCTCGTTCAAGCCGCGCGTGACATGGCTGATCGCATGCAGATTGACGACCACCGAGCGATGCACCTGCACAAAGCGGCTTGGGTCCAGCTGATCCATCAGCTCGCGTATCGGCGTGCGGATCAGCGCCTCGCCTTCGCTCCAGGCCACCAAGGTGTACTTCTCATCCGAGCGCAGATAGACAATGTCATCGACCGGAATCAGCTTCAGCGTCGCCCCCACCGAGGCCCGTATCCATTGCAAATACTTGGGCGCAGGAGCCGCACCGCCCACGGATGTCGAAACTGGCTGGGTCTGCTGACCCAGTCGGTCAAGCAATTGGGCAATCACCGCCTCCAAGGCTTGCGTCGGCAAGGCCGCACCGGCTTGGCGCTCATGCAGCCTCGTTTTCAAGCGCGCCACCGTGTCATCCAACCTGGCCTCGTCAAGCGGTTTGACCAAGTAATCCAAGGCGCCCTGCTCGAAGGCCTGTACGGCATAGGCCTCGTAAGCGGTCACAAATACGATCTGGGCCCGCCGGGCCAGTTGACGCGCCGCCTCGATGCCGTTCAGGCCAGGCATATGCACGTCCAGGAAAACAATGTCAGGCTGCAGCTGATCGAACATCTCGAGCGCCTCGCGGCCATTGCGAGCCTGCCCTAATAGGAGCAGTTCGGGCCACGCGGCAGCCAAATTGCGCGCCAGGCTGTCGCGCAACAGCGGTTCATCATCCGCGATCAGCGCGGTCGGTCGGTTCAAGGCAGTATTCATGGCAAAAATTGCAGTTCGGCACGCAGGCCATGGGGCGAATTCTCGGTCAGATCAAGCCGCGCGCTGGCGCCGTAGAACATCTTCAGGCGCTCACGCAGATTGCGCAGACCGGTGCCCGCAGAGCTGCTTTGCGTCAGGCCAACGCCGGTGTCACTGACCGATACCCGCACCGGTGAACCCGCGGCGGAGCTTGCGGCCGACACCTCAATCACCCCTCCCTCTTCGCTCGGGTCGATGCCGTGCCGAATCGCATTCTCGACCAGGGTCAGCAAGGCCATCGGCGGAAACCGCAAGAGGCGCAGATCATCCGGCACATCGACGCTAAAGCTGAGCCGATCGGGCATGCGCAGATGCATCAATTCCAGATACGAGCGCACCAAGATCAACTCGTCCTCCAGCGTGGCGGCCTCGTTGTGCAACCTGGGCATCGCAGCGCGCAAATAGGCGATCAAGCTGCGCAACACCGGCGCCGCCTGGGGTGAACCGGTCTCCACCAGGGCGCGCACATTGGCCAGCGTGTTGAACAAAAAATGGGGCTCGATCTGGGCCTGCAGCAGGTGCAGCCGCGCATCCAGCGCCTGGCGCTCCAGCTCACTGCGTTCCAGCTCGAAGGCAAGCGCCTGGCTGCGTGCCTCCGCGTCACGGTGACGGTACAGCGCGCCCATCGCCAACAGCGGACCGACCACCAGCCCCGAGCCCGCGATCAAGATAAAGCCGGAGATGCGGCGCGGGTTCTCCAGCAGCGAACCGATGTCACCGCCCACCACCACCAGGTAGACCAGCACGGTCGCAAGCGGCACGGTCAGGCCGACCACCACCACCTGCAGCAGCCAGCGCGCCAGCCATCTGGGCAAGCGCCGCGGCCATTGGCCGGCGGCGGAAAATGCCAACAAGGCCAGCAGTCCAATCACCAAGGTTCGGCCCAGCAGCTCTGGCAGCGGGGTCACGAAGATCGGGCTGAGCAGGAGCGCGGCCAGGGCCGACAAGCCCAGCGAAAGGCCCAGCCGCGTCGGCGTCAGGTAGGCAATAAAGCCCTGCCAAGCCTGCGCATGGCTGGGCAGCGGCGGCCGCGGTGAGGAAGAAAGGGTCAGCATGGCGCAAGCGTAACGGCCGGCGCGCCACGCTCCAAGACTTTGCCGGCCTCAAAGCGATGAGTGGCGGATATGCGACCTCGGGCCGCGACTCAAGGCAGGCTCAGCCGCATTTTTGCCACCGTCAGCACTCAAGCCAATGCGCCGACCCTGCACATCACCACATCACGCCCCGCATTGATCGCAAACCGCAAGGCCTCAGCAGGCGAGGACCAGCAAAACCCGCCGGCCAGATTCTCGTCCCGGTAGGCCTCCAGGCGCGGCTGCCCCTCCCGCATCCGAATCACCACCACGGCGGCCACGTAGCCATAGGCATGGATGCGGTCCACAGCGCCCGCGTAGATCCGGTAGTCACCGGCATCAACTTCGTCAAAATACATGATTGGCTCCAACAACGCAGTCGTTTGCCTGCGCCTGATAGCGACTATCGCTTCCAACCCGTTGGGGGGATGGCCAAAAAAATGAGGCCCCCGAAAGAGGGGCTTGCCAAGCCGGTGTCAGCCTTTGGCGCGCACTAGCCGCGTAGAATCGGTCACCGGGCCCAAATATTGGCGCCCGGTTTTTCGTGGCACCCACCATCCTTGCCGATGGCCTCGTGGTTGCGTGATCGAAGCACCGGACGTCCAAGTCAAGCGCTCGCAGCCCCAGGTGTGCACTGCATGAACGCACACCCAAACTTGCGACCCTGGCAACATCAATCCACTATGGAAATCTTTGACTACGACAACATCCTGCTGCTGCCGCGCAAATGCCGCGTCGAGAGCCGCAGTGAATGCGACACCTCGGTCCAGTTCGGACCGCGCCGCTTCAAACTGCCGGCCGTGCCGGCGAATATGAAGACGGTGGTGGACGAAAACATCACCGAATATTTGGCCAGCAACGGCTATTTCTACGTCATGCACCGCTTTGACCTCGACACCGTGGCTTACGCCAAATCGATGCGCGACAAGGGCTTGTTCGTGTCGGTCAGCTCCGGCGTGCAGGCGGCCGACTACGCGGTGATTGATCGATTGGTCACTGAAGGCGTCGGCGCCGACTACATCACCATCGACATCGCCCATGGCCATGCCGACAGCGTGCAGCGCATGATCGCGCACATCAAAAACAAATTGCCCGACAGCTTCGTGATCGCCGGCAATGTCGGCACGCCCGAAGGTGTGATTGACCTGGAAAACTGGGGCGCCGACGCGACCAAGGTCGGCGTGGGCCCGGGCAAGGTCTGCATCACGAAGCTGAAAACCGGCTTCGGCACCGGCGGCTGGCAGCTCTCGGCCTTGAAGTGGTGCGCGCGCGTGGCCACCAAGCCGATCATTGCCGACGGCGGCATCCGCGACCACGGCGACATCGCCAAGAGCGTGCGCTTCGGCGCGGCGATGGTGATGATCGGCTCGCTGTTC
>NZ_JANNMI010000311.1:0-18286 GCF_031397715.1 Roseateles sp.
GGTCGATCTCGGCCTCATCCATCTCGAACCTGCGGTCGCTGCCGCCCACCCCGTCACGCCCCTGAATCGTCGAAGCAAAGCCTCGGTCTTCCAATTGTTGGGTCGACACCGTGACCGAGTCTTCGCCCGCGTCGGCCTCGCCGACACCGTCCCACTCCAGCGCCAGCACGGTCACGTTGTCGCAACGCGGCCCGCCATTGCGCAGCGCCTGCTCGACCAACTCGGGCACCGCGTCGGAGATCGGACGGGCGGCGAGTTGCTCGGTGATGATGTCGTCGGTGACCGTGCCCCACAAACCGTCCGAGCACAGCAACAATCGGTCGCCGGTTTCCAGCAGCATGGGGCCGTGGATATCCACCATCGGTTTGCCCGGACTGCCCAGGCAAGTGAACAGCACGTTACGGTTAAAGCCCTCGGCGCTTGGTGGCAGCCGACCCAGGGCCGCTTGCAGCTCGATATAGGAATGATCGCGGGTGCGCGCAATCAGCTTGGAGGCCCGCACCAGGTACAGGCGCGAATCGCCGCAATGCGCCCAATAGGCCTTGCGCCCTTGCAGCACGCAGGCCACGATGGTGGTGCGCGGCGTGTCCGACATCTGCTTGTCAGCGGCATAACGCAGCAGTTGCTGCTGCGCGATCAGAATGGCATCCTGCAAAAACGCCGCCGGATCGGCCAACGCCGGCTTGGCCTCACGCTGAAAAATCGCCGCCAAGGTTTGCAGCGCCAGCTGTGCGGCGACCTCGCCTTCCGGGTGCCCACCCATGCCGTCGGCCAGCGCAAACAAGCCGGCCTCACGGGTGTAGCAGTAGCCCATGCGGTCTTCATTTTTCTCACGTCCGCCGCGCCGGCTGACCTGGTAGGTGGTGAACTTCATGCCTTGGCTCCGGTCTTGAGGTTCTCCAGCTGCAGCTTCAACCGTTCACTGAAACTCAGTTTGGTGTAGCGCCGCTCGGTCTCACGGGCCAACTCTTTTTGCAAGGAGAACACGCTTTGCGGCCGCGCCAAGGGGTCCAGCGACATGCACCATTCGGCCACTTCGATCATATTGTCGGAGTAGACATTGCGCAGCCTCGACAGGCTCAGCGCCAGTCGGTCTTTCTCAAGCCGCTGCGGTGCGTCGTTAGGTGGGTAGCCCTGCATGCAGGCGTAGATGCAAGCACCAATCGCGTAGATATCGGTCCAGGGGCCTAATGCGCCGTCACGGCGGTACATCTCGGGTGCCGCAAAGCCCGGCGTGTACATCGGCCGGATGAAGTTACCTTCTTTGGACAACACCTCGCGCGCCGCGCCAAAGTCCAGCAACACCGCCTTGTTTTCATTGGTGATGAAGATATTGGCCGGCTTGATGTCCAGGTGCAGCATCTTGTGCTGATGGACGATACGCAGGCCGCGCAGAATCTCGTCAAACAGGCTGCGGATGGTCGACTCGCGAAACACCTTGTCGCGTTTCATATCGCGCGCGGTCACGATGAAGTCTTGCAAGGTGTCGCCCTGCAAGTAATTCATCACCATGTAGACGGTTTCGTTCTCGCGCAGAAAGTTCAAGACCGAGACCACGCTGGGGTGCGAGATCTGCGCCAGCGAGCGGCCTTCCTCGAAGAAGCTCTTCAGTCCGAGCCGGTAAAGCGGCTGCTTCTCGGGCCGCACACGCGGCGTCAGCTCGCCCGGCGAACGCTCGGCCAAGCTGGAGGGCAGGTATTCTTTCAGGGCGACGAGGTGGTGTTCGGGGTCTTCGGCGAGGTAAACCACGCCGAATCCACCTGCTGCCAGTCGTTTAATGATCTGGTAGCCCCCAACGACGGTGCCTGCAGGCAGGGGCGCCGGTTTAGGCTTTGACATAATCGTGTTTTATCTAAATACCGGACGCTAGATGCCAGTCTACAGCATGACAGGATATGCCAGCGCCAGCTCGCAGCCCTCCGCCCCCAGTGAAAACGCAGTTTCCCGGCACACGGAAAACACCGGGGTCACTCATCCAAACAGCCAAGCCGCCCATGCGGGCCTGACAGTCGAATTACGCTCGGTCAACGGCCGCTTTCTCGACCTGGGATTCCGCATGCCAGAAGACTTGCGAGGGCTGGAGCCGGCCTTGCGTGAGTTGCTGACGGGCAAGCTCAAGCGCGGCAAGGTCGAGTTGCGCATCAATACGCAGCGCGACGCTGAGGGCTCGTGGCCGCAGCCGCAGTCCGATCAGTTGAACCGTTTGTCGCGCCTGGAAGGTACGGTGCAAAACTGGCTGCCCAAGGCCCAGCCGCTGTCGGTGCACGAGGCCTTGCAGTGGTGCAAGGGCGGCGGCGCAGTAACCGAAAAGCTGGACGAGGCGGCCATGGACGCGGCACGCCGCTGCGTGGACGGGCTGCTCGAAGCGCGCGAGCGCGAGGGCGAGAAGCTGGTTGCCATTTTGTTGGAGCGGGTCGGCCGCTTGCGCGAGCTGGCCAACGCGGCCGAACCGATGCTGCCGGCCATCGTGCAGCGCCAGCAGCAGCGCTTTCTGGAGCGCTGGCAAGAAGCGCTGGCCAGCACCGGTGCGGCGCAGACTATCCCGGAGGACAACCTGAAGGAGCGTGCGCTCAACGAGGCCGCGGCTTATGCCATCCGCATCGACGTGGCCGAAGAACTGGCCCGACTGCGCGCCCATCTGGAAGAAATTGCGCGCCTGCTGAAAAAAGGTGGCGAAATCGGCAAACGCCTGGACTTCCTGATCCAGGAGCTGCACCGCGAGGCCAACACCCTGGGCTCCAAGGCGGCGGCGTTAGAGCTGACCAATATCTCGGTCGAAATGAAGGTCGCCGTCGAGCAATTGCGCGAACAGGTGCAGAACATTGAATAGGGTTTGCGGGCGCCTCAGAGAATCCACAAAACTCTTTACCAATCAATGGTTAAGCTGATTTTTTGTCTCAGGCCAAGCAAGGTCTGATGCCACCCGGCTCACGTTGATCGCTGGCTGCATAGCCCATGCTAGCGCTGTCCCTTGGGCCAATGGCTCTGCCGGTAGCGCCGCTCTTGCTGCTGCTGGCTTTCGGATTGACTTCAAGATCGGCGGCAGCGGTGCAGGCCTATCTGGACGCTCAGAACTTGCAGCTTGCCAAGGTCTATCTAGACGGACCTTCCAACCTAGGGCCAGCACTCGGCTCCCGGGGCTTGCCCAGCACCTTGTTCTACGCAGCCGATGGGCGCCTTCATAGCGCCCATACGGGCGTACTCAACGCCGCCGCCTTGGCCAGCAAGCTGCAAGACTTGCAACGCCGATGACATCTCAGTTTTGGAGGAGCTGATCGATGCGTGAATTGTTTGCCATCTCAACCAAAAACCCCAGCACGATTCAAATGGCGCTGGTGGAGTTTTCCCGGCATGGCGGTCTGAGCGCCCCTCACAAGGATGGTTTGGGCATCGCCTGGTACGAGCGTCTTGAAGGCAAACAGTTGCGCCTGATCTAGGAGGCGGGCCCGGCCGCCAGCAGCGCGAGCTTGCTGGCGCTTCAGGGCACGCATTCTTGACCACGCTCGCCATCAGCCATGTACGCCGAGCGACGCGCGGTGACGTGGCCGAGCGCAACAGCCAATCCTTCGCGCGGGTTCTTGGCACGCGCTGGCACAGCTTTGCACATAACGGCGATCTCCCCGGCATCGAGGCCCAGCCGACCCTCATGCCTAGCGCAATTCGTCCGGCCGGCGAGACCGACTCCGAGCAGGCCTTTTGTGCACTGCTTGAACGTTTGCAAGCGCTTTGGGCGACCAAGCAAGCGCCGACCCTGGTGGCTCGATTGAAGCTGATTGAGTGTTTTGCGGCCGACTTGCGCCGCCTCGGCCCTGCCAATTTCATTTACAGCGATGGCGATGCCTTGTTCGCACATGCGGACCGGCGCCGCCCTCACAACTACCTCAAACGTTGGCCGGCCGAGTCCCAAACTTGAGTCTCAATGGCGATGCCTTGGCCAACGCTTTGGGTGACGGTGCAATAGGACTCGAACTGCTCAAGTACCCGGTCAAGATGCTGTAGTTGCGCACCCGGCACGCCCAATCTCAGCTCGGCACGCATGCGCAGCGCCCTCATCCGCCCCCGGCATTTCTTCCCACCTCGGCCACAAACTCGACATTGAGTTGGTAGTCCTGCGGTTGGCGCAGGGTGCCGGTGATGATGTGGAAGTTCGTGTCAAAACATCAGGCGCTGCGACGCACGCCCAGCTTGGCCAGCATGCTTTCCATCAGACACCAACGGGTAAAGCCGCTTTGCAAGAGGTTGACGCCGACAAAGGCGGTGAAGGCCAACCACCAGCTCGAATGGAAGAAGGGGCTGGCGGGGCTGCCCAGCGCCAAGGACAAGAGAATGAAGACGCCGGCGACGACGCGGACGATTTGCCAAGTGTTCATGAAATGCTCCGTTTGAAAAAAGGTTGATGGTGATTTATCTGAGTGCGGCATTGATGCCGGCCATCGCGGCTTCGTCCAGATTGCCGCTCAAGGCGGCCAGGCGCAGGCGGTCCATCAGCAAGGCCACATGAGCCTGCGCCAAGCCCACAGCCGCAGCCAAGCTATCGTTTCCGGCGTTGAGCAACTCCTGGGTCGTGCGGTGTCCGACCTCGCGGCCAAGCCGGGTCGCGGCCAGGCGGGCCTCACTGGCTTTCAAGCTCTCCTGCAAGGCGCTGACGCGCTCGGCACCCACTTGCAGGCCCAGCCAGCTGGCTCGCACTTGCTGCTCCACCTGCTCGCGACTCAACTCGGACTCCAGCTGCGCTCGCTCCAACAGCCTGAGCGCCTCGACTTCTTTGGCCTCGCGGTAACCGCCCGAATACAGCGGCATAGAAAACTGCAGGCCCAGCATCTGCCTATTTGCAGAGTTGCTGGCCGAGCCGAAGTCGCCGCTGCCGCTGAGCCTGTCACGCATCACTTGCGCCACCAGCTCCAAGCGCGGGCTGGCCGAGAGCTTGTGCTTGCTCGCATCCAGCCGGGCCAGCTCGACGCCCAGCAAACGCATTCGCAGGCCCGGGTTGCTCTGCAGTGCCTGCGCCAACAAGGGCTCCAGCGCCAGCAGCTCGGCTTCGGTGCTAGCCAATTGCCTGAGCGGCAAGCGGGCCTCAAGGCCCTGCTGCGGCAGCCCGCTGCTATCGGCCAAACGCCGCTGTTTGAGCTGCACCTCGCTGCGTGCCGCCAAGCCTTGAGCGCGAATGCCGGCCAGGCGCGCCGCGGTCTCATGGCTGTCGGTCACCGGGCTTGAGCCGTTTTGAAACCGCGCCACGGCTTCTTCGTGCGCGGCCGCCACGGCCAGCTGCTGCTGCTCCACCAAGCGCAATTGCTGCTGCGCCAAGGCGAGATCGAAATAGCGCTCGGCCATGCGCAGACCCAGGCCCTGTTGAGCGGCCAGCAGTTCCAGGTCGGCCCTGTCTGCGGCCAGATTGAGCTGCTGGGCCTGCGCGCTGCGTTCCGGGTTGTAAAGCGGCTGGCTGGCCTGCAGCGCGACATTGCCGGCCGTGCCCTGCTTGACCGAGGTATTGAAATCAACCCCGGTTTGCTGGCCCAGGCCGGGCGCGCTGAACTGCGCACCGTGCATGCTTTGCGCCGCCGTGGCCAAGCCGGCACTGGCGCTCAAGCCCACGCTGGGGCGCCACAAGGATTTCGCTTGCTCGCGCTGCGTCTGGGCGGCTGCGTGACTGGCGCGGGCGACCGCGTACTCACGGTCGCTGGTCTGCGCGTTCTGCCAGACCTCCATCAGCTCGGCGGCTTGGGCCGCTGTCGCTGTGCCTAGCCCAAAAGCCAGCGTCGCCAACCAGAGACGCGGCTTGATGATGGTGCGGCTCATGCTTGACTCCCCATCGGAGCTGGCCCCGTGAGCAAATGCAGGCGCTTGCGGTAAGCCATGTAATAGAGCGTCGGGATAACGATCAAGGTCAGCAGGGTCGAGACCGCGATACCGAAGATCAGCGAGATCGCCAGACCATTGAAGATCGGGTCATCGAGGATGAAGAAGGCCCCCATCATGGCCGCCAGGCCGGTCAGGATGATGGGTTGCGCGCGCGTCACCGCCGAGCTGACGATGGCGCGCTCGAAAGGCATGCCACTGCGCACCTGCAGGTTGATGAAGTCCACCAGCAAGATCGAGTTGCGCACGATGATGCCGGCCAACGCGATCATGCCAATCATCGAGGTGGCCGTGTATTGCGCGCCCAGCAAGGCATGACCCGGCATCACGCCGATGATGGTGAGCGGAATCGGCGCCATGATGATCAGCGGAGTCAGGTAGGAGCCGAATTGCGCCACCACCAGCAAATAGATCAGCACCAGGCCGACCGCATAGGCCAGGCCCATATCGCGGAAGGTTTCATAGGTGATCTGCCATTCGCCGTCCCATTTGAGCGCGTAACCACGGAAAGCGTCGAGCGGCTGGCGGATGAAATACTCACTCAGGCCTTGGCCGTCGGGCGTTTTGATGTCGGCCAGCTTGCCCCGCATCGCGAACATGCCGTACAGCGGGCTGTCCACCTTGCCGGCCATCTCGGCGACGACGTAATGCACCGGGGCCAGATCCTTGTGATAAACGGTCTGCTCGCGCAAGCCATCGCTGATCGTCACCAGTTCACGGATCGGCACCATTTGGCCACCGGCCGCGCGCACCGTCAGCGCCAGCAAGGCATTCAAATCGCCTTGGCTTTCAGGCGCCAGCTGCAGGCGGGTGGCCGCCGGATACTTGCTGCCGTCATGCAGATAAGTGACGTCCTCGCCGGCCTGCGCCGTGTGCAGGGTGCTGACGATGGCTTGTTGAGATACACCCAAGAGCGCGGCCTTGCGTCTGTCCACCAACAATAGCTTGCGCGGCGCGGCGGCCGCACCGGAGTCATCGACATCCACCACACCGGGCGTGGCTTCGAACAAGGCGCGTACCTGCTTGGCAACCGCTGCCCTGCCCTCGACTTCAGGGCCATAAACCTCGGCCACGATGGGCGCCAACACCGGCGGCCCGGGCGGTACCTCGACGACCTTGAGATTGGCGTTGAAGCGCTTGGCAATCTGCTGCAGCTCGGGGCGCAGGCGGGTGGCGATGGCATGACTCTTCTCGCTGCGCTGGTGCTTGTCGACCAGATTGACCTGGATGTCGCCCTGCTCGGGCTGCGCGCGCAGATAGTACTGGCGCACCAGGCCATTGAAGTTGATCGGCGCGGCGCCGCCGGCATAAGCTTGGTAGTGGGTCACTTCGGGCACGGTGGCCAGGTAGGCACCCAGCTCACGCAGCACGGCGGCGGTCTGTTCCAACGGTGTGCCGGCGGGCATGTCCAGCACCAACTGGAACTCGCTCTTATTGTCGGAAGGCAGCATCTTCAGCAGTACCAGGCCGGTGGCCGGCAAGGCCAGCGAGACGGCAATCAGCACGGCAATGCCAGCGCCCAGCCAGCCACGATTGCGGCCACCGCGCTGCGGGTCCAGCAGCGGCTTGAAAACGCGCTCGAACAGCGGTGCCAGCTTGGCCGACAAGCCGTGCAGCGCCTCGGGGTCCACCTTCGCATCCTCAGGCAGCGCCTTCATCCACAACCGCGCCAACCACGGCGTGACCACAAAGGCGATGGCCAAGGACAGCAACATGCCCATGCTGGCATTGATGGGGATGGGGCTCATATACGGGCCCATCAGGCCGGACACAAAGGCCATCGGAAGCAGCGCGGCGATGACGGTCAGCGTGGCCAGAATGGTCGGGCCGCCAACTTCATCCACAGCGCCGGGAATCAGCTCACGCAAAGTCTTGCCGGGGAATAGCTGCTGATGCCTATGGATGTTCTCGACCACCACGATCGCGTCATCAACCAAGATGCCGATTGAAAATATCAAGGCGAACAGCGACACCCGGTTCAAGGTGAAGCCCCAGGCCCAGGAGGCGAACAGCGTCACCGTCAGGGTCAGCACCACTGCTGTGCCGACGATGGCCGCCTCGCGCCGGCCCAGCGCGATGAAGACCAGCGCCACCACCGAGGCGGTGGCAAACATCAGCTTCTGGATCAGCTTGGCGGCCTTGTCATTCGCGGAAGTGCCGTAGTTGCGAGTCTCGCTGACCTCGACTTCGGCCGGGATCACGGTATTGCGCAGCACCGCCACACGGGCCATCACGGCATTAGCCACGTCGATGGCGTTCTCGCCGGCCTTCTTGGTGATGGACAAGGTCACGGCTGGATAGTCTTGGCCCTTCTCGCCATGCCAGACATAGTGGCGTGGTCGCAGCGCACCGTCGTGGACCTCGGCCACATCGCGCAGGAACACCGGCTTGCCGGCATGTACGCCGACGATCAGCTCGGCCACGTCGCGCGCGCTGCTCAAGAACGGCCCGGCTTCCAGCGTCACCGCACGGTTGCCTTGCAGCAGTTCACCCAGTGGCAGACCCAGATTGGCCGATTGCAAGGTCTGCTGCAGTTCCGCCACGGTCACGCCTGAACTCGCCAGGCGGGCCGGGTCAATGTCGATCCGCACGCCGCGGCCGGGGCCGCCGAGGGTCGTCACCTCGCGTGTGCCGGGCACACGCTTGAGTTCAATCTCCATGCTGTGCGCGACCCGCTCCAGCTCGAAGGCGCCGATGTCCGCTTGCTTGCTGAACAGCGTCAAGGTGACGATGGGCACATCGTCAATGCCCTTGGGCTTGATGATGGGCGGCAGCACACCCAAGCGCTGCGGCAACCAGTCGGCATTGGACTGGACGGTGTCATGCAAGCGCACCAAGGCCTCGGTGCGGCTAACGCCGACCTTGAACTGCACCGTCAACACCGCCATCCCAGGGCTGGAGGCCGACATCACATGCTCGATGCCCGCGATCTGACTCAAGACCTGCTCGGCCGGCGTGGCGACCATCTGCTCCACATCGCGGGCGCTGGCGCCCGGAAAGGGGATCAGCACATTGGCCATGGTTACATTGATCTGCGGCTCTTCCTCGCGCGGCGTCACCATCACGGCAAAGATGCCCAGCAACAAGGCCAGCAGAGCCAGCAAGGGCGTGATTTGCGCGCTCAGAAAGAAGGCCGCAATGCGCCCCGAAACACTCAAGGAATTGGAGGATGTCGTCATCGCCTGACCCCAGCTCAGCGGACTTGCGCCGCGACCTGCGGCTCCAGGGCGATGCGCTCACCGGCACTCAGGCCGCTCAGCACCTCGACCTGATCACCTCTGACCGCACCCAGGCGAATCTGGCGCAACAGCGGCTTGCCGCTGGCGGCAATGACGTAGAGCCCGTCCAGCTCGGCGCGTCTCACCAAGGCTGTGCGCGGCACCCAGATGTTCGCGGCTGGCACGCCGCCTGCACCTGCGGCTGACGCGGCAGGCAGGCTGACGCGGGCAAACATGCCGGGCACGACGCCGCTCGGTTTGGCCGGCAGGTCCAAGCGCAGCTGCATGGTTTGCGAGACTGCGTCGGCGGTGGGCAGCAGTTGCACGCGCAAGGCCGTGATGGCGGCACCGGCCGCGCCCAGACCGGGAATTTCGATTCGAAAATCGCGCGCACCTTCAGCGACGCTCAGGCTGCTGGCCAGGCTTTGCGGCAAATGGGCCGTCACCCGCAAGGCAGCGGGGTCGTAAACGGTCGCCAGCGGCCGGCCCGGCATGGCCATATCGCCCAGCGTCACCGGCAGCTCGGCGATCACGCCGTCATAGGGGCTGCGCACAATGCTCAAACCGCTCTGCGTGCGTGCCACGGCGACTTGTGCCAACTGCGCATTGGCTTGCGCTTGGGCCGCCTTGAACTGCGCCTCGGCCTGATCCAAGGCGGCCTGGCTGATGTAGTTCTGCTTGAATAGACGCTGCTGACGCTCCAGCTCCTGGCTGGCCAGTTGCAAGGCCGCCCGAGCCGACTGCGCTTGTGCCTCGCTGACCGCCGTCGCTTGCTCGGCCGCGCGGGCATCAATGCGCATCAATACCTGACCGGCCTTGACCCGGTCACCCGCCTTGACGTCGAGTTGCACGACGGCACCAGCGACCTGCGCTGCCAAGACGGTCTGGCGCAAAGCCTCGACCTGACCGTCAAAGCTCAGCCGCTGACCCGCAGCGCCGGCCTGCACCAGCAGGGTCTTCAAGGTCGGCGTTGGCTTGGGCTGTGTGTCGGCGCGTGCGGCCAGTGGCTGGGCCAAGAGCGCCAACAGAACAAGCAATGAGGCCGCCGTGCCAACGCTGCGGGGCGAGGCTGGCTTCATCAAGGAAGCTGTGGATGTTGTATTTGTCTGCATGGTGGTTGTCGCTGGCGGGAGCTGGACATTTGTATATCGTTACCGTATTATTTGCGCATTCACGCAAATAGTCAAATACCGACAACGCATCAATGAAGAAAACTGCCCAGCCCACCATCTCGCCTGCAGACATCGCTGAAACCAGTGAAAAAGCTGTCGCCAAGTTCGAAGCCTTGAGCGACGCGGCACTGCAGCAGGTGGCCAGCTACTTTCAAGCGCTGGCGGAGCCGACGCGTTTGCAGATCCTCAATCTGCTGCGCCACCAGCCCTGCAAGGTCGGTGACATGGCCGAACTCTGTGCTTGCTCGGTCGCCAATGTCTCCCGGCACTTGAGTTTGTTGCAGCAACGCGGCTTGGTCACGCGCGAGAGTCGCGGCACCAGCGCCTACTACCGCATTGCCGACCCCGCCATCTACGAGCTTTGCGAACTTGTCTGCGGCCGGCTCGCCGATCAGGCCGAATGCCTGGCACGCGAGCGCGCCGCCTTCCCCTTCAATCCAGCAAAGAGTACCCAACCATGAACCCAAGTCAGCTTCAATTGGACCCCCTGTCTGCCCAGCAATCTCTGGCCCTGCCGGGCTGCTGGTTGATCGATGTGCGCGAGGCGCATGAGGTGGCGCGGGCCGGCTTTGACTTGCCCAATGTGATCCATTTGCCTTTGAGCGAATTGCAGCAGCGCCATGCCGAATTGCCCCGCAACGCCGATCTGATCCTGGCCTGCGCTGCGGGTGGGCGCAGCATGCAGGCGCTGCAGTTTTTATTGCACCAAGGACACACCAAGGTGCGTAATCTGGCCGGCGGCATCGGCGCCTGGAACAGCCACGGCTTGCCGGTTCGGCGCAGCTGACCCCTCCCCGCAACTGACCATCCCCGCAACAAGGAGCCTTATGTACTACATCATCGAGAGCGACAAATCATTCGAGCAAGCCAGTGTCGATCTGGAAGCGGCGGTCAAACGTCAGCAGTTCGGCGTGCTGCATGTGCACAACCTCGGCGCCACGCTGCGCGGCAAGGGGCTGGCCTTCGAGAGCGAGTGCAAGGTCTTTGAGGTCTGCAATCCGGCCCAAGCGGCGCGGGTGATGGCCATCGATATGCGGCTGAATATGGCCCTGCCCTGCCGCATCTCCGTCTACACCGAGGCGGGCCGCACCAAGCTCGGCATGATTGAGCCGGTGAAAATGCTAACGGCGCTTTCGGTTGACCCGGAGCTGGCCGCCATCGCGGCCGAGGTCGAGGCGCAGCTGCGCGTCATGATGGATGAGGCGGCCTGATTGAGCTCATGAGCAATGGCCGAATTTTTCAAATCTTCGACACTGTGGGTGATCGACTTTCGTTACCAGGGGCGTGCGCGGCGCTGGTTCAAAGCCTTTGAGCGCTCGCTTGACGCGAGTGCCATCACCGTGGCCATCACCGAGCAGTTGTGCGAACTCTATGCCGACCGAGCCCAGCTGGTGGGCGTGCAGCCCGCCAACGCAGAAGAGGAAGCACAGTACCTGCGCGGCGAAGAGCCAAAGAACCAATACTGCCCGACCAGCAGGGGCTGAAGATTTTCAACGAACCCCAGCCGGCATCAAGCGTTCTTTGGTCGCGATCTCCGCACTGGGGTTCATCTCCAGCTCCACCTGCGTGCAGACGGCCCGGCACAATGCCGCAACCCTCTCGCTTTGCAACTGGTAATAGATTTGCGTGCCCTCGCGGCGCTTGGACAGCACCCCGCTGCGATACAAGGTGGACAAATGCTGCGACATATTCGGCTGCGTGGTGTCGATCTCGCTCAGCAGTTCGGAGACATTTTTCTCACCATGGCAGACCGCGCTGATGATTTTCAGCCGGATCGGTGTCGACAGCAGTGAGAACAGTTCGGCGACCGATTCAAAAACCTTGTCTTGCGTTGCGCGAGCGTCCATGATTCCCTGGCGTGGTGGCAATTATTCATTGTATTCGCAAGCAACGATATAGCCGCGCGGCTGCGCCGGATCAGGTTCAGCTCTTCATTTGAACTTGTAGTGCTGTTGGTTCAGCACCGCCGCGACTGCGGTGACCTCCTCCGGGAACAGCCCCAGCTTCAAGTCGGCGTCCTTGAAGATTGCGGGCCCCTCTTGGGCCAAGGCCGGCGCAGCAAGTATGGCGGCCAGCATGGTGGTCAGCGCGCAGGCGACGAACTTCAATCGATAGCAATCACTCATGGCTACTGCCATAGAAAGCCGGACCGCCCCCTGACCAACACCTCAGCGCTAGCGCGGCAGCATCGCCTCCAAGGGCAAGGGCCGGAGTCGCGCCGCGTGGCCTGCACAGTCGAAGGCCTCAAAGCGTTGCAAGCACAACAGCTGCTTGGCGGCCAGACGGGCGGCAGCAAAGGCCTTGCGCGGGTCAAACTCAGCCTGCTGTTCACGCATCAGCCGGCGCATCGCGCCGAACATCACCAGGCCAATATCGGTGGCGATCTGGCCGCTGCGCAGCAACTGCGGTGCAACCCTGCGCGCGGAGTGCCGACCAGTTACTCAAGCGGGCTTGTTCGAGCGCAGCTTGAAGAAACAAAGCCCGCGATCCAATGGCATGGGCAAGGGGCCGCCTCAATGCGTACTGGCGAAGCCGGCCTGATTTGAAACTTTGGCATTGCGACTGAGGTGAGCTCTGAGTTTGCTGGTTTTGGCTTGCTACATCATTCAAGGCGACAGACCCTGCGCATCCTCGACGCCGGCCAGCAACGTGGCCAGACCAAGCTCAAGCAGTTCGTCGGCGGGTTGATCGAATACCTGGGAATAAATTGGCAAGAAGCACCTCACGGCAGCAAGACTCGAACCTGCAACCTAGCCGCGACTGCGCGCCTGAAGAAGCCGTTCTCGACGTAGCGATAAAGATGTTTTCCAGGGCAGACGGTTTGGGCGCTGTAGTCCCGGTGCGAAGCAATCGCGTCGGCGCTCAAACCGTTCTCTTGCGCCAGCCAGGCCATCAACTCGACCGTGCTGTGCAAGGCCGCTGCGCTGGGCTCGGCGTCCTCGAAATTACCCAACAACATCACCAGCGCATGCCCGTCGGGCCGGTACTCGGTGTGGGTGTCGCCGGCCACAAAGTCGGGCCGCGCCGCATAGATGCGCCCGTCCGGTGCCACCACATAGTGATAGGGAATGTCGAGCCAGCGCTGGCTCAGGCGCGACCAACTCTGCAGACGCCGCAGATAGGCCGCCACATCGGCGCCGTCCACTCCGGCGCTGCTCGGCTTGGGCCAAGTTTCGCCCTGGTGATGCAAGGTGATGTACTTGATGCGCTGGGGCGCGGTCTGGGCCAGCGTCTCGGCGGCGATGGCGCTGCCGCCCCAGATGGGCACCGCGATGATGGCCGGCGCCGGCAGCGTCCGCTGGGGGTGGGCGCAGCCGCCAAGGCCGACAGCCATTGCCATAACCGCGCGCCTCAGCGGGTGGCTGAATAAGCCTTTCATGCATCAAAACTTGTAACGCGCTTCTACGTAGTATTGGCGGCCGCTGACGTCGAGCTTTTGCTGCTCTTCCTCGCTGTAGCGGTAGCTGGCACGGGTTGGGTTGAGCAGATTGGTCGCATTGAATGACAGCTGCAAGGACTTGTTGAGGTCGTAGTTGAGCGAGAAAGCCAGATTGGACACGGCCGCAGCCATCGTCGGCGCCACCGGCATGGTGATGCCGTTGATGACGCTCAGGCCCTGGCTGTTGGCGGTTGCCAAAGGTGCCGTGGTGCTGGACACATATTCGCCGCGATAGTTGTAGACCAGCCGCGCACTGAAGGCATCGTTCTCGTAATAGCCGCCCAGATTGCCGGCCCATTTGGAGGCCCCCGTCATGGGGCGGCCATCGTCCACCTTGGTGTAGGCGTAACTGACATTGGACTGAAAGCCAAAGCCGGCGCCGATCGGTTGCTCCAGTTGCAACTCGACGCCGTGAATGCGAGCCTTTTGCTGCGACGAGGTGTTGATGTTGTAGGTCTTGACGGTGTCCGTCGTGGTGTCAACCAAGTCCACCGTCACGTCCTGCTTGATGGCACCGGTCTTGGGGTAGCCCTTGATATTGCTGGCATAAAAACTGACCTGCGCCAAGGAGCGGCGGGCATAGAACCAGAGTAGCAGCTGGTTTGACGCTCGGTCATTTCGATTTCACTGGCAACGCGCCGCTCGAACTCGGGCGTGGTCGCCTTCAGCTGTGTGGCGGTGAAGTCGCGCATCACGGCGTAAGGAAAGTAAATACCGCTGTTGTCCCAATTGTTGCCGCCCAGCTCGCTGCCAAAGTCGGCCGGGAAGCCGATCGCCTGGCTGGCCGGCGGGGCTGCGGTGACCGCCGACTTGAAGGCCGGTGCCCAGCGCCGCAGATCCCGGCGATGGTCGGCATGCCGCGCGCCAAACGCCAGCGAGTTGAAGATGCCGCTTGCTTGGCTGTATTCGCCGTCCAAGGCTAGGCTCTGCTCGGAGTCCACCGTCCTTACACCCGACGCAGCGCGACCGATCAATTTATAGCCACTGCCATCGGCATTCAGCACGGGCAGGTTGCTGCCGGCGCCGAACACGGCGTTGTCCGGTGCGTTTTGCAGGCCATTCAGTTTGTAGCTGAGGCCGGTGCCGTAGCGGGCGTAAGTTAGGCCTTGGTCCAGCGCCGTGGCCCCGATGCCCTTGGTGGTGCTGAACACCGCCTTGAGCAGCAGATCCTTGCTGGCCTGGAACTTGATGTCGAAATCCAGGAAGCCGCTGCTGGCTTCGGCGCCGTTGCGGAAAAAACCTTCCGAGTTGCCGATGTACTGCGGCGTCGTGCCGGCCGGCCGGCCGGGAACATGATGTCGGCGCCCTTGAGTACGCGCAGCTTGCCGCCGTCAAGCTTCGTGGCAGGCCACCAGCCGACCATCGAGCGGGCGGGGCAGCGGCGCTTCTTGCCGGCAGCGCTCGCGCGCCAACGGGCAGCGCTGATGGAAGGCGCAACCCGGCGGCGGGCTCAAGGGGCTGGGCAACTCCCCCTTCAAATGAATCCGCGTGCGTCTGTCGCTGGCCGCCAAGGCCGGCGTCGCGCTCATCAAGGCCTGCGTATACGGATGCAGCGGCCTGGCGAAAATGCTCTGCTTGGGCCCTTGCTCGACCGCCCGGCCCAGATACATCACCAGCACATCATCGGCCACATGTTCCACCACGCTGAGGTTGTGGGAGATGAAGACATAGGCGGTCTTGAACTCGTCTTGCAGGTCCATGAAAAGGTTCAGGATCTGCGCCTGGATCGACACATCCAGCGCCGACACCGGCTCGTCCGCCACCACCACGCGCGGGTTCAGCATCATGGCGCGTGCGATCGCAATGCGCTGGCGTTGGCCGCCCGAGAACATATGCGGGTAGCGGCGCAAATGCTCGGACCGCAAGCCGACCTTGGCAAGCAGGGCCTCGACCCGCTCGGTGCGCTCCGCCCGCGATAGCGACGTGTTGATCAGCAGCGCCTCTTCCAGCGTGGCCCCGATACTGGCACGCGGATTGAGCGACGCGAAGGGGTTCTGAAACACCATCTGCACTTGCTGGCGCAGTGCGGCCAGCGAGCCCCCCTTGGCACCTGCTGCGTCAACGCCGCCCAAGTGCAGTGCGCCCGCACTGGGCGCCTCGATCAGCGTCAGCTGGCGCGCCAGCGTTGACTTGCCGCAGCCCGACTCACCCACCACCGCCAGAGTGCGCTGCGGCCAGAGCTTGAACGACACGCCGTCGAGTGCCTTGACGGTGGCCTTGGGCTTCAGCCAACCCTGCCCCACCCGGTAGTGGCGACTCAGCTGCTGCGCATGCAACAAGGGCTGCGAATCAAACATGGGCCTGGTCCTTCAAGACGGGAAAAAAGCAACGCACGCCGTCCAGCAGCGGCGGGCGCTCGCCAAGGCAGCGCGCCTGCACGCCTGCGCAGCGCGGGCTGAACAGGCAGCCGGCCGGCCGATCGAGCGCGCCGGGCACGATGCCGGCCAAGGCGCTAAGCCGTCTGGCGCCGTGGTTATGCTCCGGGATGGCTGCCAACAGCGCTGCGGTATAGGGGTGACGGGGTGCCTCAAAAACGCCCGGCGCGGCAGCCGTTTCAATCACCTGGCCGGCATACATCACCGCCACCTGGTTCGTGCCCGCTTGGCCCATCTCGGCCATCTCGGCCACCACGCCGAGGTCATGCGTGATCAAAATCAAACTCATGCCCTGCTCGGTTTGCAAGCGCAAGAGCAAGTCCATGATCTGGGCCTGAATGGTGACGTCCAGCGCGGTGGTCGGCTCGTCGGCAATCAAGAGCTTAGGCGCACAGGCAATCGCCAGGGCAATCATCACGCGCTGGTTCATGCCGCCCGAAAGCTGGTGCGGGTAGGCGTCGGCGCGGCGCGCGGCGTCGGGGATTTCCACCAACTCCAGCAGCTCGACCACGCGCTGCTTCAAGGCCGCGCCGCGCAAGCCCAGATGGGCCCGCAATACCTCGGCAATCTGAAACCCGACCGTGTAGCTCGGGTTCAGGCTGCTCAGCGCGTCCTGGAACACACAGGCCATCTCGCGCCCGATGATCTTGCGGCGCTCGGCCGGCGTCATCTGCAACAGATCCCTGCCCTCGAATTCGAGCGCATCCGCCGTCACCACGCCGGGCGCATCGATCAAGCCCATCAAGGCCAGCGCCGCGGCCGACTTGCCTGAGCCGGACTCACCCACGATGGCCAGCAGCTCACCGGCCTTGAGGCTCAGGTCGACGCCGTCAACGGCGGGGAAGCTGCCGAACTTGACCCGCAGGTTTTTGATATTGAGTAGTGCCGTCATCAATTCAGCCGCTTCAGCTTGGGGTCGAGCGCGTCGCGCAGGCCGTCGCCCATCAAATTGATGGCCAAGACCGTGATCAGGATGCTCAAACCCGGCAGCGTCACCACCCAGGGCGCGCGCTGCATATAGTCGCGCGCGGCCGACAGCATGCCACCCCATTCCGGCAGCGGTGCCTGCACACCCAGGCCCAAAAAGCCCAAGCCGGCAGTCTCCAGAATCGCCGAGGAAAAGCTCAAGCTCGCATTCACGATCAGTGGCGCCATGCAGTTAGGCAGCACGGTGACGAACATCAGGCGCGCGGTGCTGGCACCCGCCACCCGGCTCGCGGTGACATAGTCGCGGCCGATTTCGGCCAGCGCGCTGGCGCGGGTCAAGCGGGTGTAGCCGGGCAAAGCGCCGATCGCAATCGCAATCACCGTGTTGACTAGCCCGGGGCCTAACACCGTGATCACACAGATCGCCAGCAGCAAGCCCGGCAGTGCCAACATGATGTCCATCACGCGCATGATGACCGGGGACAGCAAGCGCTGGTGAAACGCGGCCAGCAGCCCCAGGCAGACGCCGGGCAGCAGCGACAGCAGCACCGATGCCAGGCCGATGCCGAGCGAGATGCGCCCGCCGTGCAGCAGCCGCGACAGCAGATCGCGGCCGAGCTCATCGGTGCCGAGCCAGAAGCGGGCGCTGCCCGTGGCGGCCCAGACCGGCGGGGTCAGCATATGGTCACGGAACTGCTCGGTCGGGCTGTGCGGCGCAATCCAGGGCGCCAGCAGCGCGGCCGTGGCAATCAGCGCAAACACCAGCAGCGCGATCAGCGCGCCGCGGTTGGCGGCAAAGGCCGCACAGAACTCGCGCGCCGGCGATGGGTACTCGACAAGCTTACTCATCATCAATGGGGCGACCTGATGCGCGGATTGACCACGCCGTAAAGGATGTCGACCAAGAGGTTGACGGCAATGAAGGTCAAGGCCGAGATCAGGATGCCGGCTTGCACGACGGGATAGTCGCGCCGGCCGATCGAGTCGATCAGCCACTTGCCGATGCCGGGCCAGGAGAAGATGGTTTCGGTCAGCACCGCACCGGCCAGCAGGCTGCCGGCCTGCATGCCTATCACCGTCAACACGGGGATCAAGGCATTGCGCAAGGCGTGCACAAACACCACCCGGCTCGGCGACAAGCCGCGCGCACGGGCGCTGCGGATGTAGTCCTCGCGCAGCACCTCCAGCATCGACGAGCGCGTCATCCGCGCCACCACTGCCATCGTGCTGGTGCCCAAGACCAAGGCCGGCAACAGCAGGTGCGCACAAGCCGAGCGAAAAGCGCCCTCCTCCTCGCTC
>NZ_JANNMI010000322.1:0-24589 GCF_031397715.1 Roseateles sp.
TGAATCGTTGGTATCGGCAAACCGCCTTGCAAGGAGCGCGCACGTGAGCAGCGGGCCGGCCACCTGGGTCTTGCTGCGCGGCCTGTCTCGCGAGAGCGGCCATTGGGGCGATTTCCCGGTCGTTTTGCAGCGCGAAATCGAGCGTCGGCAGCCCGGCGCTCAGCTGCTGATGTTGGACCTGCCCGGCAATGGTGCCTTGTACCGTGAGACCAGCCCGACCCAGGTGAGCGCGATGGTGGAGAGTTGCCGGGCGCAATTGCAGCATTTGGGCGTGCTGGGGCCGGTGCATGTGCTGGCCATGTCGCTGGGAGCCATGGTGGCGTGCGATTGGGCGGCCCGCTATCCGCGTGAACTCAGCGCCGGCGTGTTGATCAACACCAGCTTGCAGCCCTTCAGCCCTTTTTATCATCGGCTGCGGCCGCTCAATTACCTGAGCTTTTTGTTCTTGAGCTTGTCCAGCGTCGGGTTTCGCCGGCGTGAGGCCAAGGTGCTAGAAATGACGGCCAATATGCAGACCAAGCCCGAAGCGGTCTTGGATCGGTGGGTCGAACTGCAGCGCCAGCACCCGGTGCGGCTGCGCAACAGCCTGCGTCAGCTGTTGGCGGCCAGCCGCTACCGGGCCAATCTGATTCGCCCTGCCGTACCGATGCTATTGCTTTGCAGCAAGTCGGATCATTTGGTGGATTGGCGCTGCTCGCAAGCCATTGGTCGAGCTTGGGGCGCACCGCTGCGCATGCATGTGCAGGCCGGCCACGACCTGCCGCTGGATGACCCGCTGTGGGTCGCGCAGGCAGTCGCTGAGTGGTTGAAGCTGCGCGAGATGCAGGGGCTGCAAGCCGGCAAGTGGTATTGAAACGCAGCACGAGAATATCCGCACAAGACTTGCGCCTAGGCGGGGTATGACATGACACATCATGGCGTTTATTGAAGCCGATTTTCTATGCGGCAGATACGAGTTTGGATTACGTACCGCGCAATAGAAAAGGCCCGCTTTTCAGCGGGCCTTCGTCTTTGCACCAGAACCGGTTTTTAGGCGGCCAATGCCTTGACTTTAGCCGACAGGCGGCTCTTGTGACGAGCTGCCTTGTTCTTGTGAAAGATGCCCTTGTCAGCGACGGAGTCGATGACAGCTTCAGCAGTCTTGAACAGCTCGGCTGCCTTGACCTTGTCGCCTGTCAGGACGGCTTTTTGTACGTTCTTGATGACCGTACGAAATTTGGAACGCAGCGCCGTGTTGGCGGCGTTGAGCTTAGAGTCCTGGCGAACGCGCTTGAGGCCCGACGCCAAACGGACTGTTTTCTTCTTAGCTTTGGAAGAGGTTGCCATGCTGTAATTCTACCCAGTTGGTGCAAAGACCGCGAGTATAGCACTGAAATGACAGTATGACAACGGTTGCCGGTCAATGCCCGCCGAAGGCAAGCCCATCACCGGATGATAATGTGGCGCTGCTGTTGGCGCTTCAAGCCATAGCCACTCATGGCTCCCAAGTCGACAACAATGAATCTGCTGCGCGCTGCATCCGTTATTTCCGTCCTGACACTGCTGTCGCGAATTACTGGGCTAGTGCGTGAACAAATGGTTGCCGCGCTGTTTGGCGCCAGCAGTTTGACCGACGCCTTTCAAGTTGCATTCCGAATCCCCAATCTTTTGCGGCGCCTGTTTGCGGAGGGCGCTTTCTCGCAGGCCTTTGTGCCGGTGTTGGCGGCGACCCGGGCGCGCGAAGGCGACGAAGCCACCCATGCCCTGATCAACGCTGTCGCGACCGTCTTGTTGTGGGCCTTGTTGCTGACTTGCGTGGTCGGCGTGATTGGCGCACCGGTGTTGGTGTGGCTCTTGGGCTCGGGCCTGCCCGCGTCGGCCCATGAGCTGGCTGTGGTGATGACACGCTGGATGTTCCCCTACATCGGCTGCATGTCCTTGGTCGCTTTGTCGGCCGGCATTCTGAATACATGGAAGCGGTTTTTGGTGCCGGCGGCCACGCCGGTGCTGCTGAATTTATCCGTGATTGCGGCCGGTTTCATGCTGGTGCCGCGCCTGCAGGCCTGGGGTTGGCCGCCAATCTACGCTCTGGCGATCGGTGTCATGCTGGGCGGGATCTTGCAGCTCTTGGTGCAGGTGCCGGCGCTGCTGCGCATCGGCGCCATGCCCAGAATGGGTTTGAGTTTCGGCGCCTTGCGCCAATCTTGGCAGCATGCCGGCGTCAGGCGAGTGCTCAAACAGATGGCGCCGGCTCTGGTTGGGGTTGGGGTCGCACAGTTGTCGCTGGTGATCAATTTGCAGATCGCGCTCTTGGTGGGCGCCGGCGCGGCGTCATGGCTGACCTATGCCGACCGTTTGATGGAGTTTCCAACCGCGTTGCTCGGCGTGGCGCTGAGCGCGATCTTGACGCCGCAGCTGTCGGCCGCTTTGGGCAAGGGTGAGCCGCAGGCCTATTCCTCGCTGCTGGACTGGGGTCTTCGCTTGGTGTTCTTGTTGGCGCTGCCTTGTTCGGTCGCCTTGCTGGTGTTTGCCCAGCCGATGGTGGCGGTGCTGTATCACCGCGGGGCATTCCAGGCCAGTGATGTGTCGCAAACCACGTCGGCGGTGATGGGCTACGGCGTCGGCCTGATCGGCTTGGTGGCCATCAAGGTGTTAGCGCCGGGTTTTTACGCGCAGCAAGACACCCGCACGCCCGTGCGCATCGCGGTGACGGTGCTGGTGCTGACGCAGCTGTTGAACCTTGTCTTTGTGCCTTGGTTGGGCGTCGCGGGCCTGGCGCTCTCGATTGGCTTGGGCGCCATGATCAATGCCGGTTGGCTCTTTATCGGGCTGCGGCGCAAGGGTAGTTATCAACCGGCGCCCGGTTGGCTGGGTTTCGCATTGCGGGTCGGCATCGCCAGTGTGGCGATGGGCGGCTTGCAATATGGGCTCGCCCGCCACCTGGACTGGATCGCGTTAGGCGCCACCGAGCTCATGCGCGCCCTGGCGATGGCGGCCAGTCTGGGGGCTTCGGCCCTGCTCTACTTCACGGTGTTGCTGCTCTTGGGCGTCAATTTGCGGCAGTTTGCGCGCCGCACTTGATGATCATTAAACTCAAGTCATGAGTGAACCTTTGCGATTGAATGTGCCGACTGCACTGGAGTATTTTTCGAGTCTGGTGGCCGAGGATGCGGGTTTGAACCTGCTGGAAGCGGCCGCCGCCATCGCGCAGGATGAATTCCCGGCGCTCGACGTTGAAGCGGTTTTGTCCGAGGTCGAAACCTTGGCACTGCGTTTAAGTCAACGTTTGCCCGCAGACGCAAGCGCCAAGCACAAGCTGCAAGCGCTGTCGCGTTTTTTTCATCACGAGCTCGGCTTTGCCGGCAATGTCAATAATTACTATGAACGCGGCAACAGCTTCATTCACCATGTGTTGGCAACGCGGCGCGGCATTCCTGTCACCTTGGCGGTGATATTTTTGGAGCTGGCCGGGCATCTGGGTCTGCGTGCTCAAGGCCTGGCTTTCCCGGGCCACTTTTTGATCAAGGTGAAGATGGGCAATGGGGAGGTGGTGCTGGACCCCTGCACCGGCAATTCGCTATCACGCGAGCGCCTGGACGAGTATTTGCAAGTGTTTCGCGACAGTGCCGGTTTGGCCGGCGCGGTGGCGTTGCCGATCGATTTTTTCATGCAAGCAGCGGCGCCGCGGGACATTTTGGTGCGGATGTTGCGCAACTTGAAAGAGATTTACCGTGCTGGCGAGGATTGGCCGCGTCAGCTGCCCGTCCAGCAGCGCCTGGTGGTTTTGCTGCCCGGTGACGCTGCTGAGCGGCGCGACCGGGGCTTGGCGCTGGAGGCACTGGGGCAATGGCCGGCAGCGATCGAGGACTTGGCCTTCTATGTCGAACAAGCTCCGCAGGCGGCTGATGGGCAAGACTTGCAGCGGCGCTTGATGCAAATGCGCCAGCGCAGCGCCCCGCCTCGGCAATGATGGCAGGGGGAAGTGCCAACTAGAATGCTGCCGGCCCGAGAGGGTGCGTCGTCATCTTCAAGTGGGCTTGTCAGTGTCTTGGAACTTTAGATTTTGAAGCAAATACCGCTTGCGATTGGCCCCCCGCCGATCTTCACTTTTGAGAATTTTTTGCCGGGCGCCAACAGTGCCGCACTGGCGCATCTGCAGGCCCTGAGGTCCGCCGGCCCGGGCGCGCCGCCGGTTTTTTTGTGGGGTGGGGGCGGCAGCGGCAAGACCCATGTGTTGCGCGCCATGGCGCAGGACTGGCAAGCTGCCGGTGCCCAGGTGGCCTGGTATGACGCCGATACCCGCCTGCCCTGGGAGCTGCCCAGTCAGCCCAGCTTGCTGCTCCTAGATGATTGCGACCGCTTCGATGCGGGTCAGCAACATGCCGCTTTTGCGCTCTTTGTCGAGGCCGCCACCGATGGTTTGGCGGTGGTCGCCAGCGGCAACGCGCCGCCGGTTGATCTGGCGCTGCGCGAGGACCTGCGCACGCGCCTGGGCTGGGGCCCGACCTTTGGGTTGCAGCCCTTGTCCGAAGCCGAAACCCGAGCGGCCTTGCGGCGCGAGGCCGACCGGCGCGGCATCTTGTTGGGCGACGAAGTGATTGACTATTTGCTCAATCGCTTCGCCCGCGACCTGAAAAATTTGATGCGCTTATTGGACCAGTTGGATCAATTTGCACTCGCAGCGAAACGCGCGGTGACGGTGCCGCTATTGCGCCAGATGTTGGCAGACGAAGGACTTGTTGGATGAATTTGACGCTTTTCGATCTCGACGGGACGCTGATTGCGAACGACTCGGACCACGCTTTTGGCGCCTTTATGGTGGACATTGGCTGGGCCGACGGCGAGCAATGGCGCGCGCGCAATGATGCGTTCTACGCCCAGTACCAGGCCGGCCGACTGGACCTGGCGGCCTACATCGATTTCGCCACATCGGTCTGGCGCAGCCGGCCGCTGGCCGAGGCGCATGCCGCACGCGCGCGCTTCATGGCCGAGGTGATGGCGCCGATGCTGCAAGAGCCGGCGCGTGCCTTGCTGCGTCAGCACGCCGAAGCGGGTGATTTGATCGCGATCGTGACCGCCACCAATGACTTTGTGACCGCGCCGATTGCCGCCGCTTTTGGTGTTGAGCATTTGATCGCGCTGCAGTTGCAGCGCGATGTCCATGGCGCTTACACCGGGCAGATCGAAGGCATTCCTTCCTACCAAGCCGGCAAGATCAAGCGTGTGCAAGCTTGGTTGGCGGGCTTGGGGCGACAATGGCAGGAGTTCGAACGAATCACCTTCTACAGTGATTCGGTCAATGATTTGCCTCTTCTGGACTTGGTAAGCCACCCGGTGGCCACCAATCCAACCCCGGCGCTGGCGGAAATTGCATCCGCCCGTGCTTGGCCCATTCTGAATCTGTTCGCATGATCAAAAAATTCATAGACAAGCTACTGGGCAAGCCTTCGCTGGCCAAAGTGGTCAAGGCCGTCAAACCTGTCAAGTCGGCGGCTCCGGCCAAAGCGGCCAAAGATGCCCCTGCAGCCAAATTGGGGCAAACCCCCTTGGGCAAGCGGATCGAAGTGCCGGTGGCGCAGCACGGCATTGACCCCAGCTTGCTGGATGAACGTGCTGTGCGTGTGGTGCAGACCTTGGCGGACGCCGGTTTCGAGGCTTACATCGTCGGCGGCGCGGTGCGCGATTTGCTCTTGGGCATGCGCCCGAAAGATTTCGACGTTGCCACCGACGCCACGCCCGAGCAGGTCAAGGGCTTGTTCCGCCGCGCCTTCATCATTGGCCGGCGCTTTCGCATTGTCCACGTCGTTTACGGCCGCGGTCGTGAACATGAGGTGATCGAGGTTTCGACCTTTCGGGCCTTGTTGGGGGGCGAGGGGGCCGAGCAAGTGGCCGGCAACGAGAAGACCTCCAAAGAGGAGTTGGCCGGCAAATCACATGTGGTGGACGCGGCCGGACGGGTCTTGCGCGACAACGTCTGGGGCCCGCAGATCGAGGACGCCGCACGCCGCGACTTCACCGTCAACGCGCTCTATTACGACCCCCAGCGCCAACTGGTGGTCGATTACCACGGCGGCCTGGCCGACGCCAAAAAGCGCGTGCTGCGCATGATTGGCGACCCCGAATCCCGTTACCGCGAAGACCCGGTGCGCATCGTGCGGGCGGTGCGTTTTGCCGCCAAGCTGGGCTTCGAGCTGGAGCCCAAGACGCGGGCGCCGGTCAAGGCGATGGCCGAACTGCTGGCCAATGTGCCGGCCTCGCGCTTATTTGATGAAATGATCAAGCTCTTGCAGACCGGCCACTCGCTGGCCAGCTTGGCCGAGTTGCGTAAGCAGGGGCTGGGGCATGGAGTCTTCCCGGTGCTCGACGCGATGCTTGACGAGAACGGTGAGATGGTCGACGCTGATGGCGTGCGTGGCAAGTTTTTGCGCATGGCCTTTGAGGACACCGATCTGCGGGTCGCCGAAGGGCGCGGCGTGTCGGCCAATTTCATGCTCGCCTGCATGCTTTGGTTTGAGGTGTTGGGGCGTTGGACGGCCAACCGAGACGCCGGCGAGTCGGTGATTCCGGCCTTGCAGCAGGCGATCGATACGGTCTTTGATGCTCGCATCGGCGACATCTCCGGGCGTGGCAAGTTGGCGAGCGAAATGCGCGAGATCTGGATGATGCAGCCCCGCTTTGAGCGGCGCACCGGCAGCGGCGTCTACACCTTGATCGATCAGCCGCGCTACCGGGCTGGCTTCGACTTCTTGCGCTTGCGCGCCGATGCCGGCGAAATTGACGCCGCCTTGGCCGACTGGTGGGAAGACTTTGCGCTGGGCACCGACGACGAGCGCGAAGCCTTGCTTGAGGACGCCCGCGAGGCGGACAAGCAACAGCGCCGCAGCAGCCCCAAGGTGCATCAACTGCCACGCAAAGCCGGCGCCAAAGCCGAGGGGGAGGGTGCAGGAGCGGGGGGGCAAGCGCCCGTGCAAGAAGCGGGCTTGGAGGACGCCGAGGCGGGCCCGGCCAAGAAGCGGCGTCGGCGCCGCAGGCCGGATGCCAAGGCCGCTGACACCGCCGGGCCAGCCGACTAAATGCCACGCGGCCCCAGCCTGGCCTATATCGGCCTGGGTGCCAACCTGGGCGATATGGCGCAGACTCTGCAGTTGGCCTTGGTCGCGTTGGCGGCCACACCGAAAAGCCGATTGTTGGCGATTTCGAGCGCCTACAGCAGCGCGCCGATTGACTCCGCCGGCCCCGATTACCTGAATGCAGTGGCCTGTCTGACCACGAACTTGGCGCCCGAGGCGCTGCTGGACCGGCTGCTGACTATTGAGCTTGAGCATGGGCGCTTGCGGCCCTATGTCAACGCGCCGCGAACGCTGGATCTTGATCTGCTGCTTTATGGCGATGAGCTGATCTCATCACCGCGGCTGACCCTGCCGCATCCGCGTTTGCACCATCGCGCCTTTGTGTTGCAGCCCTTGCTCGAGTTGGATCCAACCCTGTCGGCGCCGGGCCTGGGTGCTTTGGCGGCCTATCTGCCGCCACTGGCCGGCCAGCACATCCTGCGCTCGCCCTTGCCGCTGCGTGTGCCGTAGCGTTTCGCCCCCGGGAACAGTCCTGCCTCGGCGCGCCCTCGCTGCAACTACACTCCCAGCCGTGCTGCAAATGACAAATTGATGTCAATTGCATGAATTTTTCGTGAATGGTGAGTTCTCACCCGTTGGTGCGACTGGAGATTCCATGTTTTTTGGCAAGTTGCTGCCCCGCGAGGGCAATTTTTTCGAGCTTTTCAATCAGCATGGCAATCAGATTGCGGAGGGCGCGCGCTCCTTCATGCTGATGTTGCGCAACTACGACGATGTGGCTTTGCGTGAAAAGTATGCAGCCGAGGTGGACGCCGCCGAGCACCATGCCGACCGTATCACTGCCGAGGTGAACAGGGCGCTGCACCTGACCTTCATTACTCCGATTGACCGCGAGCAGATCCACCGTCTGATCAACGCGATGGATGACGTGCTCGATTTGCTGCAGGACTCCACCGAGACCTTGTCTTTGTACGATGTGCGGCGCATTCCCGAGGACGTGTTGAGGTTGGGGGATCTGAGCGTGCGCTGCTGCGAGCGGGTTCAACACGCGGTGTCCTTGCTGCCCAAGCTGAGTGAGCCCAAGACGGCGGCGGCGGCGATCAAGACCTGCGAAGAGATCGACAAGCTGGAGTCGGATGCCGATCGGGTGATGCGCTCGGCGATGTCGGCGCTGTTTCGTGAAGAGGCGGATGTGCGGGAGCTGATCAAGCTGAAGGCGATTTACGAGCAGCTCGAATCGATCTCCGACCGCTGCGAGGATGTGGCCAATTTGATCGAGGGCATCGTCCTCGAGAACTCTTGAGCCGAGCGCGCCATGCAGTCGGTGGAGTTAGCGTTCTGGGTCGTGGCGATGTTGGTGATCTTGGCCCTGCTGTTCGATTTCATGAATGGCTTTCATGACGCGGCCAATTCAATCGCGACGGTGGTGTCCACCGGTGTCTTGAAGCCGCAGCAGGCGGTGTTGTTTGCGGCGTTTTTCAATGTGCTGGCGATTGCAGTCTTTCAGCTGAAAGTGGCCAGCACGGTGGGGCGCGGCATTGTCGACCCCGGCGCGGTGGACCAGCATGTGATTTTTGGTGCCCTGATCGGCGCGATTGCCTGGAATGTGATCACCTGGTGGTACGGCATTCCATCCAGTTCCTCGCATGCCTTGATTGGCGGCATCGTCGGCGCAGTGATGGCCAAGGCCGGGCCGAGTGCCTTGATCGCGGCCGGCCTGACGAAAACCGTGATCTTCATTTTCGTGTCGCCGCTGCTGGGTTTTTTGCTCGGCTCCCTCATGATGGTGGCGGTGGCTTGGGCTTTCAGACGCAGCTCGCCGTTGCGGGCCGACGGCTGGTTCAGGCGGCTGCAGTTGGTGTCGGCGGGGCTTTACAGCCTGGGGCACGGCGGCAATGACGCGCAAAAGACCATCGGCCTGATCTGGCTGCTGTTGGTTTCGTCGGGCTATATGTCGGCGCAGGATCAGAGTCCGCCGACCTGGGTGATTGCCAGCTGCTATCTGGCCATCGGCTTGGGCACGATGTTTGGCGGCTGGCGCATCGTCCGCACCATGGGGCAGAAGATCACCAAGCTCAAGCCAGTGGGCGGCTTTTGCGCCGAAACCGGTGGCGCCATCACCTTGTTCTTGGCGACGACGCTGGGCATTCCGGTTTCTACCACCCACACGATTACCGGCGCGATTGTTGGCGTCGGCTCGGTGCAGCGTGCGTCCGGCGTGCGCTGGGGGGTGGCGGGGTCCATCATCTGGGCCTGGATTTTTACCATCCCCGCGTCTGCTCTGGTGGCGGGGCTGTTTTACTGGCTCAGCTTCATGCTGTTTTGAAGTGCGTTCCCGCTGAACATAAAGGGCCCGTTGGGCCGTTTATGTTTGCGCGGATGGGTTTGCTGTTTCAGCCTCGACCTGACTCTCGAAATAGCGCTGGGCGCTGAACGCGATCGTGGCCATCAGGCAGGTGCCGCCGATCAGCAAGCTGGCGATCACGGCAATGATGGCGCCCCAGCCGCTTGGCCGAGCTTGCAGGCCAGGATTGTGCTGGGCATGCCATTTTTCATCGGCCTTGAGGCCATAGATGATGCTGCACAACGCGGCATTCACCAGCATCAAGCCCAGCAGCGGGATGAGTAGCCAGCTCAGTCTGTCGTCTTGGCCCAGCAACTCCATTCTCTGCACGCCGTACAGGCCCGCCAAGGTGGGCCAGGGGTGCAGCCAAGCCAAGCGGTCGCGCCAGCCGTACAAATACAGCCTGTGCAGTCCAAAGCTGCCGAGCAGCAGGGCGAGCCAAGCCGCCACTGTCTTTGATTTGTAGCTTGGGTCTGGCGGCATGCTCATTCTGGGCTGCTTTCTGGGCTGCTTTGGCCACCAAGCCCCAGTTCGCGTTGCATCATCACCACATCCAGCCAGCGGCCAAACTTCCAACCTGCGCTTTTCAGAACCCCGGTAGGCGTGAACCCGAGTGCGCGATGGATGCCGATCGAGCCTTGGTTGTCGGCGTCGCCGATGACGGCAAGCATTTGCCGTGCCCCCAATTGTTCGCAGCGGGAGATCAATTCGGCCAGCATCAGCTTGCCCAATCCCATGCCTTGCGCTTGTGGCAGCAGATAAATCGAGTCCTCGAGGCAGAAACGGTAGGCCAGGCGGGGGCGGAAATAGTTGGCGTAGGCGTAGCCCAGGACCTGCCCGCCGGCTTCGGCCACCAGCCAGGGCAGCTTGCGGTTCAGTACTTCGGCGCGTCTACGGGCCATCTCATCAAGCGACGGGGTCTCGGTTTCGAAGGTGCCGGTGCCGTTCAGGACGGCGATTTCGTAGATGCAGTGAATGGCATTGAGGTCGCGCTCCTCGCTTGGGCGGATTGCCAATGATTCGATGAATTTGGGCTTTTCTAAGTTCATATGTGTCCGAGTTGATTCGGCGAGTTTATAATGCTGGGTTTTGGCGCTGGTTGAATTATCGTTGAGCAAGTCTGCATAGCCTGCATAGGCATAGGCATAGACGGCAAGAAGTTGATTCGGCGTATCTACAGGGCCAACCACGGTGGCTGTGTTCGAGGGCTGTAGCTTTTTCAGCTCTCTTGCGCGTCACCACTCCGATCTACTCGCCCTGAGTGTCTCCTGGTGCGATGGATGCAATAGATTCATAGGAAACATCATGGTTGTAATTCGATTGGCTCGCGGCGGCTCCAAGAAGCGCCCCTTCTATAACATCGTCGTGGCAAACAGCCAGCAGCGCCGTGACGGCCGCTTCATCGAGCGCGTGGGTTTTTACAACCCCGTCGCTTCCGGTGCTGCCGAGCCGCTGCGCGTGGCGATTGACCGCGTCAACTACTGGATCGGCGTTGGCGCCCAGTTGTCGCCTACCGTTGAGCGTCTGGTCGTCCAGTCCAAGAAGGCTGCGGTCTAAGCTGACCTCCAAATGACAAGAACACCCACCGAACTTCAGTCTTCAGCCATAGTCTCCGAGGAGCAGGCTTGGCCAGAAGATGCGATCGAGGTCGGGTGCATTCTTGATGCCTGGGGCGTCAAGGGCTGGGTCAAGGTGCAAGCCTATTCCAGCGATGCCCAGGCACTGTTCTCCTCGCGGCGCTGGTTTTTGCGTGCTATCGAGGTGAATGAAGCGAACAAGCCGAAAGGCCCAGCCGTGGTGCGCAGCAAACCGCTGCCACCACTGTTGAAAATTCTCGCGATTCGCGAACATGGCGAGGGCATTGTGGCCAGCGTCCAGGGAGTCGCGGATCGCACGGCAGCGGAAGCATTGCGCGGCGCGCGCATCTTCATTTCGCGTGCCGCCTTTCCGAGCACCAACCCGGATGAGTTTTACTGGGTGGATCTGATCGGCCTGAGCGTGAGTAACCGCCAGGGCGAGGTCTTGGGTGAGGTGATAGGCTTGATCGATGCAGGCCCGCACAGCGTGTTGCGCATCCTGCCGCCTGGCATGACGGCGCCGATCAAGCCCGACCAAGAGCGGCTGGTGCCGTTTGTGGCCACCTTTGTCGATGATGTTGATCTCGAGCAGCGTTTGATCACCGTCGACTGGGGCTTGGACTTCTGAGTCGGAGCCGGCGCTGCATGCGCTTTGACGTCATCACCCTTTTTCCCGAATTGTTCGGGCCGCAACTCAACCATGGCGTTACGCGCCGTGCTTTCGAGAGCGGTCAAGTCGACGTGCGGCTGTGGCAGCTGCGCGACTTTGCCGACGACAACTATCGCCGCGTCGATGACCGCCCCTTTGGTGGCGGACCCGGCATGGTGATGCTGGCCGAGCCGCTGGAGCGTAGCTTGGCGGCCGTCAAGCGCGATCGTCTGGCCGGCGCGCAAGACGCTGGAGCTGGCCCGGCCATCATTCATTTCAGCCCGACCGGCAGGCCCATGACGCAGGCTCTGGTGCAGGACCTGGCTCAGGGGCCGGGCGGCGTGTTGCTGTGTGGTCGCTACGAGGGCATCGATCAGCGATTTCTGGATAGGCACGTGACGCTGGAGCTGAGTCTGGGCGACTTTGTGTTGTCGGGCGGCGAGTTGCCCGCCATGGCCTTGCTGGATGCATTGGCGCGTCTGCAAGACGGCGTATTGAACGATGCCCAGTCGCATCAGCAGGACAGCTTTTCGGACGGTCTGTTGGATTGCCCGCATTACAGCCGTCCTGAGGTCTTGACGGGCCTCGGCGGAGGCGCGGGTGCCCTGGCGGTGCCGGCGGTTTTGATGTCCGGTCATCATGCCAATATCGCCAAATGGCGGCGCGAGCGATCGCTCGAAATTACCAGTCTGCGGCGCCCGGAGTTGATCATTGCGGCGCGGGCGGCCGGGGCCTTGAGCAAGAGCGATGAAAAATTCTTGCGGGACTGGCGGCCCCAGGCCTCAAAACCTGGGTAGTTAGAAGTTTTCCAGCTATAATAATGGGCTGTTCGATCCTCTGGTGGGTCGGCGAGAGTTGGGTTCGATTGACTCTTGCCAGCAAATTTGGCGGCCATGTTGGCTGCTACAGGGACGCCACCATGATCATTAGGAGAACTTTGTGGATTTGATCCAAACCCTTGAGCAAGAAGAACTTGCTCGTCTGAACAAGACTTTTCCTGTTTATTGCCCCGGCGATACGGTAATCGTCAGTGTCAACGTCGTTGAAGGTACACGCAAGCGCGTGCAGGCTTTCGAAGGCGTCGTGATTGCCAAGCGCAACCGCGGTCTGAACTCCAGCTTCATCGTTCGCAAGATTTCGAACGGCGAAGGCGTTGAGCGGACATTCCAGCTTTACAGCCCTTTGATCGCTTCGATCGAAGTCAAGCGTCGCGGTGATGTGCGCCGTGCCAAGCTGTACTACCTGCGCGAGCGTTCGGGCAAGTCGGCACGTATCAAGGAAAAATTGGGTTGATCTGGTTCGGCAACTTGTTGCCGAATGCCGATCTTCCCAGCGACAAGGCCGCCTCCGGGCGGCTTTGTCGTTGCTGCGACACAAACTATGCTGACGCCATGTCCCGCCCGCCGATTCTGAACCCCCTGGCCGTGCCCGCCACGTCGGTCGACACCCATCTGCCGCCCATCGCGCCGGCGCATTTGACGCCAGCGGCGCTGCGCAGTCGCTTTGCCAGCCCGCCCGTCTGGCAACCTGAGTTGGCCGGCGATGGCGGCTTGTTTGCCGGCCATGCGCCGGCCGCCGCGGCGGTGCTGCTGCCCCTGGTGATCCATGAAGACGGTTTGCGCCTGCTGCTGACCCGTCGCACCGAACACTTACGCAACCATGGCGGGCAAATCAGCCTGCCCGGCGGCCGGGTCGAGGCGCAGGACGCATCACCTGAGGCGACCGCGCTGCGCGAGACCGAGGAAGAGATCGGCCTAGCGCGCTCGTTCATCGAGATCCTCGGACGCTTGCCGGTCTACACAACGGTAACGGCATTCCAGGTGACACCTGTCGTAGCTCTGGTGAATCCAGGCTTTGAGCTGACGCTGGATGAGGGCGAGGTGGCCGAGGCTTTCGAGGTGCCGCTGCAGTTTTTGATGACGCCGGCGCATCATCACCATCATCTGTTTGAATATGCCGGCGGTCAGCGGCAGTTCCTGTCGATGCCCTGGCGCAACACCGACCAAGGTGAGCCCGCGCAGGATTACTTTATTTGGGGGGCGACGGCGGCGATGCTGCGCAACTTCTACCGCTTCCTTGGCGCTTGAGCGCGCGCGCCCGCTATCATCCCCGCCCATGAACTTCTTTGCGGTCTTGCTTGCTTTGCTGTGTGAACAGCTGAAACCTTTGCGCCATGGCAACAGCGTCCATCATGGCGTGATCGGCTGGGTGCGCTGGGTCGGGCGAAACTTTGATGCCGGCCGCGAGCATCATGCGACGGTGGTCTGGGGCATCACCGTGATGGGCCCGGCCGTGTTGACGGCGGTGGTCTATTTGACGATCAGCCATTTCAGTCTGATCCTGGCGCTGGGTTTGGACATGCTGGTCCTGTACCTGACGCTGGGGTTCAGGCAGTTCAGCCACTACTTCACCGATATCCGCGACGCCCTGGAGCGAGGCGACGACTTGGAAGCGCGGCGTTTGTTGTCTGAATGGCGTCACTTGGATGCGAGCGAGTTGCCGCGTACCGAATTGGTGCGCCACGCGATTGAGCATTCCTTGCTGGCCGCACACCGCCATGTGTTTGGTGTGTTTTTCTGGTTTGTGGTGCTGTCGACGCTGGGCCTGGGGCCGGCCGGCGCGGTGCTATACCGGATGGCCGAGTTTGCGAGCCGCTATTGGGCCTTCAAAAGCCGGACGCTGGACGCGCCGACCAATCTGCGCCTGATGCAGCTGTCGAGGAGGCTGTTCGGTTTGATCGATTATTTGCCGGCTCGCTTCACCGCCATCGGTTTCACCATCGTCGGCAATTTTGAAGAAGCGGTGAACGGCTGGCGCCGCGATGCCGGTCTGTGGTTGCATCCTAATGAGGGCATCATCCTGGCGTCCGCCGCCGGTGCCTTGGGGCTGCAACTGGGGGGTGTTGCGGCGCCGGGCATCACGCCAGACCGCAGCAAGACCTTTGATGCCGGCGTCGATGCGGATTCCACCTTGTCGGACGGGTCAACGCCGGGGCAGTTGCCGCAGCTGGGCCATCTGCAAAGCGTGGTCGGGCTGATTTGGCGCTCGGTCGTGCTGTGGATGTTGTTGCTGGCCCTGCTGACGCTGGCGAATCTGGTCGGGTGACGGACCTGGTTTTGAAGCAAATTCGGCTGGGTGTGCGTTGAACGACTAAAGTCTGAGCGGTGCGTGTCGAAAATTATTCCATGATCCGCGTTGATGCGCCCTTACTCATTGCTGAGCCAGGCCACGGCGCAGCCCAGCAAAGTCTCACTTGCGGAGGTTTGCCATGATGAACGCCGTATCCGCTGTGGCTGACAAGCTCGCCACCACACCCCGCTCAACTGGCGAAGAACCCGCTAAGCGTATCGACACGCCCAAGCCGGTTCAACCGCCCGCCGCCGAAACGGAAGCGTCGGCCGTGGTCGAAATTTCCAGCCAGGGCGCCTCGCTGGCCGGTGCGCCTGCCAGCGACGCCAGCTCCGTCAGCGAGTTTGACGAGGCCGACGCGAATCAGGACGGCTCCGTCAATGTGCTGGAGCAGCGCGCTTATGATTTCATGCACCCGACCTTGGCACGTTATCCCGGCGCGCCGGATGAAACGCCGGCTCAAAAAACCGTCACCGTCGAGTTGAAAGCCTATGAGGCGGTGGCCCGCAATGGGTACGACCGATAGCTTGTCGTTGACGCAATAAAAAAAGGCCCGCGCAAACGGGCCTTATGGTTTCAGAGCGGGAGTTTGATCAGTTGCTGGCCTGAATGCCGGCGATCGCCCATTCCTGGCTTTCGTCAACCGGCCGCACCAGATGCCAGACCTCGTCAAAGTTCTCCGCCGCCGCTTCGCTTTGCTCGCGGATCAGGCCCCAGAAGCGCACGCTGACGATTTGTTTTCCATGCTCTTGCACGCGCTCGATCACGCGGGCGTCCAGTTGCAGCACCTCGGTGCTTTGGCGGGCGCCCTTGCGCTCCAGCAGTTCTTGCTGCACCACGCCATACATTTCCGGGGTGGTGAAGCGACGCAGATCGGCCTGATCGCCGTTGTCATTGGCCGCTTGCAGTCGGATGAAGACGCGCTTGGCGAGCTGCTCGAAGCCGGCCGTGTCAAAGCCGTCGGCGGTTGCAGCAGGTGCTGCGGCTGTCGCTGTCGGCATTGCCGGTGCTGCGAATGGCGGCGTAGCTAGCTGTTGCGGCGCCTGAAACGGCGCGCCGGCGCCGGCAAACTGCATGCCTTGGAGATTGGCAGCGGCGGGTTGCTTGCCCGCGCGCATGCGGCGCATCACAAAGCCGATCACCAACATCACGACGACGCCGATCAAGAGCATGGTCATCATATTGGCCAGTGCACCGCCCATGCCAAAGTGGCTGGCCAAGGCAGCGATACCCAAACCGGCTGCCAGGCCGGCGATCGGGCCCATCCAGTTGCGCTTAGGCGCTGCCGCCGCGGCTGCTGTGGCCGGCGCGGCAGCAGCAGCGGTCGGAGCGGCCTGCTGAGCCGGCGTGCCCTTGCTGGCGTCGGTCGTTTGCGTCGGTGCTGTCCGCTTCATGCCGGAAGATCCACCGCTTCCCAGGCGCTTGGCCTCGGAGTCAAACGAGGCCACACCCAAGGCCAGCACGGCCACTATTGCTGAAATCAAAATTTGTTTCACAAAATTCCTCCGGGCCGCTATTGGCCGTCGCGATCAGTTGGGGACAGGTCAGTTTAATTCAAGTGCCTCAACCAGCATCCACATCACGCACATCGGCCAGCACGGTGCGGCCGAAATCGGCCTTCGCCAAATAGCGCAAGACCTTGGCAGCGGCGTCCGCGGGGCTCATCAATTGGCCGCTGGCCTTGAAGTTGGCAAACACCGCCTGGTCGGGGAACAGGGCCGGATCGCCGCCGCGCAACTGCGCCTGCATCTCGGTGTCGATGATGCCGGGTGCCAGCGAGACGATGGCTGCGCCGGCTGGTTTGGCCGCCTCGTCCAGCGCCATCGCACGCGACAAATTATCCATGCCGGCCTTGGCCGCGCAGTAGGCGGCGCTGCCGGCCATCGCGCGCCGGCCCAGGCCGGACGAAATATTCAAGATCCGCCGCTGCCTGCCCAGCGCGGCAGTGGCGCGCAAGAACGCGCTGCTCAACAGCAGGCAAGCTTCCAGGCCCACGCGCAGCGCCATCGACAGCTCCTCCAGCGGCGCGCCATCGACCGGCCCCGGCGTCGCCACGACACCGGCGTTGTTGATCAAGGTGGCGCGGCTGAAGCGCCCCGCGGGCTGGGCCTCCAGCCAGTTTTGCAGTGTCAGCGCAGCGGCCAGCGGCTGATTCAAGTCCAACTGCCATTGCTCCAGCTCCGCGCCCAGCTCGGCGGCCGCCGTGCTCAGGGCTGCGCTGCGGCCGCGCGAGATGCCGATGACCAGATGGCCGGGCCGCAGCAATTGCTGGGCGATGGCCGCGCCCATGCCGCGCGAGGCGCCGCTGACGATATAGAGCTCGGTGGGCTTCATAGCGGTGCTTTCAAGGTGTAGACGTTGTTTTAGAAAATGCCAACAGCAGATTATTGGCCGGCATTTGCAGGCGGTTCCGCAACTGCAGACCGCAGCCCAGCGCGACCGCCGCCACATCGTCCAGATGGCGCAGACCCCAGGCCGGATCGCGGCGCTTCAAATCGGCATCAAAAGCCAGATTGCTGGCCGCCGTGTCGAAGCCGGTCTGCAGAAATGGGCCGTAGACCAGAGCCAAGCCGGTGGGTGCCAGATGGCGGGCCGCGCCCTGCATCAGGGCGGCGCAGGTGGACCAAGCCGAGATATGCAGCATATTGGCGCAATACAGCGCGTCCAGGCTGTGGTGGCTGGCCGGCAGGCCCCAATCGGCTTGCCGCACATCCAGCATCAGCGGCGCGGGTCCTTGCGGGCGCCAGGCGCTGATCGAGGCCAGCGCTGCCGCCGAGGGATCGGACGCCAGCCAGTCCCAGCCGGGCATCTGGGCGGAAAAATGCGCGATGTGTTGGCCGCTGCCGCTGGCTATCTCCAGCGCCACGCCTTGAGCGGGCAGCCATTGCAACAAGGCGTCCTGGATGACTTGGCTGTTGCGTTCGGCGGCCGGCGAGTGCAGGGCGGTACGGGGCAGGGCTGAGGACATGATTTCAAAACTCCGGTGGCGACTCAAAGCTCAAGCCCCAGTCGGGCAGGCTGAGCGCGCAGGCGTGCAAACACAGGCGCTCGGCGGCTTGCTGCGCGCCACCATACAGCGCATCGCCGACGATGGGGTAGCCCAAAGCCAGCATATGTACACGCAGCTGATGGGTGCGGCCGGTGACCGGCTCAAGTTCGACCCTTGTTAGGCCCTGGCCGCGCGACAGCACGCGGTAGCGCGTCAGCGAGGGCTTGCCGGCCAGCAGATCGACCTTTTGCAGCGGCCGGTTTGGCCAATCGGCGCTCAGCGGCAGATTGACTTCACCCTCGTCCTTGCCAACATCCGGGCCGTCCATCTCCCCCTGCAGTAGCGCCTGGTAGCGCTTGTGCACGCGCCTGGCCTCAAACGCCATGCTCAAGCTGCGCTGCGCGGCGGCCCCGCGCGCCAGCAGCAGCAGGCCCGAGGTCGCCATGTCCAGCCGGTGAACGATCAAGGCCTCGGGGTAGTGGCGCTGAACGCGGTGAATCACGCAGTCCTGCTTGTCGGCGCCCCGGCCCGGCACCGACAGCAGGCCGCCGGGCTTATTGATCAGCAGCAGCTCAGCGTTGGCGAACAGCAAATCGAAGTTCAAAACCGCTCGATCCAACCCGATTGCACCGCAGATTGAGGGTTGGACCCCGCCGCCCGGACGCTGGCCAGCGCGGCCTCGCGGCTCAGTCCCGCCTGCTTCAACACGCAGGCGGCGACGGTGCCGGTGCGGCCCAGGCCGGCGGCGCAGTGCAAGAGCACCTGCTCGCCCCTTTGCAAGCCCTGGCTCAGCTGTTCGACGCCCAAACGAAACGCGGCCGGGTCGGCGCCGAGCCCAAAGTCGCGCATCGGCAGATGCTGCCAGCGAAACGGCAGCCGGCCCTCGGCGATGGCCTTGTGATAGTTGGGCGACAGGCCCGCCACCTCTTCAAGCGGATTCAGGCAGACCACCAGATTGAGTTCACGCTGCCGGGCTTCGTCAAGAAACGCGCCCCAGGACTCAAGGCGGCCGGGCATTGAGCTCAGCCAGAGGCGACCGCGCAGGTTGGGGGGCAAGGGCAGAGATCGAAATGGCATGTCGCTATTTTCGTTCAGCTTCGCCGTCATGGCCCTAGCCCCCCGGCCCGCAGTCCAGACAGCGCTCCACCGGCGGCGGCCCCATGTGCAAGGCGCGTTGCAAAACTCGCAGCGCGGTACGCAGGCCTTCTTCGATCACCGGATGATAAAAAGGGCTGTCGAGCATCTGCTGCACGGTGTCACCGCGCTGGATAGCCCAGGCCAGCAAATGAGCGATATGTTCGGCCGCCGGACCTATCATCTCGGCGCCGAGCAGGCGGCCGCTGCTGCGCTCGGCGTAGAGGTGCAGCGCGCCCTGATTTTTCAACATCACACGGCTGCGGCCCTGATCCTCGAAGGACACCGTGCCGCTCTCGAAGCCGACGCCCGAGCTCAGCAATTGTGTGTGGCTGAGCCCGGCGATCATGATTTGCGGGTCGCTGAAAACGACGGCCAGCGTTGCGCGGCGCGGGCGCACCCGCACATCGGGGAAGCGCCCCGCGTTGTCGCCGGCGATGCGCCCTTCGTCGGCGGCTTCGTGCAGGATTTCCAACTCAGCGTTGACGTCGCCGGCAATGAAGACGGGGCTCACGCCGATCTGACCCGTGCGCTGGTCAAACACCGGCACGCCTTGCGGGTCCAGCGGCAGACGGGTGTTCTCGAGCCCAAGCCCTTGCAGGTTGGGGCGGCGGCCGCTGGCGGCCAAGACCCAGTCGAAGCGCTGCTCGGAGTCATCTGCCCCGCGCACGATGATCTGGTGGCCGTCTCTTTGTAGTCGCAGTTCCCTGGCGTTCAAACGCATCGGCAGTTCTGCCGCGATGATTTGGCGGCTCAAGGCCTGCAAGACGGGGTCGGTGAGCGGGCCGACACGCTCGCTGCGGCCATACAGGCACACGCGCACGCCGAGTCGGTGCAGCGCCTGCGCCAACTCCAGTGCGATCACGCCGGCTCCCAGCACCGCCAACGACTTGGGCAAGTCAGTCCAGGCGAACACATCGTCATTGACGATCAGGCGATCACCGGCGGCCTGCTGCCATTCGGCCGGCACGTGAGGACTGGAGCCGGTCGCGATGACGATGCGCTTGGCCGTGACGACGGTGTGATCGTCTATCTGCAGGCGTTGATCGTCCAGAAATCTGGCCCGACCGCGCAGCCGATGTGCGGCCGGCCATTGCTCGACGGCGTCGACCACAAAGCCCACAAAGCGGTCGCGCTCTTCGCGCACCCGCTGCATCACCGCGACGCCGTCGATCTGAGCGGGGCCGGCGCGGACGCCGAAAGCCTTGGCTTGGCCGGCCAGCACATTGACCGAATGGGCGGCATCAGCGGCGGCGATCAAGAGTTTGCTGGGCATGCAACCGACTCTGGCGCAAGTGGTGCCATAGGGGCCGCCTTCAATCACCAACACGCTGGGGGTGTGGGCGAGTGCGGCCCGGTAGGCCGACATACCGGCGGTGCCGGCACCGATGATGGCCACGTCAACTTCGATTTGTTTCATCAAAAATGCTCCTGGAAGTCTGTTTCAGTGCAGGGCGCGCAGGATGTTGTCCATGAAGAAGGCCATCACCAGCGTGCTCGGGCTTATGCCTATCGCCGTCTCCAGCAGCATATCGCGTAGCAGAATATGGGTGGCGCCGGCCACCATATTGGCGACGGCAAACGGCGCCAGCGGCAGCAGGCGCAGCGTGATCTCCGTCCAGACCCCGCGGCCGCCCAGCCGCTCGCTGAGCTGCAGGCAAAACCGGGCCAGGGGTCGAGTGCTGCAATCAGCAACAGCGTGATGACGGACAGCGGCACGGCCAGCGTCAGGTCGAGGGCGGCGGCCAGCAGGCTCAGACCGGGGCCGAGGGCTTTGCAGGCGCGCGTGCAGATCGACTATGTCGAGCTCGCCGGCACTCCAAAACAGGGCCGGTACTAGCAGGCCGACAAGCCGCTCGGCCAGCAGCAGGTCTGAGTCACGCTGACGGCCGACCAGCCACGCATGCAGCGTCGACTGGCCGCCGAGTTCCACTTTTCGCACCACCGCCTGTCCGATGCCGGGCAAGCTGCGGCAAGCCGCCTCGATATCACCCGGCTCGATCCGGTAGCCGCGCAGCTTGATCTGACGGTCATTGCAGCCCTTGAAGTGCAGGCGGCCGAGGCCGTCCAGCCTGCCGCTGTCTCCGGTTCGGTAGATGCGTTTACCGGCCACAAAAGGATCCGGGAAGAAGGCTTCGCGGTCGAGGTCGGGGCGGCCCAGATAGCCGCGTGCGAGGGCTCCGCCGCCGAGATAGATGTCGCCGATGGCGCGGCCCAGCGGCAAATCGGCCTCGGCTTGCACCGCGTCCGAGCAGTCCCAGGGGGTGGCGAAGATGCTGGCCTCGGTCGGGCCGTAGACATTGAAGAGCTGAGCAGAACATAAGCCAAATCCGCGGCGCTGGGTGCTGACCAGGGCCGCCCTTGCGGCACATCGGTGCAGGCCGCGGCCATGTTTAGGCAGCGGCCGTGCAGCGTCGCCAGTTCAGCAACAAGACCACTGCGGCGCTGTCGGACAGCATCTGGCGCAAACGCGCGGCAGGTGCTTGCGGGTCGAGTGGCAAGAAGGCGGCGCCGGCGCGTCCAGCTGCGCCAAGTCTTTGTGCAGACCGTCCAGCAAGGCCCAGTGCTCCTCGGGTGGCACGATGTCCAGCTGTTCAAGGGCGAGTTAGGGCCGCTCGGCCCAGGCACGCGCCAAATGCCAAAGCCGCCGGGCTAACAGCTCGGGTTCGCCCGGCCCGTAGCAGGCCTGGCTGGCTTCGTGATCATTTCAGGGTCGGCTTGGCGGTCAAATTCGCACACCGTGACGGCCAATGGGTAGCGCGCCAGGCCGCTGAACAATCTCCGTGAGTCTACAAATTGAGCCGCACCGAAGTTCAGCCCGAAATCTTGCACCGCAAAAGACAAGAGCACATCGAGTAGGTGGGTGTGGCCTGTGCGCATCAAGCGCATGGACTGGCTCAGCTCACTCAAGGGGTAACGGGGGTGGCGCAGCGCGCCTTGCATTTGCTGGCTGACGTGGCGCAAAAAATCAGCCGCGCTGGCGCTGGGATCCAACTGCAGGCGCACGGCCAAGACGCCGACAAACATGCCCAGAGTGAGCCTGAATCGTCGCCTCGAACGGTTCAGGCTGGGAACCCCGATCAGCACCGAGTCACGCCCCAGCGCGCGCGAGACCTACAGGGCAAGGGCGGCAAGCAGGCAGCGAAAGATGTTGCCTCCCAAGGCCTCCGCCGCACTCGCCGCACTCAGGTATTCGGCCCGCGCCAGCTTGAGTTTGAAGACCTCGGCCCCGGGCAATTGCTGCACCCCCACGTACGCGCCGCGCGGCTCGACTTGAGCGCCCGCGAACTGAGCCGAATGGGGCTGAATTTGGCCGTGCCAGTAGGCGGCGTCGCGCTCGAAAAGTGCTGACTTTCGGTAGGCCAAGGACTCGGCGATGAACTCTTGATAGCTAGGCTTTGCTGCCCTTGGCGGGCATCGCGACTCGGCAAGCTCCTGGTAAATTTCATTCCAGCCACGGATGAGCTGGGTGGTGCCCCAGCCGTCCATGACCAAATGGTGAAACTGCAGCGTGACCGCGTGCCACTCAGCGCTGGCGCTAAACAGGGTGAAGCGCCAAGGGCGGCGTGCGGCGCATCTCGAAGGGTTGACGAATGCTGCGTTGCCAGCCGTCCTGCACCGCCCGCTTGAGGTCGGCGGCAGGCCCCAGGTCAAGCAGCGCCAAATGAGGCTCGAAGCGGCGCAGCAGCTGCTGGGTTCCATCAGCAAAGGGAACCAGGCGCAAGGCGTCATTGCGCTCGACAAGCACGTTGATCCAGCCACACCTCGCGCTGGCTGAGCGACAAGGGCAGGAGCTGAGCCGACTCAGCGTCTACATCAGCCATTCGCCGCCGGCCGCAAAGGCTTGGGTCGCTTGCAGTATTATGGTTTCCAGATCGGCGCCGAGCGCATATTGCGCAGCGATCAGGGCGCCCATGCTGTTGCCGGCGATCAGGTCAACCGGGATAGCGCGCTCCTGCATGGCGCGCAAGACCCCGAGATCGGCAAAGCCGCGCGCGCCGCATCGGCCTGGCTGCCGCGGCGCACCGGGTAGGTGCGTTCCAGATCGCGCCCCTGCAACCACGGCGTCGGTGATACCGACTGCGCGCAGTTCGGCGCGTGCCGCAGCACCAGGTGGCGGCGCTTGAGCCCATAGCCGGGCTCTTGGCCAAGCGCCAACGCCATGGGCGTGAGCGGAGCAGCGGCGTCGGCCTGGGCAATAAAAATAGGCTGGTCGGCCTGCCGGAAGGCGAACCGGGTCCACGCACAGTCGCCACCCGAGGTCTCGTAGAGGATGAACTCATGCGCCGCCTCAATCCGCGCCAGCGCTTCAAGCGGCAACGCTTCGTTGTTCAGTAGCAGTTGGCGCTCAGCGGCCGCAGCCCGCAGATGAGCGACCCGGCCATGCTTGGCGAAGGCTAGGTTCAGGTCTTGCCCCAGCGCGTGACTTGCACCGGGGAGCAGGGGCAGCAGCACAAAGGTCTGCGCCAATCCTTGTTCCGCCGAGTCAGGCGCGTTGCTGTCACAGGCCTCACCCCCGCGTATGACGGTCTGCCCGCCATGCACGCTGCGCAGCGTCATCGCATGGGCAAGCGCCTGAAGGATTTCTTGACGCAGCGACCCAAACACCGAACTCGATCGCAAGACGGCGATCAACCGGGCATGGCGGTTGGCAAAAGGGGCCATGCCTGCAGTCTAGCCTGAGGCCTTGGCGCACCAAGCCGCCCAAAAAAATCACCCGCTGGTTCTTGCAACGCAGCGGGTGATGTTCAGGCGCGGCCAAGGTCTGGCCAATCGGCGGCTTAGTTCGGAATCAAGGCGGATCCGAGTGCCTGCACCGCCTCGTCCAGCTTGGCCGTGGCCAAGGCCTTGCACTGCTCCAGCGAGGCATTGGGCTGTGAGCCAAAGGTCGTGGCACTCTTGGCCGGCTTGAACAGCAGCTGTTTACCTCGAACCGGCAACATCAGCGTGCGGGCGGTGATGACGCAGGTCTTGGACGCATCAATGCCGCCCTCGACCTGGCTCAAGAAGCCCCATTTTTTGGCCGGATAGAGCTTGACGAACTTCGGCCCATTGTCCTGGCGCTTCAGCCAGATGGACTCGGCCTGGGCCTGATCCATCCAAGGCGCTGTTGAGTGGTCGATGATGATGTACTTGGCGGGCGCGGCGTAGGCCACACCGGCGCAGGGCAGCAACAATGCGGCTAACAGCTTGGAGATTTTCATGGACTTCTTTCGAATGGTCGGTATTCGGATGAACTCGCCGGCAATAAGCAGGAGATTGCGCGGATTGTAGGGAGAGTTTTTAAGGAAATTTGCATTCCGCGCTTGGCTGCCCTAAGAGGAAACCCGAGGATGGCACCCGTGCCCAGATTGCTGGCTATGATCAACGCCATGCCTTCCACCATCAAGCGCCTACCCAAAACCGCAGCGGCCGAGGCGGCGCCCGCGAAAGCCGTCGCGCAGCCATTTTTGCGCTTTGTCCACAGCCCCGCGCTGCGCAAGCAGAGTTTGAGCGTGTTGACCGCCCTGGAGCAGGCCGACGCGCCAGTGGAGCACCGCGGCGCCTTGGCCGATATGGTCGTTGCCTTGACGGCGGCCGGCCTGGAGGGCTACTTTGTGGTCCCGCTTAAGCAAGCCAAAGCCGGCTTCCTGACCGAACAAAGTGCCAAGCTGGGGCTGGCGGGCGTGCAGCAGCTGATGGGCGGTGTGATACGCAACATCATCGGGCGCATGGACG
>NZ_JANNMI010000343.1:0-12322 GCF_031397715.1 Roseateles sp.
CCTGGCGGTTCTTCGGGAACCAGCGCGCCACATAGGGCGTGCCGACCGAGAAGGAGCCGCCGGCCAGGCCGACGAACAGGCCGATCACCAGAAAGTGCCAGTAAGCGGTGGCATAACTCATCAGCCAAATGGGCAACACGCAGGCCATCATCAAGCAGAAGAAGACGATGCGGCCGCCGAACTTGTCGGTCCAGATGCCCAGCGGCACGCGGATCAGCGAGCCGCTCAGCACCGGCATCGCGGTCAACAGGCCAAACTCGGTCGAATTGAGGTTCAGCGCTTTCTTGATCGGGATGCCGATCACGCCGAACATCATCCAGACCATGAAACAAACGGTGAAAGCCAGCGTGCTGACGATCAGCACGCTGAGCGCTCGGCGGCCATGGCTGGCGCTCGCGCTGCTGGGACTTGCGGGACTCACAGACATGGAGCTTCTCCTGTTTTCAATGTCTCCAACTGTCCCGGATCAGGTCGACGGCGAACATCCTCCCAAGGGCGACGGCATGGCTCGCAGAAGAACGATGGCGCAACAGTTCGGATAGTTCTTTCGAACTATCCGGCTGTGGACCTAGGGCGCCCAGCCCGCGACCAGCGCCCTGATAAAATCAAGTGCAGCCGCCACGCATCTCCAGCCGAGATGCGCGTGCCAAATTTCGAGTAAACAGGGACCCGCCAGAGCATGGAATATCCAGGCAATTTGTTTGTCGTCGCCGCGCCCAGTGGCGCCGGCAAGTCCAGCCTAGTCAAGGCGCTGCTGGAGTTGGACGCCAAATTGGGCGTATCCATTTCACACACCTCGCGTGCGCCGCGCGGCCAGGAACAACATGGCCGTGAATACTGGTTCACCAACATTTCAGAATTCCAGGCGATGGCCGAACGCGGTGAATTCTTCGAGTGGGCCGAAGTGCATGGCAATCTCTATGGCACCTCGCGCGCCGCCATCGAAGCGCGCATGGCGCATGGCGACGATGTGGTGCTGGAGATTGACTTCCAGGGCGCCCTGCAGATCAAGCAGTTGTTCCCGTATGCGGTCTTGGTCTTTATCCTGCCGCCGAGCTGGGAAGAGCTGGAGCAACGCCTGAACCGACGCGGCGACACTGACCCCAGCGTGATCGCGCGGCGCATGGCCAACGCGCGTATCGAGGTGGCGCAGGCCCAAAAGTTCGACTTTGTGGTGGTAAACGCCGTCTTTGACACCGCTGTTTTCGATCTGAAGGCGATTGTTCACGCGCAGCGGTTAAAATACGCAGCTCAACGCAGAAACCGGTCTGCCGTTTTCTTAGCGCTTGAGCTGCCCTAGCTTTTCACCGAACACCTGTACTGGAACCCAAAATGGCCCGCATCACTGTTGAAGACTGCCTGACCAAGATCCCTAACCGCTTCCAGTTGGTGCTCGCTGCAACCTACCGCGCTCGCATGCTGAGCCAAGGCCACACGCCAAAAATAGAGAGCAAGAACAAGCCAGGCGTGACCGCCTTGCGTGAAATTGCTGCCGGTGAAGTGGGCATCGAAATGCTGCGCAAAGTGCCGGTCTAACTTTCAAGCCAAGCAGCACCGAGCCTAGATAGTCGGCTGATACGGGCGCCCAAGGGCGCCCGTTGTCGTTTCTTGACCCAAGTGCAGGCAATCGCTGCGCCACCGATGCGTTAAATTAGGCCCATGGGTTTTCGATCATTTGCTGCTTCTCGCCTACCTGCGGCGCTGACCGGTTTGTCAGGGCTGCGCACGCCTGCCGAACCGACCGCGGCCGAAGCGGCGTCTTTCGACGCCTTGCTGCATCGGCTGAGCTATTTGCCTAAGGCCGACATCAAGCGGGTGCGCGAAGCCTATAAATTCGCCGATGAGGCACATCTGGGTCAGTTCCGAGCCAGCGGTGAGCCCTACATCACGCACCCGATCGCGGTGGCCGGCATTTGCGCCGAATGGCGGCTCGACGCGCAAGCCATCATGGCCGCGCTGATGCATGACGCGATGGAGGATTGCGGCGTCACCAAGACCGAGTTGATCGAACGCTTTGAGGCGCCCACCGCCGAGTTGGTGGACGGCCTGACCAAGCTGGACAAGCTGCAGTTCTCGACCAAGGAAGAGTCGCAGGCGGAGAGCTTTCGCAAGATGCTGCTGGCGATGGCCCGCGATGTGCGCGTGATCCTGATCAAGCTGGCCGACCGTCTGCACAATATGCGCACGATGGAGGCCATGGCCGCGCCGAAGCGCCGCCGCATCGCCCGTGAGACGCTGGACATCTACGCCCCGATTGCGCACCGGCTGGGCCTGAACCAGATCTACCGCGAGCTGCAGGACTTGTCCTTCCAGCACCTCAACCCCTGGCGCCATGCCGCGCTGAGCAAGGCCATCAGCAAGGCGCGCGGCAACCGGCGCGATCTGGTGTCACGCATCGAGCGGGATGTGCTGAAGGCTTTTGAAGGCTCGGCGCACAAGGCCGAAATCGATGGTCGTGAGAAGACGATCTACTCCATCTACAAAAAGATGAAGGACAAGCATCTGAGCTTTGCCCAGGTCAGCGACATCTTCGGTTTTCGGGTGGTCGTGGCCGACCTAGCGCATTGCTATCTGAGCCTGGGCGTGCTGCACCAGCTCTACAAGCCCCAGCCCGGCCGTTTCAAGGACTACATCGCCATCCCCAAGCCGAATGGCTATCAATCGCTGCACACCACCCTGGTGAGCCCACTGGGCACGCCGGTGGAGTTTCAGATCCGCACCGAGGCCATGCATATGGTGGCCGAAAAGGGGGTCGCCGCACATTGGCTCTACAAGGATTCGGGCGGCGCTCGCAGCGGCCAGCAAATGGGTGCGCGTTGGCTGCAGTCCTTGATTGAAATTCAAGACGAGACGCGTGACGCTAACGAGTTCCTTGAGCATGTCAAGATCGACCTGTTCCCCGACGCCGTCTACGTCTTCACGCCCAAGTCCAAGATCATGGCACTGCCCAAGGGCGCCACGCCGGTGGACTTTGCCTACGCCATCCATTCCGACGTCGGCGACCATTGCGTGGCGGCGCAAATCAATGGGGAAGCGGTGCCGCTGCGGACCGAGTTGAGCAGCGGCGATGTCATCGAGATCGTCACCGCCGCCGGCGCCCGGCCCAACCCGGCCTGGCTGAGTTTTGTGCGCACCGGCCGCGCCCGCTCGAAGATTCGTCACTTTCTGAAGAACCTGGAGCAAGACGAGTCCCGCGATCTGGGCGAAAAAATGCTTTCGCAGGCGCTGCGGGCCGAGGGCTTGGCCCTGCCCAGCCTGGATGACGATGAAGTTAGCGCCGCACAGCTTTGGCAGCAACTGGCGCGTTGGGCCGGCAATCGCCATGTTGACGAGTTGTTGGTCGAGATCGGCCTGGGCCGCAAAATCGCCACCATTGTGGCCAAAAAGCTGGCCCGCATCCTGGCCGAGCAAGGCCAGCGCCCCGATGCGGTGATGCTCAGCATGGGCCGCTTTGCGGCCGATAACGCACCCGCCCAGGGTCAGGTCACGCTGGACGGCAGCGAAGGCGCGTCGGTGCGACTGGCCACCTGCTGCCGGCCTATCCCTGGCGATGAGGTCAAGGGCTATTTGGGGCGCGGTGAAGGGCTGCTGGTGCACACCGCCGAGTGCCAGGTCGGCCGCAAGCTTTTTGCGCGCGACAGCGAGCATTGGATCAATGTCAATTGGGCCGAGGAGTTGACCCACCCGTTCGAGGCCGCCGTGTCTTTGCTGCTCAACAACGGCAAGGGCGTGTTGGGCCAGGTGGCGGCCGCCGTCAGTGCGGCCGAGGCCGACATCACCCACATCTTGATGAGCGACGAATCGCAGCAACGCGAAACCGCCGAGATGAACTTGCTGCTGTCGGTGCGTGACCGCCTGCATCTGGCCGATGTGCTGCGTACTTTGAAACGCTCACCGGCGGTGCTGCGGGTCTGGCGCGTCAAGCCTTAGGGCACTGGGGGCTTTGGCGCGGGATAGCGCACCTCCAGCACCTCGATCTGTTCCAGGCCGCCGGGCGTCATCAGTTGCAACTCGTCGCCCTCGCGCGACTTCAGCAACACGCGCGCAATCGGCGCAATCCAGCTGACCTCGCCGGCCAAGCTGTTGGCCTCGTCGATGCCCTTGATGGTGATGGTGCGCTCCGCCCCTTTGGCATTGGAGTAGGTCACCGTCGCGCCAAAAAAGACCTGGTCTTTGCCGAAATGAATGCTGGGGTCGGCCACCTCCGCGATGTCCAGGCGCTTGGTCAAGAAGCGCAGGCGCCGGTCGATTTCACGCAGGCGCTTTTTGCCGTAGAGGTAGTCGCCGTTCTCGGAACGGTCACCGTTCTTGGCAGCCCAGGAGACGATTTCGACGATCTTCGGTCGCTCCTCGTCCAGCAGCGTCATGAACTCCGCCCGCATGCGGGTATAGCCCTCGGGCGTCATGTAATTGCGCGTTCCGGGCGGGAAGGCGGGCAGCGCACCCTCCTCCTCATCGTCGTCACGGTCACTTTCCTTGGTGAATGCCTTGTTCATGCCGCTATTGTGGGGGGCCGAGTGAGGAAGACTGCAAAGCACTTTGAAATGAGAATTGGACGCCGTCTTCACTTCTCAACAGCCTGCGAAGGCGCCGAATGTTCACGTCCCGCAGAATTTGAGCGAAGGCATGTTGCGATAAAAAACGTGAACGCCAAATGCAAGGCCACGGTTGGCCACAAGCCGATTCCGCTTGTCCCGTTCGTCACGCAGCTATGGATCAAAAGCAAGGGAACGGCCCCGTTGTACGCCAGCAATCCAACCAGCAGGCCGGTGGGTGAGGCCCCGCAATCGCGCATATTCTCGAGCCCGCAAATCAGACCAATGGCAACCAGAGCCAATCCTGCGACGCGACCCACGACAAGCGGCGCCCCTGGGCCGAGTGGCAGGCCAAGCAGAAGCTCCGCCACCAGGGAAGGCGCAAGCAGCAGTCCCAAGCCGGTCAAAAGCTCAACGGCTGCAATGACTTTCAGGAGAGTTCTTGTCTTCATAGTTGCAGTTGATCGTGGTGCCATGAAGGACTGTGCCGCACGCCCCGTTCAGATCCAGAATGAATCAATGCGCTCAATTACCCAGAACATCGCCACCGTACCGATGAGGTAAGGCGGCAAACGCAAGGTCCACGCGGGTAGCGTCATCGGCAAACGAACCAGCAGCTCGCGCACGCCCAGCACGCCGGCCACGAACAAGAGTTGGCCGACTTCCACGCCGACGTTGAATAACAAAAGGGCCACCGGCAGCGCTGTCTGCGGCAGCCCCACTTCGGCCAGCGCACCGGCGAAACCGAAGCCGTGCAGCAGCCCGAAACTGAAGGCCACTACCCACGGTGCACGTGCCGTAAGGCCCGGCTTGCCGCGAAGGCCGTGGAGCACCTCGGCGGCGACGAAGACGATGCTGAGTGCTATCAGGGCTTCGACCGGTGGCCCGGGCACATGCACCCAACCCAGGGTGGCGGCCACCAGCGTCAGGCTGTGGGCGAGCGTGAACGCGGTGATGGTGGTCACGATCCGTTTGCCGCCACGCACGATGAGCAGCAACGCCAGCACGAACAAAAGGTGGTCGATGCCACCCAGGATGTGTTCGATGCCCAGCACCAGGTAGGACCAGGCAATCTGCGCCGTGCCGGTCGATCCCTTGACAGTGAACTCAGGTCGATGCGGCAAGAGACGTTCGACCTGGCTCGTGCCATCCAGGCGCTCCAGACGCACGATCACATCGGTGATGCCGCCCGCCAGGCCGTCGATCCCGATTGTCTGACCGGCAAGACCACCGGGTCGAGCGATCTGCCAGCGCTCGACATAGGCAGCGCTGCTGATTAGGCCCTGAACCGGCGACGTCTGCATCGTGCCGGTGGGGAACTTCACCTCGACCGCCAGGCGCGTATCGCCCTGCGTCGGCAGCTTCCACATCACCTCATAGCGGTCACTCCCCGCCTCGCGCAGCTCCAGGTAAGCCGGGCGAAAGATGTCCGCCTGCGCAGCGCAGACCAGGCAGGCGAGCAGCAGTGCGAAGAGCGCTTTCAAGGCGTGGCCAACCCGATCGAATCAATCCGCACGTTGTACCGAGCACGCAGCTTGGTGTAGCGCGCCGTGTTGGCCTCGGTCGCTCGGGCGAGCAGAAGATCACGCTCTACCGCGGCGCGCACCTCGTCCAAGGTGGCGAGGCGGCCGGGCTGCACGGTGCTCAGCTTGACCAGGTGCACGCCGAAACTAGATCGCACCGGCCCCTGCCAAGTGCCCGGGGGCAGCGCCTTCAACGCGTCGACAAACTCCTCGCCGAAGATTCGCGCGACCTGGGTCGCCCCTGTCTGGTTCAAAGCCGGCGGCAACAGGGTTGGATCGCCAACGGGGGTCTTGCCGGCATCGAGTGCGCGACGCGCGGCCGCCACATCGGTATCGAGTTTCTGCCCGCGCCGCGCGGTATCGAAAAACACCTGGCTCAAGGCGAAGCGCGGCTCCACCTGGTACTTGTCGGAGTGGGCCACGAGCCACGCTTGCAGCGCCGCAGCGGTGGGAGGTACAGGCGTGGCGAAATCACCGATGAACTCGAACTTCTGGCTGACCCGGCGCCGAACAATGAGGTCTTCCCGATCCAGGCCCATCTCGAGGCCTTCGCGGTAATAGATCTCTTCCCGTATCCAGTTGTCAACCAAGCCCTTTAGTTCCTCCGACGTCGGAGGCCGCTGCCGCACGCGCTGGAACTGCGCCTGGAGGCTCTGGACCTGGCCGCGTGAGACCACGATCTCGCTGCCCTGCTTCAGGGCGCCGCCCTGCACCACGTTGTACAGGCCGAACAGCAGCCCGCCCAGGATCAGGAAGTGCAGCAGCGGTTCTTGCAGCAGGCTACGCATCATCGGTCGACTCAAGATGGCCGATCAGATCGGCGTGTACCAGATCGGCGATGTGTAGGCGCGATCCTGAATCGCGGTCGGGGCGGCTGCCGGCGGCTTGGTGCCGAAGAACTTGGCGTCGTACGTCGTCCATCGCGGTGTCGGGATTTCGATCACTCGCACGTAGTAAAACGCACGCTGCTTCGAATCGAAGCTCGGATCCTTCCAATGTGCATGCAGATACGGCGATCCGATCGCATTCGTGTAGCTCGCCTCCTTCACGTTCACCGTGTTGCCGACCGGCGGCAACTTGCCGTTCTTGCCCGGCGTGCGCTTGCCCGACCAGGCCACGTCGTAGACCTTCTCGTGCGTCTTGCCGGAAGCGTCGAGCCAGCCCTTGATGACCTGGACTCGGTCGAGATTGGCGCCATCGGGGTCGCGCACGGCGCGCACCAGGAACGCCGGGGCCTTGCCGTCCGGGGCGTTCTTGAGATCCCCGCCCATCGGCACACCGCGCTTGTAGCCCTGTTCGGCGAAATCGGAGCGCTCGAGATCCTTGACGGTGAAGTCGTAGCCGCCAAACACGCGCACCTGCAAACGAGTGCCGGTGGTGGCGTAGACCTCCTTGCGCGCCATGGCGTCCCACAGCGCTTCTCGGGTGTTGTCGGTCGCCCAGACGGCCGCGAGGCCCGAGGCGCTAGTCATCCACGCGTATTGCTTCAGATCATCGCTCTTTGCGAGGTTGCCCGTGACGACCTCGTCGAAGCGGTGCGAAGAAGATGACGGCTCCAGCGGCGCGACCTTGCCAAAGAAATTGTCTTCCTGCGTGGTCGCCAGCGAGGTGTGCGAGTCGGTCGAACCCACGATGCCGAACTTGAACGGATTGACACCCAGTTTGTGCTCATAGATCAACCCTCGCTTGAGGGCTTCGCGCGTGTATTCGCGCGGCAGCATCGCCGGCGTGTGGACCTCAGGCCCGAAGCTGCTCTTGTCCCAGGTCTCGAAATTGGCGAACTCGTCATTGGGAGAGAGTGCGGGATGAGCTTCGCCATCACCCTTCATCTGGGTCGTTTCGTAAAGAGGCTCCCAGCGCATCCTGCGCTCGGCATAGTCGCGGTCGAGCGGCTTCTTGCTGGTCAGCGTCACGTCGTCGAACATGAGACCCATGGAGATATTGCCGTTGTGCGGAATCGCCAGGAGCCGGGTGCCGGTCGTCTTCTCGGCGTCACTCATCCACTGCCACAAGACTTCAGGGTCGACGGTGTCGTACTGGGAGATCGGAACGATCTTGTCGGCGTGTTCCTTGCCACCACGGAAGATCACATTCCGGTGAAGGTTGTTGCCACCCGGAGTCGAGGTCCATTCAAAGCCGATGAAGGCGGTGAATCGGCCCGGCTCGTTGTACTTCTCGGCCGCAGCGGTTCCTCGCTGCCACATCGTGCGCGTGAGCGTGTCATTGCCTTTGAACGGATCGTCCCGCGAACTCAGGCGCTTGACCCATTCGTTGAAGGCTTCAATCCCCTTGCCCGCTTTGACCAGGTCATGCACCTTGCGGCCCCATTCGGACTTCAGCAACTCGGGATCTGAACTCGCGAGTTGTGGCGACAAGCCGAGGTTCTCCGCGTGATCGGCGACGACGAGGAAGTCGAGTGGCCGCTGCAATTTCGCAGGCAGGCCGCTGCTGGACTTCACCTCTTCGCCACGCGCAAACCGATACGCTTCCTCCGGCCCCAGGGTGTTCCCGATCATCCCGGCGTCGGTCGAATACGAGGTGTGCAGGTGCGTGTCTCCGAAGTACACGCGGTTCGGGAAGTTCTTTGCGGGATAGGGCGAGTAGTTGATCTTCTTGTTGGTAGGCCCGGGAGAGTCATGGCCCCGCAGTTGCAAGGGCGAGAGCAAGGCAAAGCTTGCTCCGGCGGCCATCAGAATACGAAGGGTTGTCGTCACCATTGTCTACTCCCGCAGTTGAGCGTCAGGGCCTCGTTGCCCTGCGCTCACGTTCATCAACGCTGTCCGATGATCTCTGTCGGATAAAGTGCAGCTTAAGAACAAAGGCGTCTGCGCGCACCTTCCTCTTAGGGCAGTAGACAGGCTCGCCAACAGGCCACACATCGCAAGGCAGGGAAGATGCTGGAATCGATTGCTTGTGAGCGCCCCCAGCCCGACGACCTATGTCATCCGCCCCCCGAGGGGGTCAAGAAAGGTCGGGGCTGCCCATCCATTTCTTGCGAAATCGGATGGCTGCGCCTTTCGCAGCAGGGTATCGGCGGGCTACTTCAATGCACTCAGACACCATGAGCGAGATCACCGTCATCTGGTCCATGGTGGCGGCAGCCTGTCTCACGCTGGCCGGTGTCTATCTGCCGGTCTGGTTGAGGAACCGTGCGGCATGGCCCAGCTTCTTCTTCTCGGTGTTGGCGGTCGCCACCGCAACCGCTGCTTTTGGTGAGTTGTGGATGATGCGAGCGCAGACGCCCGACGAGTTTGCTGCGGCACTCCGGTGGCAGCACCTGTACATATGGTTCGTGATCGTGTCGCTGGTCGGCTTCGTGTACACCTTTTTCACGCCGGGGCGCTTGTGGCTGGCCTGGAGCGTGGTCGTGCTGCGCACCCTCTCCTTGGTGCTCAACTTCAGCACCGGCCAGAACCTCAACTTCAGCGTGGTGACGGCCGTGCAACGCATGCCGTTCCTCGGCGAGCCCGTCTCCACTGCGATCGGCATACCCAATCCGTGGATGGCGGTGGGGAGCCTGAGTGCCATCCTGCTGGTGATCTTTGTGGCGGACGCTGCTATCCGCGCCTGGCGGCGTGGCAACAGGGGAGCCGCGCTGCGCGTGGGTGGTATGTCCATGTTTTTTGCGCTGGCCGGCATCGTTCAGGTCATGCTGGTGGTCTGGGGCGGGCTGCAGATGCCGATCACGATCAGCATGTTCTCACTGGGTGTTTTGGTGGCCATGGGCCATGAGCTGAGTCGCGACGTGGTGCGTGCCTCCGAACTCGTGGCCGAACTGCGTGAAAGCGAGCAGCGCATGACCCTGGCCGCCGAGGTGGCGAACCTCGGCATCTGGGTGCGTGATCTCCCACGCGACGAGTTCTGGGCCAGCCCCAGGTTGCGGGAGTTGTTCGGCTTCGACGCTGCGGAGCCGGTCGATCTGGAGCGACTGTTGCTGAAGGTGCACACCGACGATCGCGAGGCGGTCCGCCAGGTTCTGGCGCAGGCCATGGCAGGCGACGGCGACTACGAAACCGAGTTCCGGGCAGTGCTGCCCGATGGCACCCTGCGTTGGATCGCGACCCGGGGGCGCGTCGACTTCGACACCAACAACCGGGCGGTGCGCACGCGCGGTGCCTGCGGCGACATCACACCGCGCCGGCAGGCTGAAGATGAGATGCTGCGCTTGCGCCAGGAGATCGCTCACGCCGGGCGCGTGTCGGTGATGGGACAGCTCTCCTCGGCGCTGGCGCATGAGATCAACCAGCCGCTGGGCGCCATCTTGCGCAATGCCGAAGCGGCAACGCTTTTGCTGCAGGTCATTCCACCGGATCTTGATGAGGTTCGCGCGATCGTCGATGACATCATCAGCGACGATCAGCGCGCGGGTGCCGTCATCGACCGCATGCGCGCGCTGCTGCGCCGACAAGACATCGTGATGGTGCCGCTGGCCGTCGACGAGCTCGTCGGCGATGTCGCAGCCCTGGTGCGGCCCGACGCTGCGGCGAGGCAGGTCCGGATGGACGTGGAGATCGCCGACGACGTGCCGCGCGTGCTGGGTGACCGGGTGCACCTTCAGCAGGTGCTGCTCAACCTCATCTCCAATGGCATGGACTCGATTGACGAGGCGCGCCGGAATGTGCGGCACATCGTCGTGAGCGCCGTGCGTGATGGCGCCCAAACCGTACAGATTACGGTGAGCGACAGTGGGGCCGGCATCCCGAATGACAGACTCGAACAAGTGTTCGGTTCCTTCTTCACCACCAAGCCGGCTGGGATGGGCATGGGGCTCTCAATTTCACGCAGCCTGATCGAGACGCACGGCGGGCGCCTTTGGGCGGAAAACCGCGCCGGCGGCGGGGCCAGCCTTCGCTTCACCTTGCCCGTGTCCAGCGGGATCTCAGCAACATGAGCCAGCCCCAGCCCACGGTTTACATCGTCGACGACGACGCGTCGTTTCTCGCTGCGACATCTCGCCTGCTGGTGGCCAGCGGCTTTCGCGCAATGACTTTCGAAAGCGCCAGTGAGCTGATTGCACACTGCACCGCCAACGTGCCAGGCTGCATCGTGGCTGACTTGCAGATGCCGGGCCTGAACGGGCTGGAGCTGCAGTCCGCACTGGCCCTCACGCGCAACCCACTGCCCATCCTCTTCCTCACCGGCAATGGCGACATTGCCTCCAGCGTGCGCGCCATGCGTGGCGGCGCCGAAGACTTCCTGGAGAAGCGCGCGCCCAAGGATGCACTGCTCGACGCGGTGCAGCGTGCCCTGGCGCGTGACGCGCGGGAGCGCGCGGAGCGCGAGCGAACGCAGGCGCTGAAGGCACGATTCGAGAAGCTTTCGGTGCGGGAGAAAGAAGTGCTTGCGCATGTGCTGCAAGCCCAGTTGAACAAGCAGATCGCCGGTGATCTCGCCATCAACGAACGCACCGTGAAGCTGCACCGCACGTCGATCATGGCGAAGCTCGGGGTGCGCTCGGTCATGGCCCTCACGCTGCTGGCGCAAGAGGCCGGCATGACGCCGGCTGAGCCAACCTTCCCGAAAGGGCAGTAGACGACTGACGCTGCAGGGGCCAAAGTGCATGAACCCCGATGAGCAGCACCACCCCTCTCTATGTTGCGATCGTCGATGACGACGAAAGCCTTTGCCGATCGCTCGCCCGGCTGCTGCGAGCGTCGGGTATGCAACCGATTACCTATGCTTGCGCGGAAGCATTTCTTGCAGATGCCAAACGCCCGCGTTTCGATTGCCTGGTGCTTGATGTGCAGCTTGATGGCATGTCGGGCGTCGAGCTGGCACTGCAGCTGGTAAGTGAGGGCCGGCATGCACCGTTTATCTTCATCACCGCGCATGACGACCCGGAAACACGGGCTGGCGCACAAACCGTGGGGTGTGCGGCCTACTTTCGCAAGAACGATGCCGGTGCCGACATCGTCGACACCATTCGGCGCCTGGCAGGTCAGCCGTGACCCGACACAACGAGGCGAGCTGCCAACGATTCAACAAGCAGGAGATACGCGAGTGAAGAGATTGATTCCGGCGTTGTCATTGGTAGCGGCGCTTGCGACACCCGCCGCAGCGCAGTCAACACAATCGACCGCTGAAGCCGCCAACTGGCGCTTCAGCGCCTCCATCTATGCCTACCTCCCCTCGGTGGGTGGCCAAAGCAGCGTGCCGGCCGATACGGGCGGGACGCCGATCAATGTCGACAACAAGCAGCTCATCGATGCGCTCAAGATGACGTTCATGGGGGCGCTCGGTGCCCATAACGGAAGCTGGGGCGTT
>NZ_JANNMI010000357.1:0-18018 GCF_031397715.1 Roseateles sp.
CGAAACCAGCTTCAAGCTAGGGGTATCGTGTTTGACCTTGCGCATAGAAGATCCGGGGCTGCCGCCATGGGGGCGGCAACAGGAGAATCGCATCATGGCCAGCAAGATCACATCCGCCCCAGCGCTCAAGGTTGCTGCGACCAAGCCCAAGGGCTTGTCACTTCATATCGGCTTGAATGCCGTCAGCCCGGCGGCCTACGGGGGCTGGGACGGCCCGCTTGCCGCTTGCGAGTTTGATGCCAATGACATGGCCGCGCTGGCCAAGACCAAAGGCATCAAGCCGACCGTGCTGCTGACCAAGAAGGGCACGCGCGCGGCGGTCTTGAGCCATATGCGCGCCGCCGCCAAAGCCTTGAAGGCCGGTGATTTTTTTCTGCTGACTTATTCCGGCCATGGCGGTCAGGTCGGTGATATCAATGGCGACGAGCCCGACCAGCAGGACGAAACCTGGTGCTTGTTTGACGGCCAGCTGATCGACGATGAGCTGTACCTGGAGTTGAGCCGCTTTGCCACCGGCGTGCGCGTACTGGTGTTGTCAGACAGCTGCCACAGCGGCTCGGTCACGCGGGACATTGCGCCGCCGCCGCCGCCACCCGGCCAGCGCGTCAAGCTGATGCCGGTTGAAGTGGCTCGGCGCGTCTATGCCGAACACAAGGACTTTTACGACCAACTGCAGGTCGATGTGCTGAGAGAAACCGCCAAGGCAGTCGTTGACCCCGATGCGGCGCTGGCCCTGGTTGGCGCGGCCTCGCATGCGGTGGCGCTGGTCGGTGCGTTCAAGCCGGCCGTGCTGTTGATCTCGGGCTGCCAGGACAATCAGACCTCGATGGACGGCGCCCATAACGGTGCGTTCACAGGCCAACTGCTCAAAATATGGACCAACGGCAGCTTCAAAGGAAGCTACGCCAGCTTCCATGCCCGCATCCGCGCCGGACTGCCGCCAACGCAGTCGCCCAACCTGTTTGTGCTCGGTAGCAGCGCGGCGACGGCGGCCTTCGTGGCACAAACGCCGTTCACGGTTTAATCAACTTAGCGGGAGAACAAGATGGCCGAGCACAGCATCGCGATCAAACTCAATGGTCGCTCGGCCGAGCATCCCCGCTTGCCGCCGCTGCTGACTCCGGCGGCCCGCGCGGCCGATCGGCGCGACGACGCCTTCTTGCCCGACGGCTATCTTGAGCCGCTGAGCGCGTTTGATCTGAGCCCGGCCGCGCGCAGTGCGGACGTCGCGCTGGTGTCGCAAAGCCATGCGGCGGCGGCCAATGAGGTTTTGGTGCTGGAGCTGGCCGACGGCAGCACGCTGATCACCAGTGCCGGGCGCCTGCGCGAAACCCTGCTGCAAACCCACCCTGAACTGATTGGCGAGGACGGTGCCATCCTGCTAGAGGCCTTGCGTGCCCAGGGCGCCGCACCCGGCCGCGGCCTGGGCGCGGCGGTCGGTGGGCTGATCGGCAAGGTCTACTCTTTCGCCGTCGGCAAGGTGCCGGACGCCATCATCGAGCTGGCCTTGAGTCAGCTGAAGAACAAGGCCGAGTTGGGGGTGACTTGGGCCGGCACCAAGGCCTTGATGTGGGCGATCGAGAAGCAGCTCGCGCAAGTGCCGGGCCTGTACCGCTGGGTCTCGGCCACGGGCAAACCGCAGGATCTGGAGCCCTGCGGCTTCGACAGCAATCCGCCGGTCGGCCCGCTGTTGGTCTTTGTGCATGGCACCGGCTCCAGCACCCTGGGCAGCTTTGGCGAGCTGCGCAGCGGCGACCGTGATTTGTGGGGCGCGCTGCAGGCCAAGTTCAGCGGCGGCATTTACGGCTTTGAGCACCGCACGCTGTCGCAAAGCCCGATCGAGAACGCGATTGATTTGGTCCGCGCCTTGCCCGTCGGCGCGCAAATCTGCCTGGTCTCGCATTCGCGCGGCGGCTTGGTGGCTGACCTCTTGTGCCTGGGCGACTTTGATGCCTTGATTGACGGCTATGCCTTTGCATTCGAAGGCACCGGCGACGCCGACGCGAAGGAAGCCGAGCGTGTCATCCAGGAGCTGAAAGACGCCCACGCCGAGCAGCGCCTGCAGCTGCGCACGCTGGCCGCTCTGCTGCGCGAGCGCAAGATTGTGGTGCAGCGCTATGTGCGCGCCGCCAGCCCCGCCAACGGCACCAAGCTGGCCAGCGGGAACTTCGATGTGTTCCTGTCCGGCCTGCTGACGCTGATCGGCACGGTGCCGTTCTTCTTCGGCAATCCGCTGTACTCGGCCTTCAAGCGGGTGGTGATCGAGATCGCCAAAAATCGATGCAACGCGCATCTGGTGCCCGGCATCGAGGCGATGCTGCCCGACTCACCGATGGCGCGCCTGCTGCATGACGCGCCGGTGCGGCCGGGCACGGCGATGTCCATCATTGCGGGCGACATCCAGGGCGGCAATCTGCTGCTCAGGTTGGGCGTCATGCTGACCGACTTCCTGCTGTTTGATAGCGACGACAACCACCTGGTCGTCAATACCACGGCGATGCTGGCCGGCATCGCGCCCAAGTCGGCCGCGCGGGTGTTGTTCGATCGCGGCGCCGATGTTTCGCATTTCCGTTACTTCGTCAATAGCGACACCCGCAGCGCGCTGCGCGACTGGCTGCTGGTGGCCGAGCCCAATGACTTGAGCAGCTTCCGGGCCTTGCCGGACCCGGCCGACTACGAGGCTGCCTTGGCGGCGGCCGGCGCCAGCCGCAGTGCCGGCGCCGCCGACCGACCCATTGTGGTGGTGCTGCCCGGCGTGATGGGCTCGCACTTGCAGGCCGGAGCCAAGGACCGCGTCTGGTTCGATCCGGGCGATATTGCCACCGGCGGCCTGAGCAAGATCGAATACGCGCGCCCCGGTGTCGAGGCCGATGAGCTGTTCGCGATGTTCTACGGGCGGGTTTGCAAGCACTTGGCCGACAGCCACCGGGTCGAGCCCTTCCCCTATGACTGGCGCCAGCCCTTGGATGTGTTGGCCGAGCGCCTGGGTGAATTCCTGGCCCGGCTGATGCACCAGACGGAACAGCCGATCCGCCTGCTGGCGCACAGCATGGGCGGCTTGGTGGTGCGCGCCTGTATCCACAAGCGCCGCGCCATCATTGACCAATTGATGGCCCGCGACGGCGCCCGCCTGATCATGTTGGGCACGCCCAACCAGGGCGCACATTCGATGGTGGAGAACCTGATCGGCAAGGGCGAAACCTTGCGCACGCTGGTGCGGCTTGATGTCACCCACGATATGCAGGAGGTGCTGGACATCATCGCCGGTTTCCGTGGGGCCTTGCAGTTATTGCCCAAACCTGGTTTTGTCGACACCTTCCAGGGCCAGCCGGAGGGTGGTGGCAGCTACGCCTACCAGCAGGCCGAGACATGGGTTGAGCTGAAGAGCAAATTGCGCGACTTCTGGTTTGGCGACCGGCGTACCGGCACGCCGGCCCAAGCGGTGTTGGACTCGGCCAGCTGGCTATGGGCGCAAGACGGCTTGCAGAAGCCGGCGTTGCCGGCAGCTTACGAGGCCAAAAGTGTCTATATCTTCGGCCAGGCCCCCAACACGCCTTGCGGTCTGCGTGAGGTTGGGCAGGGCGCCAACGCGCGCCTGAAGATGGTCGGCACCACGCGCGGCGACGGCACGGTGAGCTGGGACTCCGGGCGCATCGCCGGCATCGGGCGCTTTTATTACCTGCCCGCAGCCCATGGGGATCTGCTCTCGACCAGCGCCTATTTCAGCGCCTTGACCGAGCTGTTGAACTCCGGCGCCACCGCCGGGCTGAGCACGCAAGCGCCGGCGACGCGGGCGATCGAACATGCGCAGCCGGTCACCTACGACGCCGGCCCGCCCAGCGCCGATGATCCGGACGCGCTGCTGCGCGGCTTGATGGGCAGCTCCTCCCGCAACCGGGTGCCGGCGCGCACACAGCGGCGGCTGGAGGTGGCGGTCAAGGCGATGGACCTGCGCTTCGTGGCCGATCCCATCATGGTCGGTCATTACGAGCGCGACCCTATCGCCGGCGCCGAGGCCTTGATCGACCGCGAATTGCTGAACAAGGAGTTGAGCGAACGCTACAGCCTGGGCCTGTATGCCGGTGCGCGCGGGTCGGCCACCGTGGTGCTGCGGGTGCGCGGCGATTTTGAGCGGCAGATGGGCCAGCTGAGTGGCGCCGTCGTCACCGGCCTGGGTTCTTACGACCGCGCCTTGAGCCCCGCTGACCTGACCGATGCGGTGCGCACCGGCGCGCTGCGCTATCTGCTACAGGTGATTGATGTGCTGGGCAAGGCCGACCGCGAGGTGCCGCTGGCCAGTCTGCTGCTGGGCTATAACTCCTCGGCCAATCTGACTGTGGCGGCCTCGGTCGAGGCCTTGGTGCGCGGCGTGATGGAAGCGAATGCGCGCTTCTTCGCTGCCACGCGCCTGAACATCCGCATCGCCCGGCTCGACATCATCGAGCTCTATCTTGACACCGCAATCAGCGCCACCTACGCGCTGCGAAACTTGAGCGCACTGTTGGCAGCGCAGGCCGAGAAGCAAGGCACGGCCCTGCTGTGCCAGGGCGAACTGAGCCAAGGCGAGGGCTTCAGGCAGCGGCTTTATGACGATGGCAATTCCAGTTACTGGCCGCGGCTGATCATCACCGACGCCGAGCGCAGCGAGGCCCAGAATGCGGCCGCGCAGGTGAGCGGGGCGGCGCCGCTTGCCGACAAACTGCGCTTTGTCTTCGTCGGCCAGCGCGCGCGCGCCGAGTCGGTGGCCTTGCAGCGCCAACCCGGTTTGATCGAGCAGATGGTGGCGCAACAGATCGCCAATCCGATCTGGAATGAGGACTTCGGCCGCATGCTGTTTCAGCTGATGGTGCCGCATGACTTCAAGGACGCGGCGCGTCAGCTCGACCGCGTGGTCCTGGTGGTCGATGCCTACACCGCCAATCTGCCATGGGAGCTGATGCTGGCCGACGACCCCGACCGGCCGTCCGAGGAAAAGCAGCCGCTGGCGCTGCGCACGGCGGTGGTGCGGCAGTTGTCGGCGCAGGCCTTCCGCGCCAGCGTGCATCAAGGCGTGGCGCGCCGCGCGCTGGTCATCGCCAACCCCTCGGTGGCCGGTTTCTCCAAAGGCTTCCCCTATTTGAATGGGCAGGCCACCCAGGCGCCGCCCGATCTGCCGGGCGCGCAGGCCGAAGGTGAGGCCTGTCAGGAGCTGCTCAGCGGCATGGGCTATGAGGTGGAGGCGGTCATCGGGCGTGGTGAGGAATACGGCAACAAAGCCAGCGACGTGCTGGCCAAGCTCTACGCCAAGCCCTGGCGCATGCTGCATATCTCCGCCCATGGCGTGTTCGAGTTGCTCCACGCCGATGGTCGCCACCGCAGCGGCGTGCTGCTGTCCGACGGCTTGCTGATCACGGCGGCCGAGATCATGGCGATGGAGACGGTGCCCGAGTTGGTGTTCCTGAATTGCTGCCACCTGGGGCAAGTCGACTCTGAGGGCCGCGGCCCCGGCAGCAATAAGCTGGCCGCCAGCGTGGCCCGCGAGATGATTGCCATCGGCGTGCGTTGCGTGGTGGTGGCCGGTTGGGCGGTCAATGACGAATCGGCGCGGCGCTTCGGCGAGGTTTTTTACGAGCAGCTCTTGCTGCGCCGCCAGCCCTTTGGCGAAGCCGTCTTCAGTGCCCGCAAGGAAGTCTGGCGCGCCCACCCCGAGGACATCACCTGGGGCGCGTTCCAGGCCTATGGTGACCCGATCTGGCTGGCCGAACCGGCGGCCGAGGGCGCCACTGGGGGCGGGCCGGCCAGCCGCTATGTGTCGCCGGATGAGATGCTGGATGAGCTGGCCAGCCTGCGCTCCGATCTGGCGCGCCGCGGCGAGTACCTGGGCTCACGCGAGCTGCAGGTGCAGGTGGACCATGTGGCCGACGCGCTCACCCGCCGCTGCCCGCCCGGCTGGCAGCAGAACCCGCAGCTGCAATACGCGTTGGGCAAAACCTGGTTTGATTTGGGCCAGTGGGAGAAAGCCCGCGCGGCCTTTCTGAGTGCGGCGCAGGCGGTGGACCGAATCGGCGGCGTGCCGATTGCGGGCTTGGAGAAGTTGGTCGATGTCGAGTCGCGCTTGGGCGAGGCGCGTGCGCTTGAGGCACTCGGCAAGGCCTTGAGCGGCGATCCGAAAGCGCAGCAGCAAGTGCTGGCCGGCGAGGCCTTGATCGATTTGGCCTTGCGCCGGCTTGACGGGCTGGACGCCTTGGTGGCTGACGGCGCCGGTGCAAGCGACGCCACGCCGGCGTTCGCCACCTCAATGCACAGCGAGCGCACCGCCTTGCGCGGCGCGGCTTGGCAGCGCAAGGCCAATTTGCAGGCCCGGCGTCTACTCAGCGGCTTGCTGGATGAGCAGGCCGGCGATGCCGCCGCGCAGGCGATGGCGCATTGCTTGCAACAAGGTGTCGAGGCCTACCGGGCTGGCGAGGGCCAGCCGGGGTCGGATCAGTTCAGCCCCTGTCATGCGCTCTATCGCTTGGCCCTGGACGGCTTGACCGACTGGCACAGCCCGGCGGACAAGGGCGCGGCGATCGAGTTGGCGCAGCAATGCCGGCTCAGTGCGGCGCATAACTTTGCCATTCAGCCCAGCCCCTGGGATTTGTTGATACAGCCCGAAGCCTTGTTGGTCGAGCGCATGATCGACGGCAAGCTGGGTTGCCCCGACGAGGAGGGGCGGCGTTGGTTTGATGAACTGGCGGCCAGCTATGCCGTGGCCTTGCGCTGCGTGACCGTGCGGCCCTTGCAGTTGGATGCGATGGTCGACCGGATCGAGCGCCTGTCCCGCTTTGCCGATGCGCTGGCCCTGGCCCAGCACCGGGATGTGAACCTGATCCGCACCGCCGATCTGTTGATCGCGCTGGCGCAAAGCATCCTGCCCGGCCATACCGCACGCACCGACCGGCCTGGCCCTCCTCCTCCCGGCGGCGGCGGACCCAAGGCGCGCCGGCGGCGCTGATCAGGGCCGCAAAGCTCGCTACACTTTATTGCTCTGTCGCAGCGGCACTCAATGACGCGACTTGTCCGCAGCTCACAGCGCCCGCCTGTGGTGAGAGGCATCGATGCTTGAATTGAGACTTTCATGGATCTCGCCTCTCTGCCCTATCTGCTTGACTGGGCCGCCCTGCTGCTGCGTTGGCTGCACCTGATTGTCGGTATCGCCTGGATCGGCGCCTCGTTCTACTTTGTCTGGCTGGATAACCATCTGCTGCCCCCCGAGGCCGCCGATCTGCGCGCCAAGGGCGTCAGCGGCGAGCTCTGGGCCGTCCACGGCGGCGGCTTTTACAACCCGCAGAAGTACCTGTTGGCGCCGCCCAATCTGCCCCAGCATCTGCATTGGTTTTACTGGGAAAGTTACTGGACCTGGATCAGCGGCTTTGCGCTTTTTGTGACGCTGTATCTGTTCAACCCGAATACCTATTTGATCGATGCCAGGGTCCATGCCTGGGCGCCATCGGCGGCGATCATGGCGGCCCTGGGTTTCCTGGCGGCGGGTTGGTTGGTGTATGACCAGATTTGCCGCCGCATCCGCAACGATGCCTTGGCGCTAGGCCTGATCGCCATCTTCGTCGCGGTGGCGACTTGGGCCGCCTGCCAGTGGTTCGCCGGCCGCGCTGCTTTTTTAATCGTTGGCGCGATGCTGGCAACGATGATGAGCGCCAATGTGCTGGTCTGGATCATCCCGGGCCAGAAGCAGGTGATCGCTGATATGCGCGCCGGCCGCGCCGTCGACCCGGTCCATGGCCAGCGTGGCAAGCAGCGCAGCGTTCACAACACCTTCTTCACCCTGCCGGTCTTGATCGCCATGCTCAGCAACCATTACGGCATGCTGTATGGCCATGCGCAGAACTGGCTGGTGCTGATCGTGTTGATGGCGGTGGGCGTGCTGGTGCGGTTCTATTTCGTCAAGCGCCACAAGGGCGTCAACGCTTGGGGCTTGATTGCGGCGGCGCTGGCGCTGCTGGCTGGTTTGATCGTTTGGATGGCGCCCACGCCCGCGGCCGCGCTCACGGCCACATCGACTCGGCCGCCAAGTTTTGCCGAGGTGCAGGCCGTCATCACACAGCGCTGCGTGCTGTGCCATAACGCCGATCTTGCGCAGAAGGGCATGCAGCTGCACACGCCCGCCCTGATAGCTCAAAACGCCCAGCTGATTTATCAGCAGGCCGTGGTGCAAAAACTGATGCCGCTGAACAACGCCACCGCCATCACCGAGGCCGAGCGTGCGCTGCTGGGGCGTTGGTTCGAGGCCGGCGCCAAGCCATGATGGACAGCCCGCGCGAGCCCTTGCGCTGCTGAGTCAGTGACGCGGTCTTGCCGCGTGAGCGCTTTAAGCTAACGCTTTGCGCTCGCGCAAGCGCCTGACCATCGCCTGCGGCCTGTTGTCGCCGGTTTGATCTTTCGCAAAGACAGAAAGAGAGGCTTGTATGACATTGCCTCTCATTCGCCGCCTTTCGGAACCCAGCACCGTGGAAACTGCAAGCATGACAGCGCCCGCGCGCTTGACTCAATCCCGTCCGCCCGCCATCAGCCCTTCGGCGCTGGACAGCGTATTGGGTTCGCCTCGGCTCAGTGAGCTTGAGTTGCATGCGTTGGCTCCAATCTCGCAAAGCCGCCAGCTACCGGTCGGTGCGGCGGTGTTCGCGCGCGGACAGGCAGCAACGCATTTGGTGGCGGTGCTGAGCGGCGTGGTCGGCCTGGGTTCCGCCGGCGCGGATCAGCAGTTCCAGCTGGAGCGCTGCGTGCACGGGCCCGCCTGGTTGGATCTGAGCAGTGCCTGGGTGGGGGCAGGGCATGCGCAAGATGCCCGCGTGATGCAGCCGGCCTCGGTGCTGGATCTGTCGTTGGACGGCATACGCGTGCTGCTCGCCCGCTTCCCGGATATGCGCGAACGGCTGCTGCTGGGTTTGGCCCAGACCGTGCAAAGCCTGACCGGCACCACCCATGACCTGATGTCCAAAGACGCGCAAAAGCGCCTGGCCACATGGTTGCTGCAGCGCAGCCCGGTGCAGGGCGATAACGTGGCGATGAAGGAGCGCAAGCGCGAGTTGGCGGCGCAGCTGGCGATCACGCCCGAAACCTTGTCGCGCCTGCTGCGTCAGCTGATGAGTGCGGGCCTGATTGAAGTGAAGGGCTACTCGATCAAGCTGCTGAACTTGGCGGCCCTGCAGAACTTGGCAAGTGGCTGAACTTATGGCCCAGCCCGCCTGTCTTTGAGCAGCGAATTTCGATACTTTTCCGGGCTTTCTCCGCTGCAAACTAGCGCTTCCGCCGCTTAGACTGCAGCGGACGAGGCCTCCGCTGTGGTGGCCTGCGCCAGAGGAGACCCATGTGAGCGCTGCAGCCGAAAAATTTTTCAAGAACAACAATGCTTTGCCGACGATGCCCGAGGTCGCGAGCCGACTGATTCGCAGCTTCGACGATGACAATATCAGCTTGAATGCCATCGCCGAGCTGATCGGCAAAGACTCCACCTTGTCGGCCAAGGTGTTGCGCTTGGCCAATTCGGCCCGCTACAGCCCCTCGCACCAGATCTCCAGCCTGAACGATGCCGCCGGCGCGCTGGGGCTGGATACCTTGCGCAATCTGTCGCTGGCCGCTTGCATTTCAGGCGCCTTTCCGGTCGTCAAGGGGCTGGACCGGGCCTTGTTTTGGCGCCACAGCATCACCACCGCCGCCTATGCCCGCATCCTCAGCCAGATGCTGCGTGTGGACGCCGACACCAGCTATCTGGCCGGCCTGATGCTGCGCACCGGCCAGTTGATGATGGCGATGGAGGAGCCGGCCATGGTCGCCGACGTGGAAGCCAACGCGGCCGAGCCGGGTAGCCGGTTCTCTCTCGAAGAGCACCGCTTTGGCTGCACTCATGCCGATGTGACCGCGTCGTTGGCCGCGCATTGGCATTTTCCGGCCACCATGGTCGAGGCCTTCAAGGACGCCAACACGCCGATGGAGAGTCGCCCCTTCTCGCTGATGGCGGCGGTGTTGCATCTGGCCGAGGTCTTGGCCGACGCGGCCGAGCATCACGTCAATCCGGCGCAAGCCTTGATGGTGGCGGTGCCGGAGCTGGTCGGGCATCTGCATCTGGACTTGGCCTATCTGGAGGCCAAGATCGTTGCCGCCGGCGATGTGGCCGGCGATGTGGAGCAACTGCTGCACTAGGAGCCTGGGCGGCAGAAGGCGGCGACAGCGAGAAGCGGCCCCAGCGAGGACAGTTTGTGCCGGATTTGCAGCCGCAAAGCCCCGCTATGGGGCAAAAAGACGGTGCAAAATGGACCGCTGCGGTCGATTCGGAGCCGCCGGTCCTTCTGCCGCCCAGGCTCCTAGCTGCTCAGCAGGGCGGCCTAGCCGGTCAGCAGGCCGCTGCTGTTGCCGCCTTGTTGGCAGCTCAACGGCTTTGAATCGTGATCTTGATGTTCGGTCCGACATCGATGGTCACGCTGGTGCCGGTGGTGGTGTCGTCGTCGGTCACATCCTCGGCTTCGTCCGTGTCCTCCACGCTATTGATGCCCGGAACGACAGCCGTGAAGGCCTCCCAGGCATCGTTGGTGATGTACTGGTAGGGAATGGTGCCGTAGCCGGCGCCAAACGGGTTGGCCGATCCGAACGAGGCTGTGCCCCAGCTGTTGCGAACAATGAAGTAGCCGCCGCCTGGGCTGGCTGGCGTGTCGACGTAGCCCACCAGCAGCACGGCATGGCCACCGACCGCCGCTTCGTTGCCGATGCGCATCGTGATGCGCCCGGTCTGGCGGGTGGCCGCTGACTGATACCAGCTGTTGTAGACCGGGATCGACAGCCCGATTGGCCGCTGCTTGGACATGTGGGTCTTGTAGGCCAACACATTGCGAGTTGGCACCGCCAGCGTGGCCAGGCGGTTGGTCAGGCCATCGGGTCGTGCCCCAGCAGGTCGCGCGCCGTGGTTGTTGCAGGGCAAGGCATTGCGGTACGCCCAGACGACCTCGCGGCACTGCCCCCGGCTGGCCAGCGGAAGGCGGGCTTTGGCCTGCCAGGTGCCGCAAGACGCCGCTGCGCCGTCGATCAGCTTGGTCTCGTAGTACAGGTGCTGCTCGGAGAGGTTGCGCTGGATGCCGCGGCGGCGCTCGATGTACTCGTTAAGCGCAGTCAATGTGAAGCTGACGCAGGTGCCGCGTGGGCCTTGGTTGCGGATCGGCTGGAAGAACCCGACGAGGTTGACGAGCCCAGGCAATTCCACCGTTTCCGAGCGTTCGACGACCTCTATTGCCGAGGCCTCGGCCGCGCTCAACATCTCGGGCGTCGGCGCACGCACCCCCAGCCCCAGGTCCTTGGGTTTGGGCGTGCTGAGCTCGGCGGCGCGCGTGGCCGGCAACATCGCCTGGACGTTGTCGAGGAAGTTCTGGAAGGCCTTGTCCTTCAGCCCCAGCACCTGCTGCAATTCGCCGCGTACCGCGGGGATGGCCGCCACGGCCACCACCTGTTCGGCGTCTTCGATGCCGAGCGACAGCAGCGTCGACACCAGCGCCTGGCCCTCGCTGCCAAGGCTCGCCGCGACGCCGTCCCCTTCGGGGTCGGCCAGCAGGTGGCCACCAAATCCGGAAAAGCCGCTGGCCTGGTTGGCCAAGTCGTCATAGTCATTTGCAGGCATAGCAATCTCCTGTTCTCAGGCTGCCGACTTGATGCGGAAACCCAAGCTAGATGAACGCAACCGAGCCCGCCAGCCGGTTGTGCGTTGAAGGTCACGGGCCGTCCGCAGCATTACCCTTGTTCAGACGGGCGCCGCTTGCAGCGGCTTGGGGTAACGCACAGGCGAAAAAAACGTCCTAGCGCGGCGTGTTGCCATCCTCCTTTCCGGGACCCCTGGCGCCCATTCCGCGGGCGTCAGAGTCGAACCGCTTGCCCATTTCCATCCGCGCCTCGGGCGACAACGCCGCTCGCGCCTGATGCACCAACTGCTGGGCTACTTCCGCAGTGACGCCGAGTTGATCGGCGAGTGACTGAAGTCCACCGCTGGTGACGCTGACCGCCACCACTTGGTCGGCTGTGCTGATCCAGGATTTCGCCAGTCGGGCCACATGCTCGGCCGTCCACCCTGGTACGTTGCGAAGATCGATTTCCGCCATCATGTCCCTCCTTAAATGAATGAGGGGTGGTAATTTAACTGCCCGCAGCTGCGCCCAGTCAAGGGCCGGGGCTCGACGAAGTAGGGGGTAGCGTCGATGGGCCCGCCCCAGCGCGTGGAGTATATTGAATCGACTCAGAATATTTGTTCTAGAACATATATACTAGATTCATGTCGCAGCCCTCCGTCCCCCATCCCACCGCCGCCGAGCTTGATCTATTGAGCGTGCTTTGGCGCCTTGGCCCCGCCGACGCCAAGCAGGTTCATGAGGCGTTGTTGACCGAGCGCCCCGACGCCACCTATGCCACCGTCTTGCGGCAGCTGCAGCTGATGTATGCCAAGGGCCTGCTGACGCGGGACGAAAGCCAGCGCCCGCAGCGCTATGCCCCGGCCCAAAAGCAGGCCAAATTGCAAACGCATTTACTCAAGGATCTGATCGCCAAGGCCTTTGCCGGCTCGGGCAAGGCGCTGGTGTTGGCGGCGCTGAAGGGGCATGTCAGCGCCAAGGAGCGGGCCGACATTCAAAAACTCTTGGGCGGCAAGGACGAGACCCCATGAGCGCCTTTTCTATGGCGGCGCTGGTACCGGCATTGGGCTGGGCCTTGCTGAACTTCGTCTGGCAGGGCCTGCTCATCGGCCTGCTGGCCGGCGCAGCGCTGGCCTTGTCAGACAAGGCCAAGCCGCGTGTGCGCTATGCCATTTGCGCCTGGGCCCTGCTGGCTTGCCTGGCCCTGCCGCTGGCACAGTTGGCTTGGCTGCTGGGTGCGCCGCCGGCCATGCCGCCCATGCCGGAGCAGCAGCCGGACTGGCTGCAGGCGCTGGCCGCGCACAGCCCGGCGCTGGTCGTGGCCTGGAGTTTTGGCGTCAGCCTGATGGCGCTGCGTTTGGCTGCGGGCCTCGCTTGGGTGAGCGTGCTGCGCCGCCGCCACACACCCGCTCCGGCGGCATGGCAGCTGCGCTTGGACGCGTTGGCGCTGAGCTTGGGGGTTCGGGGCCGCGTCATGCTGGGCCTGTTGCCGGATCTGAACAGCCCCATCACCGTCGGCTGCCTGCGCCCGCTGGTGCTGTTGCCCGCCGGCTTGCTCAGCGGCATGCCGCCGCACCTGCTGGAGGCCTTGCTGGCACATGAGTTGGCCCATGTGCGGCGCTGGGACTACCTGGCCAATTTGCTACAGAGCTTGGTCGAGTCGCTGCTCTTCTTCCACCCGGTGGTGTGGTGTTTGTCCAGCCAGATGCGCGATGCCCGCGAAGAAATCGCAGACGAGTTGGCCGCCCAGGCCTTGGGCGATCCGCGCCGCATGGCGATGGCTTTGCACCAGCTGTCCTTGCAGCAGGACGGTCGCCCCGCCCCAAGGCTGGCGATGGCAGCCGGCGGCGGCAAACTGCTGCGGCGATTGGAGCGGCTGCTGGCGCCCCCTGCCCAAGCTGGCAGTTGGAAAATGGCGCTGCCCGCCTTGGCGCTGGCCAGTGCCAGCTTGTGGACGCAGGCGCACAACAGCGCAGCCAATGCCGACGCCGCAACAGCGAAGGCGGCAATGGCTCCTGCCACCATGCCCTCCGCAGCGCAACTGCTGCAGCTGCCGCTCAATGCCCGCCATGCGCTGATTCTTGACGATAGCAGCGGCCAGGTCTTGTTGGCCAAGGACGCCTTTGCTGTGGTGCCCATCGCCTCCATCACCAAGCTGATGACGGCCATGGTGGTGCTGGATGCCCAGCCCGATCTGCAGGCGACGCTGCGCATCGCAGCCGCCGATGTGAGCCCGGGTGTCGGCAGCGCGGCGCGGCTTAAGCCCGGCGCGCAAATGAGCCGGCTGAGTGCGCTTGAGCTGATCTTGATACCGTCCGACAACCGGGCTGCCGCGGCCTTGGCGCGCAACTACTCCGGCGGTACGCCCGCCTTTGTGCGCGCCATGCAGGCCAAGGCGCAAAGCCTGGGTCTAAGCCAAACCGCTTTTATCGACCCGGCCGGCGTTGCGCCCGGCAATGTCTCCACCGCCGCCGAGGTGGCCAAGATCGCTGCCGCCGCCGCCCGTTACCCCGAAATTGCGCGCATCAGCAGTGAGCGCAGCAGCCAGGTGCCGGTCGATGGGCGGGCGCGTGCCGTGCGCAACACCAATCAGCTTGTCGGCGCCGACGTTTGGGACATTCAGCTTTCCAAAACCGGCTACACCCGCGAGGCCGGCAGCTGCGTGACCATGCGCCTCAAGGCGGGCGGTAAACAGTTCACGCTGGTGCTCTTGGATGCCGATGATGTCGCCCGTCGCCAGCTTGACGTCGGCCATATTCGTGCCAGGCTTGACCGGCCGCCCAGCAGCTAGGCAAGCCCCGCGCCGGGCCAGGCCTGGCCCCCATCACCCCCATGGAGAATCTTATGCAACGTCGCCTTTTCTTGGGCGCGGGCACAGCCGCGCTCGCCAATTTGCCCAAGTGCAGCCATGCGCAAACACCTGACCTGACAGCGCTGGGTGCGTTTGCGCCGCCCCGGCCGCTGGCGCCGCTGCGCGCCAGCGTCGACCGCATCATGGATATCAATGTCTGCCTGCGGCCGTTTCGCGCCCAAGGCCCGCGCATCGAGTCGGAGCAGCGCTACGGCAAGCACCTCGTCCACCATTACGGCCACGGCGGCAGCGGCTGGTCGCTGTCCTGGGGCTCGGCCAGATTGGCCCTCACGCTGATACAGGCGGGCGGGCACAAGCAGATTGCCGTGATCGGCTGCGGCGCCATCGGCCTGACCACGGCACGCGTCGCGCAACTGAATGGCCTGAAGGTGCGCATCTACTGCAAGCAGCAACCGCCCGAAGTGGCTTCGGCGGCCGCCACCGGTATGTGGTCGCCGGACTCGCGCATCTGCACGACCGAATACGCGACTTCGGCTTGGACACGGCGTTGGGAATGGATGGCGCGCAGCTCCTTCAAGACCTATCAAAGCCTGCTCGGTTTGGCGGAGCAGGCGGTCGAATGGCGTGATGGCTATCTCTTGTCGGACATCCCGTTCGACCAAGACCTCGCTGCGTCTGCACATGGCGGGCATGACGAGCCTGACTACCCCGATCTGATCGCGCAGCTGGACGATCTCCGGCCCAAGTCTGTGCTCTTGAGGCCCGGCGAGCATCCGTTTCGCGTCGACCATGCCAAGCGCTTCACCCAGATGAGTTTCAATATCTCCAGCTACCAGCGGCTCTTGATGGATGACTTCTTGCGTGCCGGCGGCGAGATCGTGCATGAGGTGTTCGAGCACCCAAGGCAATTCGGGAGCTTGCGCGAACGCACCATCGTCAACTGCACCGGCTATGGTGCGCGGGCGCTGTTGGGCGACAACTCCATCATCCCGGTACGAGGGCAAACGGCGCGGCTGCTGCCGCAAATCGAGGTCGACTACGCGTTGATCTACCGGGGCCACAACCTCTTCATGCTGCCGCGCCGCGACGGCGTGCTGGTGCAGGCGCAGGGCGAGCGAGACTTCGGTAACGGGGACACCCGCATCGACCGCGCGCATTCGGTGGCGGCGGTGGAGCGGCTGGCGGCACTGTTCAAGTGACTTGGACGGCCGTGCTTGGCGCTCAGCTCAAATGCTCATCAATTGCTCATCAATTGCTCGGCCATCACCACATGCATGCCCGGTTTGGCTTCAAGTGCGGCCTGGAGCAGCGCGGCGGCAATGCGTTCGGCGGGATTGGGCCGCCAGCGCCGAGGCAGAACGGGGCCAAGCCAGTTCAGTGCACTGAGCAGCGCCCGCTCGCCGGCACGAGCGTCGTCGCGAGCACCGGCAATCAGGCCGGGTCGAACGCAGGTGAGCGAGGCGAAACCCAACTGGGCGAGATCTTGCTCCAACTCCCCCTTCACCCGGTTGTAGAAAAAGCGCGACCGGGGGTCGGCCCCCAGCGCCGAGTTGAGTGCATAGACCGGCGTGCCGGCCTTAAGTGCGAGCTGCGCGACGAGCAGCGGATAGTCATGATCGACGCGCCGAAACGCCTCCTGCGAGCCCGCGATCTTCATCGTCGTGCCCAACGTGCAAATGACGGCATCGGCCCGCCACCAGCCGGCATCCTCGGGTAGCCGGTCGAAATCCACCCTCGGAACCACCAGCTTGGGGTGCGCCGGCAAGGCCTTTCTTGAGGGCGCCACCACGGCGTTGACGGCGGGATGCATCAGCGCCTGCGCCAACACGTGGCGCCCCACCAAACCGCTTGCGCCGACGAGTATCAGTTTTTTCATAGGCCTTCTCGTGTGTTCAGTCCACGCCCAGTCGCTGCAGCGCCGTCAAGACTGCCTCGGCGGTCGCTGGCGCCAGTAAATGCGGGTCGCAGCCGACCGGGCCGGTCGATGCCACCGCATCCTTGATCGCCAACAGCACCGAAAACGGCAGCAGCAGCGGCGGCTCGCCGACAGCTTTCGAGCGGTGAATGCTGTCGGCGGCATTCGGCTGGTCGAACAAGCTAACGCGGAAGTCCGGCGGGCTGTCGTTGGCGGTGGGGATCTTGTAGGTGCTGGGTGCATGGGTCAGCAGGGCACCGGTTTGCGGGTGCCAGCGTAGTTCCTCGGTGGTCAGCCAGCCCATGCCCTGCACAAAGGCGCCCTCGATCTGGCCGATGTCCAAGGCTGGGTTCAATGACTTGCCGACATCGTGCAGCACATCGGCGCGGGTGACGCGGCTTTCACCCGTTAGCGTGTCGACCAGGACCTCGGCCACCGCCGCGCCGTATGCAAAGTAATAAAACGGCTTGCCCTGCAGCTTGGCGCGGTCCCAGTGCAGGCCAGGCGTGGTGTAAAAGCCGTCGCTCCAAAGCTGCACGCGCTGCATATAGGCCTTGTGCACGAGCTCCGCGAAACTCAGTGACTGTTCACCGGCGCTGACCCGCCCGTTGACGAACTGCACGGCCTCGGCCTCACAAGCAAACAGCTGCGCCGCCAACAGGCCCAGCCTTTGCTTGATCTTGCGTGCCGCGTCTTGCGCCGCCTTGCCATTGAGATCGCTGCCGGTGGAGGCGGCCGTCGCCGAAGTGTTGGCGATCTTCTGCGTATCGGTGGCGCTGCAGCGCACGCTGCTCAGGGGAATGCCCAGTTCCTGCGCGACGACTTGCGCGACCTTGGTGTTCAGCCCTTGGCCCATCTCGGTGCCGCCATGGTTGACCAGCACCGAGCCATCGGTATAGACGTGCACCAAGGCACCGGCCTGGTTCAAGTGCACGACATTGAAGCTGATGCCGAATTTCAGCGGTGTCAGCGCCAGGCCTTTTTTGAGCACCGGGCTGCTGGCGTTGTAGCGGGCGATTGACTCGCGGCGGGCGTGATAGTCGCTGCTGTCCACCAGCTGGTCGGTCAGCGCGGCCAGGATGTTGTCCTCGACCTGCTGGCCGTACGGCGTGATGTTGCGGCCGCCTTCGTCCGCATAGAAATTGCGCTGGCGCACCAACAGCGGGTCCAGACCGAGGCGCCGGGCGACCGAGTCCAGAATCATCTCAACGGCCAGGGCACCCTGCGGCCCGCCGAAGCCACGAAACGCGGTATTGCTCTGCGTGTGGGTGCGCGCGCAAAAGCCGTGCAGCGCCACATGAGGCAAGAAGTAGGCATTGTCGAAATGGCACAGCGCGCGCGCCATCACCGGCGCCGACAAGTCGGCCGAATGGCCGCAGTTGGAGATCAAGTCGACCTCGGCACCGAGGATCATTCCCGTCTCGTCAAACCCCACATCCCAGCGGTAATCAAAACCGTGGCGGCGGCCAGTGATCATGAAGTCATCATCGCGGTCCAGCCGCAGCTTGACCGGCCGGCGCAATTTCTGTGCCGCAATCGCCGCCACGCAGGCGAACAGCGCCGACTGCGACTCCTTGCCGCCGAAGCCGCCCCCCATGCGTCGGCACTGCACCTGCACCTGATGCGCGGCAAAGCCCAAGGCATGGGCGACC
>NZ_JANNMI010000361.1:0-9649 GCF_031397715.1 Roseateles sp.
TGAGTAGTTGCATGGGCGGCGCCTGGATCTGTAGGTGGTGTGAGCGGAGCTTTCGGTCAGCTGGCGTCGGGGTCGAACAGGCGCCGTCGGGCCTCGCGCCAATGCAGGCCGGCACCCACCTCGGGTTGGCAGCGCTCAAGCAGAGAGCAGGCTTTGCAGTGCCGGGCGGCCACCTCGCCTTGCAGTGGGGCGGGCATGAGCTCGCTGCTCAAAATCGCGCGCACCGCCTGCGCCGTGGTCACGACCTGAGCGCGCAAATCAGGCGTTATGGGCACGATGCGGCGGCGCTTGGAACTGGCGTAATAGAGCGCACCCTCGGGCACGGCTTGGCCGGTCATGAACTCCAAGCAGAGCGCCTGCGCGGCCAGCTGCAGCTCATCGCAGGCAGCGATGTCGGCGGCCTTGTTGCGCGAACCATGCTTGTACTCGACCGGGTAGGGTTGACCGTCGGCGCTGAACTCCACCACATCGCTCTTGCCGATCAGGCCCAGCTCGTCATGCCAGAGCGGCAGGGCGCGCTCGACCCGCATACCTTGGATAACTTCCAAACCCGGCTGATCGGTGCGGGCATGGACGGCATTGCCGCGCAGCGTGTGGACGTTGTCGTCAAAGGCCTGCTCCAGATGGATCAAGGCGCATTGACGCGGGCAGTAAGCCCAGTGCTGGAGGGCGGAGAGGGGGATAGCGGGGAGGTCGTCCATACGGCATGAACCTTTGTCAGAGTTAAGCGTCCTAAAATCGGGCTATCGTTCTATCTCTGTGTTTGCCTGTCGTTCCTGGAGTCCGCCATGCTTAGCAACCAGCCTTCCGTTGAAATCGACTTGCTTGCCGAGCAAGCCATGAAGTTGTCACCGAACGATCGAACCGACCTCGCCGAACGCTTGTTGTTCAGTGTGGCGGCCACGCAGCCCGCACTGCACCCCAGTTGGGGGCCGGAGCTGGCGCGGCGTGTCGCCGAACTGGACGCCGGCGCAGCCGAGCTGATAGAGGCGGACGAGGTTTTTGCGGAATCTCGGCGCATCATCAATAGCCACCTCGTTGGCAGGTGAACCTTCGTTTTACCGCTGCGGCACAGCGAGAACTGAACGCTGCGCTGCGGCGGTATCTGCGTGATGCCGGCGTCGATGTCGCGAAGCGCTTTGATGAGCGTGTGCAAAAAGTCTTGCACCTTTTCTGCCAAATGCCTGAAATAGGCAGCCCCACACCGCCCGAACTGCGCATCTGGCCGCTGCGGCAGTTTGAATACAGCCTTGTCTACCGCTTCAAGCCAAACGAGATCGTGGTCATTGCGGTGGCGCATCAGCGCCGGGCGGCGGGATATTGGGTGGGGCGGCGGTAGGGGTCAAGGCTGATCACCGCCGCCCGCAGTTCAAGCTCGCCGCATCAGGGTCACGCCGGGCGCCGCTTGCAGTGATTCACCCACCGCGAGCGCCTTGCCGTCAAACGTCACCGCGTAGTCCTGGAACTGCCGCACGGCTTCATTGGCACCGACGCGTGCGACCGTCAGCCGGTCAAACAGGGCATGGGCGTGAGCATTGCCCAGCTCGCTGTCGTGCTTAAAGACATAGAGTCCACGGGTCGACATTTCGCCGCGCGCGGCCGAACGGTCGTGCTCAAACATTTGCTCCAGCGCACTGAACAGCAGCTCCAGGTCCTCGGCCGAGAAACCGGTTTGCTTGGCCAGAAAGGCCGATACAAAGCCGTGCGAGCGATACAGGCCGTAGGGCACGGTGTGCTTGCGGCCCATGGTGCGGTTGTCGCCGTCTTGCTTTTCGGCTTCTGCCTCGGTGGCCACCGCCATACGGGTGATCGAGTGCTCCGAGGCCACGATGGCATCGGCCGAGCGGGCGAAGGTCAGTTGCACGGGGCCGCGCACCTGGCCGCAGTTGACACCGGTGGACATGACGGCACCGAACGTGCGCACATCAAAGAAGTTCTGGCAAATCCAGGCGCGCGCCTTGTCCACGCTGTCGGCGCTGCCCTTGCGCTTCTTTTTACCCTTGGCGTCCGGGTCATCGGCCAGCTCTTCTTCGGCGCCGATGGCCAAGTAAGCTGCCCGGTGGGTGCGCTCCAACACCGCCTTTTCTTTGATGTAAATGTCATAGGGCGGCTCGGCGCCCTTGACCAGCTGGACGAAGTTGCGCAGCTTGCGCTTGATCGCCACGTCGGTCACCAGCCCATGGCCGGTTTCGGCGTCCAGGCGCGGCATGTTGCCGGCATCGGGGTCGCCATTGGGGTTGCCGTCCTTCACATCGAACAACAGCACAAAGTCATAACGTCCGGTCACTGCAGTCATATCAAACCTCCTTGTTGTCTTGCTGGTCGTCAGGGCGCTTGGCATAAAAAGCCTGGCGCTGGTGGTAATAGCCGAGAGCGAACTGGCCTTGCTCAGCCAGCGCCAACTGACGCGGGAAGCCCTGCAACGGCTGCAGAATTTCGCCGATCAATTTCTCGAAATGAATCAGCTGACCCTGGCTCAGCTTCTTTAGATGCGCGTTCTTCAAGCGCAGCAGGGTGGTGAACACCGCCACCGGCGTGGTCGACGCAGCACCGTAGAAGCGGTCGCGAATGGTGGCGTTGATGCCCGGCTGGGCCTGCTCTTGAATACGCTCCAGCGTCGCAAACAAGCGGCCCAGCCGGTAGGCCGGTTCTTCTTGGCTCATGTCCAATTCCTCCTTGAAATGTTGATGGTCCGAGGCCATTTGGCCGCGCGCGTGGCGGTTCAAGCAAGCCTTCAATACACAGGCTCGTAGATAGTTGACGTCTTGCTCGGCCTTGCAGCGCATCACCGCTGTGTTCAGCAGCACCGCAGGCAGAACGCTGCCCTCCAGGATTGAGCGCATCCATTCGCCGGCCAAACGCGGCGGCACGTTGTCCAGCTTGCCCTGCAGCGCGAGGCTGGAGAGCAGCCGAAACAAGGACGGATGCTCGGGGTCGCCCTCAAAACGCCGCACCATCCGCAGATCATCAAAGTGCTGTTGGATGCGCGGTGCCAGCTCGGCAAAGCTGATCCCGGGCAGCCAGAAGCGCACGCTGATGCGCGCGGCATTTGGTGCCAGCCCCAGCACATAGAAGCGCGTGCTGGCTTCGGCCGCCGGCAACTGGCCGCTGCGCAGCGCTTGATACAAGGCCTTCACCGCATCGCGGCCGCGATCTGGTCGGTCCGGCTTGGGTTCACCGAAGAAGTCGGCCAGCGTGAACTCTGAATCGAAGCGTGTCTCTGCATCGGCCCAAAAGACCGTCGAGCTGTCGCCCACTTGCACGCGGTTGCGTGAGTCGCGCTCAAGCAGCGCGTTCAATGCCGTGGTGTAGGCGAAGGCAGCGCGCGCACTCACCGGCGCATTGCCGCCTTGGGCCTTGCCGTAGGAGTTGAACGCGTCGAGATTGAACGAGACGATATTGGCGCCCGAGCTTTGTGCACCCCAGACGCCCTTGATGGCAGTGTGCAGACGCTCGATCGGCAAGACTTGGCCCTCGATCAAGCACATCGCTTGTGGGGTGTCAGCTCCGCCGCCACTGGCGCCATTCAGCACGGCGCTGACGACGGCCGGCCGCTGGCAGACCAGCGCGCCGCCATCGCCTTGCAACTCGAAACTGACCACCGGATTGCTGAGCGCCAGCTCGTCCCATAGCGGCGTGCCCCGTTGAGCATCGAGCTGTGGATCGGCCAGAAAGGCCAGCACGGCCTGCAAGCCGGCATCGCCGGGCGCGCGTTCGGCTAGGTCGAGGATGCGCTGTTTGAAAGCCAGTTGCTGCGCCTTCAAGCGCTCCGGCTTCGCCTTGCTGCTGGCACCGAGCACGTACTCGGCGGTGTCCCACAAGAGATTGGCAGCCACGCCCGAGGTCTTTTTGACGGCCTGCGGCACCAGAAAGGTCTGGCCGCGCAGCTTCTTGCCGTCCAGCGTGCGGGTGTCGCGGATCTGCACGACGCCGCCGTCGGTGCGCAACTCGATCACAAAGGGAATCTCCTTGTCCTCCAGCCCCGGCGAGGGCAGGCGTCTGGCGGGGTCAGGGTCACGGCTGCGGCGCTCATACAGCTGGGCCAGCGCTTGCAGAATCATTGCGTCACCTCGGCGTGCTCGAAGCTCGGCACTTCGATCACGCCGTTGTTCATCTGCGCACGGAAGAAGCGCGGTTGAGGGTTGCTGGCTTGAGCGAAGTCCAGGTCATGAAGCATCCAGCCCAGGTCGCGGGATTCTTGAATAGCTGGCGACGACACTTCACCGGCCAAGCGCACATCGGCCGCAAACTCGCGGCAACCCAAATAGGGTTGATTCACCCATTGGCCCTTGGCGGCCCGGCGTTCAAACATTTCGTGATACTTCTGTGGGGGCTCGGCACTGCACAGTTCGAGATCGGCATGAACCCGGTAGGCCACGTCACGCAGAAACAGCCCGGCGCGCTGCTGGCGCTCGTCTTCGACATAGAGCGCCAAATCGCCTTCGCCCGCCGTCATCGCCTGTTGTACGTTGCGGGTGGAAATGACGGCGCCCACCTCATTGCGCCGCAGATTGATCCAGCGAATCGGCTTCAGCACCTCGATGCGCCGCACATGCCAGCGTATGGCCGGCTTCCACAGAATCGCCTCGAACAGCGCGCGCGCCGCCGACGGCGTGATGATGTCGTAGCTGACCCGCTCGACCTTCATCTCGGGGCGCGTGAAACAGGCGAACTCGCCGACCACGGACAAGCAGTAGCGTTTCATTTTGTTTTCTCCCTAAATTGTCTGCAAAAGTTTGGTCACAACCCACCACCCCACAATGCCTCTCATTGCCATATGTGCCAGCACCAAAACCCATGACATGCAATAGCGATAGCCGGGTTGGCTGCCCAGTAGTCTCAATTCCCGCAGCAGTGCTGCGAGGCCGACCTCCTTAAGCAAATTGGATAGCTTGCCCATCGCGCACTCCAGATAAAGTGAGCGGAGTATATGGTCAAGTTCCTTCTAGCCGTCAGTAAATGTTTTTTTGCCTTACAATTTGCCCACGCCTTGTTGCAAGGTGTGGATTGAAACCTTCTGGCCGTAAGGGCCACTCTCGGTGCGGGGAGCTCCGGCTCCCCGCATTTTTTCTGGCGGCATGCTCATTACTGCACCAAGCTGGCCGCGTCCAAAGGGCTATCCCTCGGCAGCAGCCCGAACAGCGGGTGATAAATCGTCTCGTCAATCAACAGGTACAAGCCCGGCAGCAAGGGCCGCACATCGCCTTGTCGTTCCAGCTTTTCTAACTCGCGCTTTCTGACCGTCACCGTGTAGCGCTGCGTCGCGCGCATCAGCCAGCGGTCGGTTTCACCTCGGCGTAGCTTTTCGATCAGCGGTTCCAACTGACCATGCTCGGCGTCAATCAAGTGATAGGGCACCAAAAGGCTGGCTTGGTCTTCGTCGTCGATCAGGCGGAACTTCTTGGCGGCACTGCGGAAGTTGAATTGCAGTCGACCTTCTTGGTCGGCCAGTTCGGTCAACACATCACGCGCATCGAAACTCGGTTGACGGGGATAGAAGAGCTTGAAGTAACGCTCGAAAGCAGCGGGTGCCAGTGCATCGTTCAGGCCCTGGTCATGCAGGCTGTGGGTGGTCTCGGCGGCGCTGCGCAATTGGGACAACAGCTTCGGGATGGTCCGCACAAACACATGCACATCGCCCTGCGTCTGCCGGCCCTCACGATTGCAGCGGCCGGCGGCCTGGGCAATCGAGTCGAGCCCGGCCAAAGCGCGAAACACGACGGGGAAGTCCACATCGACGCCGGCCTCGATCAGCTGCGTGCTGACCACATAGAAGGGCTCTGTCTCAACCCCGTCGCGCTGCGCCTTCAATCGTTGGCGGATTTCTTCAATCGCCGCCTGCCTGTGCGCTCCACACATCGCGGCGGATAGGTGCAGCGTGCCAGGCGGCAACGCGCGGGTCAGCTCGGCCGCGTCGCGACGGGTGTTGACGATCACCAAGGCGCTGGGGTGCGTCAGCAGCTGAGGCAGCAGCTCGGGCCAGTCGGTTTGCGTGCTGAAGTTGGCAGGCCAATGCACGACCGTGCGCTGCAACTGCGCGAACAATGCGGCCTCGTCGTCAATGATGGGCGTCGGCACCGGCAAGCCGCGCAGCTTCTTTTTCGGATCAAAAGCCGCCAAGTCCGTCAGGGCCGGTTGGGTGGCGGTGCACAGCAGCAGGGTGATGCCGTAGTGCGTGAGCAGCACGTTGAGCGCGTCCAGCACCGGCTGCAAGAACTCGGGCGGCAGCATCTGCGCCTCGTCCAGGATGATGACGCTGCCGGCCAGGCGGTGCAGCTTGCGGCAGCGCGAGGTGCGGTCGGCGAACAGCGACTCCAGCAGCTGCACATTGGTGGTGACGACCAACGGTGCGTCCCAGTTTTCACAGGCCAGCCGGCTGCGCGCGCTTTCCTGCGCCGGGTCGGCATCGGCCTGGCTGTGATGCTCGACCAGGTTCTCGGGCCCGAAGATCGCGCCGAACACTGTGGCCGTCTGCTCGATGATGCTGGTGTAGGGAATGGCGTAGACGACACGACGCAAGCCATGCTGGCAGGCATGTTCCAGCGCGAAAGCCAACGACGACAACGTTTTGCCACCCCCGGTCGGCACGGTCAGCGAGAACACGCCGGGCGGCAGTGCGGCCTTGGCCCTACATTGCGCCAGCACGGCGGCACGGGCACGCATGACGGCCGAGTCAGCCCGCCCGTCCTGCACAACTTGCTCGGCCATGCTCGCCAGCTTGGCGTTCAGCAAACTTAGGTATTGCTGCAGGCTTGGGAAGCCAGCGCGATCGCCGCCTGCCTTGCGCTTGAAATGCGCCTCGGTATCCAGAAAGTCAGCGTCCACCAGGGCCGAGAACAGCATGCGCAGCCAGATTGACCGGGCCAGGGGTTGACCGCGATCTCGCAGGCTGCTGGCGTTCAAGCCTGCGCTGCGCAGCTCGCCCGCAGACGGTGCGGCGCAAAGTGCCGGCATGGCGGCCAGCGCGACCTGCATCGCCTCCTTGTATTCCGCTAGCGCATCTGCTGAGTTCAATCGAGGCGCCAACCCCGGCCCCAGCTCGCCCGCGTTCCAGTCGGCCAAGCCGCTGTGGTGGCCGGCGATCAGATACTCCAGCACCCGGGCCAGCCATTCACCCTGCTGCGGGCCTAGTTGCTGGATGAACATGGCCCGCGCATGCAAGGCCCCGGCAGCGGAGTGGGTCTTGTCAGCGCCGGCAACCCGGCCTTCGATATGAGCGTTGGCGTCGAAGCGCACATAGCGCTGAAAGCCGGGGCGGGCCTTGCCCAAGTCATGCCAGCGGCCCGCCAACTCGGCCCAGAGCGAGCTGTTGAACGGCTCGGCAAACTCGCCCGCCAAGCGCCCGACCTTGTGGAGGTGCTCTGCCAAGCCGTGCCAATCGCCCAGCTCGTTCTGACTGTGGGCGTGCAGGGCGGCATCGGAGGGTTCAGCTTTGGACATATGGGCCCGGTGGTGTTTGGCGGCTATTGGGTTTCATGATCTCAAGCCCCAGGCTCACCAGCTGACCCCGCCTCGATATTTTTCAGCGCGGCGCGAATCTTTTTCTCTACCTCTTCTGCCAAGCTCGCCGGCCCCAGCACCTCGACCTCGGGCAGATGGCGCAAGATGTCCATCACCAGCTCGCGCGGGTCGGCGTAGGGCAGCTCCAACAGATAGCTCCCGCCGGGCTCAAAGCGGCCGCGCTGCTTGGGGTGCCAGGCTTCGGCGGCGACCCAGCGGGCACGCTCCGGCGTAAAGCGCAGCGTGGCCCACTGCAGCTCGCGTCCCGAGAAAATGCCATAACCGACCCCCAGTACGGCATCCAATTCGGCTGTCGAAACGTCGATGGCGGCGCGGTCCAGCACTTGCACGCTCTGAATCGCGTCCAGCGCAAAGCTGCGCAAGCCTTCGCGCCAATGGCACCAGGCGTCCAAGTACCAGTTGCTGCGGTAGTGGATCAGGCGCTGCGGCGAGACTTCGCGCAGCTGCTCTTGTACCTCGTTACGGCCACGGCCTTGATACTGGAGGGACAAGCGCTGGCGGCGCAGCAGCGCACTGCCGACAGCTTGGAAATGAGGCACATGCAAGCGCCGCGCGCCGACGGTTTGCACCCGGATACGCTGCGCCAACTCGGCACTCGCCTTGGCCCCCGCGCCTGCGCCCAGCAGCAGGTTCAGCCGCCCCATCAGCGGTGCGATATGCGGCCCCAGCAGTCCGCCGGCGTCGAGATTGGCCAACAAATGCTGCATGGTCAGCAGCGCGTGGATCTCTTCGGCGGAAAGCCACAGGCCGGGCAGTTCGTATTGCGTGCCCGGCAGTTGCGCGGCGCGTTCGAGCCGGTAGCCGCGTTGCTGGCGGTCGAACCGCACGGGGGTGTTCAGCCGGTCTTGCAGATAGGCCAGGTCACGCTTGAAGGTGGCCGGCGAGATGCCGAGTTGCTGCAGCACTTCGCGCTTGTCGACACAGCGCCCGGCGTCGAGCAGTTGGCGCAGCCTGAAGATGCGTTCGGTTTGCGACACGCTGCCCTCCCAAGGCCTTTGTGGGCCATGGTAACGCGCGGTCTGCGGGCTTCACTGTCGTTTCCACCGACCTGCATCGGCGGGCGAGGACAACACGAGGCCACGGCAACCACCGGCTAAACCAACGCCGCTTAAGCCTCCGAATACGCCACCCTCAGACCCAGATGCGCCCTGAACGGATGAAAGTCGCGGTCCGCATGGAGCAACGCGTATCCGGCTTCAATGCACTTGGTTGCGATGAACGTGTCAATCGTCCTGCACACCGTGAATCCCAGAGCCTGCAACGCCCAGAAGTCCTTGGCAGCTTTCACTGCAACATCGAATCCACCGAGTTCCACGAACTCAAATGTGTCAAGCGCCTTGCACGCTTGGTTGAAATCCCGCTCCACCCTGAAGCCTTGAAGCACCTCAGTCATGATGAGGTGTCCAACAATAATTCACTCTTGAGGATAGGGAATTCAAACGCCCTTTTTCTCGGCCATCGCCCACCCCGGCGCAGCACCCGAAGCTCTTGAAGCGGTCCTTGCCGGCCGCTGCGGCCCGTTGAGTGTCGATGGCGGCGCTGAAACGATTCCGTGATGGGCTCGACTAAGGGTCAACCCTGACGGTCATGGCGCTTCGACCCGTCCGAGAAAGTCTCAGGCGCAGCCGTCCCCTTTAGCCCCGCGGCGAGGAGCCTCCTGAACGCGAAGCTTGCGCCAGCGCCAGAGTCAGGCCGAGGATAGGCCGTTCAAAGGCCCTTTTTTGTTTGGCACCAGGGTCAACAGGCCCGTCGGTGGAGGCACTGACGGCGGTCTTTGTGCTCGACGGTGGCAGGCCAAGTGCCGATGACCCCGTCGAACACGCGCATCACAGGCCTGGGTCAGGGGTTTGCCCCAGCGACTCGGCCGCTTTGCCTCGGTCCTGAGTGGCCCGGGCGCAGCCGATCCCCGCGGCCCTGGGCGCCGGGTCGCATGAACAGTGATGGATCGGGATGGTCAGGCCGCTTGCAGACGCGAGCCCCTCCTGAGGCGCAGGACCGCGCGCAGGCGCGCTCCCGCGTCCACAGTCGGCCTTGAAGGCCGCGAGCGCGAGTTTCGGCGCGATCCCCGGCTGAGGCGCCGTGCCCCCGGGGAGCGCCCTCCCCGCTGAAGAGGCCGCCTGGCATCGCC
>NZ_JANNMI010000383.1:0-15486 GCF_031397715.1 Roseateles sp.
AACGACGGCATCGAGCGGCATCTGAAGGGCAAGAAGCAGCTCTGGCAGTCGCGCGGCGGGCGTCGCTGATAGGGCCTGCGGACGCTCCTAAGCCTGTGGGCAAAGCTGTGGATGGAATTTGCATAAGTACAGGCTTATCCACAGGTCGGCCCGGATCGGCAAAGTTGTTATCTCTCCACGCATTGCTTTCGGCGTCACAGCCCACAATGTTTGGCCGCGGCCAAGTGATTGAATTGATTGAGAAAAAGCGACTTACCCACAGTGGTTCGCCGCCTCTACTACGACTACCAAGTATAAAAATTACAATCAGGAGCTAAATACAGGGCACAAGTTTTGCGCAATCAAACGATTTTTTCCGCCTCCTGCAGCTTCGAATCTGCCTGCCAGATCTCGGCCCTGCCCGAGGGCCACCGCAGCCGCGGCCTACATGGCCACAGCTATTTCGCCACCATCCGTGCCCACCTGCCGGCCGGCTGGGCGCCGTTCCCCGGCGCCGAGGTGGAGGAGCTGCGCCGCCGCCTTGAGGCCTGCGCTGCGCCCTTGGATCATGCGCTGCTGAATCATTCGATCGCCGAGCCGACCGACGAAAACATCGCCCGCTGGATCAAGCGGCGGTTGGAGACCGAGTTCGGTGTGCCCGGCATTCAGCAGGTCGGCATTCAAAGCACGCCGCATTCGGGCGTTGACCTGGATGCCGACGGCATGGCCCATGTCTGGCGGCGTTATCGCTTTCAAGCGGCGCACAAGCTGCCGAATGTGCCGGTCGGGCACAAATGTGGCCGCATGCATGGGCATGGTTTCGAGGTCATCGTCCATGCGAACCAAGACCTGGGCGAGCGCGACCTGAGCATCGACTACGACCATCTGGACGAGGTCTGGGCGCCGTTTCACATGCTGCTCAACTACCAATGTTTGAACGAGATCGACGGTTTAAGTAACCCAACCAGCGAGGTCATCTCGGCCTGGTTGTGGGCCCGCATCAAGCCGCAATTGCCCGAGCTGTCATGGCTGACCGTCTACGAGACCGGCTCCTGCGGCGCCAACTTTGACGGCAAGAACTACCGCATCTGGAAGGAGCTGACGCTGGACAGCGCGGTCCAGCTCAAGCGTGCGCCCGCCGAGCACCCGTTGCGCGGCATCCACGGCCACACCTACACCTTACGCCTGCATCTGAGCGCCCAACTTGATCAGCTGATGGGTTGGACGGTCGATTTCGGCGACGTCAAGACCCAGTTCGATCCGATCTTCAAGGCCATCGACCACCGGCCGTTGTTCGAAATTGCCGATCTGCCCGATGGCGACACCGCCAGCCTGGCCGCCTGGGTGCTGGCCAAGGGCCGCGCCGTGCTGCCGCAGCTGGACCGGGTCGATATGTACGAGACGCGCGGCTGCGGGTCCATCGTCAATGCGGATGTGGATGGGCCGGTGATACCTGTATGAGAGCGTCAGCGCACAGGGCCGAGCGCCGGGCCGCCCCAAGCCGGCCCAGCATCCCCTCGGGGGATGGGCGGATGTACTCATTCGACCAGGGGTCAGCATGACTTATGCAGTGAAAGAAATGTTCTACACCTTGCAAGGCGAGGGCGCTCAGGCCGGCCGCGCCTCGGTGTTCTGCCGCTTTGCCGGCTGCAATCTGTGGAACGGCCGGGAAGAAGACCGCGCGGCGGCCGTCTGCACGTTCTGTGACACCGACTTCATCGGCACCGACGGCGAAGGCGGCGGCAAGTTCGCTACCGCCGAGGACCTGGCCAACGCGATTACCTCCAAATGGCCGGCAGGTGTGCCCGGCAAGCCCTATGTCGTCTGCACCGGTGGTGAGCCCCTGTTGCAGCTGGACACGGCCCTGCTAGACGCCCTGCATGCCCGCGGCTTCGAGATTGCGGTGGAGACCAATGGCACCCAGCCCGCACCGGCCGGCTTGGACTGGATCTGCGTCAGCCCCAAGGCCGATGCCGAGCTGGTCCTGACCCAGGGCCATGAGCTGAAGCTGGTGTTTCCGCAGCCCTTGGCACGGCCCGAACGCTTCGAGCACCTAGCCTTCCAGCATTTCTTCTTGCAACCGATGGACAGCATTCTGAAGGCCCAGCACACCCGCGAGGCGGTCGCCTATTGCATGGCGCACCCGCAGTGGCGGCTGTCGGTGCAGATGCACAAGGTGGTCGGTATTGCCTGATGTGCTGAACAGAAAAAGGGAGCTCAAGGCTCCCTTTCTTCAGCCCGGGACAAGCAGTGCTTAGAAGCTGTAGCCAATCCCAAAAGAATAGGCCAGCGGGTTCAGTTCAACCTCGATGTTCTGGCCGGTCGACAAAGTACCGGTGGTCTTCAACATCACCTTGGTGGCAGAGACATTGAGCGACCAGCGATCGAAGAGCTTCATGTCCAGGCCCAGCTGCACGGTCGGACCGAAGGAGTTTTTCATCGACAGGGTGGTTGGCTTGCTCGGCGAACCGCCGGTAATGCCGGAGAGGACCGCCGTCGCCTCGGTGTCGGAGAACACCGCATAGGTCACACCCGCACCGACGAAGGGCCGCAACCTGCTGCTGGGGGCGCCGAATCGGTATTGCGCCGTGACGGTGATGGGCAATGCCTTCACATCGGACAGCTTGCCCGTGCCATCAATCGCGCCAGCGCCCACCACTTCATGCTTGAACGGTAAACCGACGGGCACATCGATGGTGATGTTTTCGCTCAACATGTAAAAGACGCCGCCGCTGACTTGGCTGGCATTGGTGATGTCAACCTGGGTTCCAGCGGGGCTGGGTGCCGACAGATCACCGCTGCTGACGGCCGGCCTGATCGCCGTGGCGCCGAGCCGAACTGTGAAGCTGCCAACGGTTTGGGCTTGTGCAGCGCCGGCTGCAAGGACAGCCAAAGCGCCCAGGGAGAAGAGATATTTTTTCATGCTGTGAATGCTCCTGATGCTCGGCCGCGCGTTACAGCCAACCCTTGATGGCGATGGCCTTGGAAACCAGCTGAGCCAGCAACTGGTGACCATAGGGCGTGGGGTGGAAACCATCGGAGAAGGCATAACTCTTCCACCAATCGGCCCCGCGGGCGCCGGCCGGGGGGGCGGCCGACAAGGCCGTGGCCGTGCAGCTTGCAAAGGTGTAGGTCGGCAGGCCATCGGCGCCCATGCCGGTCGCTGGGCACGCGGGCGTCTTCACATTGCTGAGGCTGAATTGCGCGGGGTTGGACACTTGATCATTGAAGCTGGCGTAAAAATCGACGATCACCACCTTGCTCTCACCGGCATATTTGCTGTCCAGCTGCTTGTTGAAGGCCGTCATCCAAGACCTGAACAAGGCGTCTGACTGGGCGCGCGCCGTGGCACCCGCCGTGCCGCCGCCCGAAGCGGCCGCAATGCCGTCCAGCACCATTTGAAAGCGTGGCGTGTTGGTGATGCTGGGCATGTTCAAAATCACGACGCGCTGCGCTGATTTATCCAACACATGGGCCTTGATGGTTGCCTGGAAGACATCGGCCAGAGCCAGCATATAGGTGGCGCCACCCGCTGCGATGGTGCTGGCACCGCCGCTCATGATCGCGCCGACCTGTGCCGGCGTCAGCAAGGTGCCCAGCAGCTTCATATAGGCCGCGCCGCCGTCTGTGGGGATCGTCAGGTAGGCACCTACCAGGTCGGCAGCGTCATTGCCGCCGCCGTCGATCACCACCAAGTCGGTGGGGCTATAGCTGCCTACGGCCGCGGCGGTTGCGAGTTGAACCGGCACCCGGCGCGGGTCGGCTGCGGCCAAGCTGGCTGAGTTGATTACACCGCCGCCGATGGCGAAGTTGCTGCATCCGGGCTTGGGATTCGGAGCGAAGGTCATGCCGGTAAAGGTGTAGAAATTGCACAGGGTCTGGCCATAGGCCGCTGCGATGCGCTCGGGGTAGATCAAGTTGTCTGGGCTTTGCACCGTGAACTTGAGCCCGAAGGTGCCGGAATCAGCCAGGCTATCGCCAAAGATCTTGACCGCTGTGATGGGCACGGCAGGCGTGGTGTCGGCACTGCTGCCGCCACCACAGGCGCTAACGAGCAGGCTGCTCGCGAGTGCCAAAAGGGTGATGTGAAATTTTTTCATGATGTTGTCTCCTGCTTGTTCCGGCATCTAGCTGTCAAGCCCGCTTGGCTTGCAGCGCCGGCTCACTTTATCGAGTTGGCATCACTTCCTCGCCGGGGTTTATCCCCGTTTGTGGCACCCACACACGGGATTTTTGGCAATTTGGAGTGCCCGCTAGCAAATCTTGTCGCGTCGGCGACAGAGGCTTGTATCGGGTGTTTTTGGGTCTGCTTTGGGCCATTACTTTGTCGAGTGAGGTCTGTCAAGTAACAAGGCTGTGGACAAAAAATGATCAAGCCAGTCCTTATCCACAGGGCGGGCGCAATTTTGAAAGTTGTTAGCGTTTGAGCGACAGCAGCAACAGGGCTGCGCCCACATGGTTTGAAGCAAGCTAAGTGCTTGTAGCAACAGGAAAAATTGGCCTTATCCACAGAAACAGGCCCGCTCTACTAAGACTACTAAGTTAAAAGATTGAATTGCTATGAATAAGAAACGCGTGAACAATTTTTGCGCATGCACAGTTGGCCTAAAAACGGCTGCAGCCATGCCACACTGGGCTCCCATGAACATCGAAGACTTGCAAATGCGGCTGCGCCAATTCGCCATTGAGCGCAATTGGCAGCCCTACCAAACACCTAAAAATCTGGCCATGGCGATGGTGGTGGAAGCGGCCGAGTTGGTAGAAATTTTTCAATGGCTGACGCCCGAACAGTCACAACAAATTCAGACCGACCCGGCCAAGCATCAGCACCTGGGCGAAGAGATTGCCGACGTGATGCTCTACCTACTGCAGATCGCCGACCACACCGGCGTCGACATCAGCGCCGCGCTTGAGCGGAAGTTGCTGCTCAATGCGATCAAACATCCGGCGGCCAGTGCTTCATGACGAAGGCGGCTGTGCAGACCATCGCCGTGATCGACTTTGAGACCACGGGTTTGTCACCGAATGGGGGCGGCCGCGCGACCGAGATCGCGGCAGTGTTGGTCCGCGACGGCGTCATCGTCGATGCCTATCAAAGCTTGATGCAAACAGGCGCTTGGGTGCCGCCCTTCATTCAAGAGTTGACCGGCATCAGCAATGAAATGCTGGCGGACGCGCCCAGCGCCGAGAGCGTCATGCAGGAATTGGCTTTGTTCACACGGGGCTGCCCCTTGGTGGCGCACAACGCGGCCTTTGACCGGGGCTTTTGGCAGGCGGAGATGGCCAGGGCCGGCTGCCTGCCTGACCCCGCCCATGAGAGCTTTGCTTGTACGGTCTTGCTGGCACGTCGGCTCTACCTGGATGCGCCGAATTGCCGCTTGGGCACCTTGGCGCAGTTCCATGGCCTGCCTGACTCAGGAAAAGCCCACCGGGCGCTGGCCGATGCAACGACGACCGCACATTTATTGCTGCGCATGCAGCGCGATATTGCCGAGCGTTTTGCGGGCGAGCTGGGCTCGCTGGCGGTGGATCATGGTCTGCTCAAGCAGCTGCAACGAGCGCATAAATTGGCGCTCAAACGCAGTCTGCAGGACTATGTCAAACGCCAAGGCTTACAAGCCTTGGCCGTGCACTGATGGGCTTTTAGAGCGTACAGGGCGGTAAAAATATTGCGCTGTCAAGCGCCGATGTCAACCGTTTTGGCGAGCAAAATACCGGCCTTCCGATTCGTATTTGTTCCAGCAAAGTTGCTTCCGTATGTCGAGTATTCAGGTTCGCCCCGCCACGCTGCGTGATGCCAAAGGCATCGCAGAAATCCATGTTGCCGCCTGGCAAGATGCTTACAAAGGGCTGTTGCCCGACGCCGCGCTGGACGCGTTATCGCTGCAAAAGCGTCAGGCCTTTTGGCGCGAAGCGATTGATTTGTGCGAGCCGCAGGTTATCGTCGCCCATCTTGACAATGAGTTGATGGGCTTTGTCGGCTTTGACCGCTCGCGCGACAAAGGCACACCGTCCAGCACCGGCGAGATCTGGGCCATGTATGCCAACCCCATCCATTGGGACAAGGGCGTCGGTTTGGCGCTGTGGGATGCAGCCCGTGACGGCTTGCAAGAAGAAGGCTGCACCAAGGTGACGCTGTGGTGTTATTTGCGCAATGAGCGGGCGCTGCGATTCTTCGATCTAGCCGGCTTCAAGCGTGAGTTGGGCAGTGCCAAGACCACCGAGGTGGCGGGTACGCGGCTGGAAGAGCTGCGCTTGCAGCGCTCGCTGGTCTGAATTGACGTTAAAGCCTTGCTGGCCAAGAAAAAAGGCCTGCCCGGGGTTGACCAGGCAGGCCTTTCTGATCACCAGCTAACTGTTTACTTACTTGGCAGCGCGGCGGCGGGCAACGAAGCCGATGGCGCACAGACCGCCCAACATCAGAGCGTAGGTTTGTGGCTCAGGGACGGCGGTGACGGCAATCGACGCTGTCGGCAGAGCGCCTGTAGCCCAGTTCGACTTGTCAGCGAACGTGGTGAGCCATTGGTCTTTGGTCTTCGCAGCGCCTGTCAGCACACTGCTCTTTACGCTGATGCTTGGTGTGGAAGCCAAATTTAATGTCACCGCTGTATTGCCCAAGGTCAAGCCAGTGGCAACACCACCGGTGTTTGAATTGGTGGCATTTTCAAAGCCATTGGTGTCATCAAGCACGTAGAGATTGGTCTGCGATGCCACGTTGAACATCGGATTGCTCGCCGTACCTTGAAAGGCGTAAATCTGGTCACCGCTTGTCGACAGTGCGAGGTTCGCGTACGCGCCGGAAGTTGAACCAGCGATGGAACCAGTTGTCGTGAAGGCAGCATTGCTGCTGTTTACAACGGTGCCGGCTGCGGTGTAAGCAGCAACCATCCACTTTGTGAAGTTTTCATTTCCGTCGCCGTCGGTGGCTGTGGAACCGCGGTAGCCCGAACCGGTCCAGCCGTTGTCGGTGAAATAGATCACTTCGCCGGCGGCGATGTCGGTCAGCGCGACGACGGCGAATGAGTCGGGACTTCCATTGTTGATACGGCCAATGATGGCAATATCGCCTGCGGTCAAAGCCGCTTGTGCCGGAGCTATGGCAGCAGCCGAAAGCGCCAAGGCGAGAAGAGTTTTTTGCATGGGGTTTCCGTTGATTTTCAGTTCGTTAACGAATAGGGTCTTCACCTCATCGCAAATCACAGGCAGTTCCTCTTTCCTGTTAGCTTTGACGGCGCCCACGAACTTTGAGCGCCCAGCATGACGGCGGCGTGAAATGGCGGCGCCGCCGGACCCCGCATTCAGGGGGGTGAAAAGCGATGGTCGGCGCTGCAAAAGCCACCCCGCTCCAAGGCCCAGCCGTCGACCGCATTCGGCTGGCTCAGCTGTTGCACATGAACCGTGTTGACCAGCTTTTTGGCGGCCGCGCGTTGCAGCAGGGCTTCGGCCTGGGCGGCGCTCAGATGCAAGGCAAAGCGGGTCCAGCGTTTTTGCAGCAATGGCTGCTGCCAGGCATCTTCAAGCGCCCAGCGAATCTCCTGCTCGCGGTGCAGATTCGTAACGGTCAGCACACGCGGTGCCAAGGCCAGCACAAAGCGGTTGAAGTCGGCCTTGCAAGCGGTGCTGGGCAAGAGCGCTTCGATGCGCGCCAGCCGCGCACTCCAGCCCGGCGTGGCCAGTTGGCGTGTCAACATCGCTTGTAGGGCCTGAATCGGGTTGAACAGGCGCAGGCGATTGGGCGGCAGCACCAGCAAGGGCAGGGCGGCCGCCTGCTCATGCGGCAGCTCGGTCACAAAGCTGCATAACAAGGCCACGCGCTGCCATGCCGCAACGTCCAGGCCGGCGCTGCGGTGGATGGGGCCGGCCTCAACGCTGAACGCGAGTTCGCCGGCCGTCACCCAGTCATGGCCGGCCTTGGCCAAGTTGGCGGCGCGGCTCATTACCGCCAGATTGCCGGCGGCGTAGCCGGCGTCATCGCGAACACGGTCGATCTGTGCTTGCGTGCGGCTGCCCGGGTGTGTGTCCAGCGGCTGGCGCGTGATGGGGCAGAAACTCACCTCGATCTGCTGCAGATAGTTGGGCGTCAGCTGTACGTCCTCGAAGCTGCGCCCACGTGACCAAGCATGGGTGCGCAGCAGCAGCCATTGCTGAGTGTGTCGATTGGCGCGCAGCGTACGGCGGCCGAAGGTGGCACTGCCGGCTTGAAAGCCCTGCCGCAGCGGTGAGCTGGCATACAGCTGCAGCGCAGGTGGGGTCAGGCCATGGTGAGCAAAGTCCCAGCCGAGCGCGAAACCAATGTTTTGGGTGACCGGCACCTGACCCGTGGGGTCTAGTGGCGCATCAAGGTCGATCGACTCAATGCCAAGCTCTAATTGGGCCGGCACGCGTGCCGGCCCAACTTTGCCTACCTCATCATTGTCATTCTCAAGAACTACTGCCGCTGCGGTGATCTGTGCCATGGTGTGCTCCGGGGTTGCCGGCCAGTCTCGAAAGAAGCCTCTCTTTCGTCTGACCTTGCAGCGGAGTTTGTCTGGCAACTAGCTCATAGACTGAGCTAATAAAATCAACTCAGCAGTAAATCAACTCAACATTTCAACCGGCACGTCGCCGCCGTTGTCGGCGACCGGCGCGGCCAGTCTGATTGAGCATTTAGCTTTCGGCTGCTTTTTCGCTTGTTTCCTGGCGCTGCAGACGCTCGCTATGCCAGTAAACATCGTCACCGCCAAGGCCGTCCAGATTGGCCCGGTTCAGCACACGGGCCAGCACAAATAACAAGTCAGACAAGCGGTTCAGGTATTGGCGCGGCGCGGCGTTGATGGCTTCTTGCGCGGCCAGCGTGACGACGGCGCGTTCGGCGCGGCGCGCCACGGTGCGGCAGACGTGCGAAATCGCGGAAGCGCGGGTGCCGGCGGGCAGGATGAATTCCTTCAGGCGCGGCAGGGCGGCGTTGTAATGTGCCAAGGCTTCATCCAGGCGCAAGACCGCGTCCATCTTCAGCAACTCGTAGCCCGGCATGCAGAGCTCGCCGCCGAGGTTGAACAGCTCATGCTGGATGGTGATCAGCAGCTCGCGCACATCGTCCGGCAGCGGCTCGGCCAAGAGCACGCCGAGGTTGGAGTTCAGCTCGTCGACGTCGCCCATCGCCTGCACGCGCAAATGATCCTTGGGCACGCGGCTGCCGTCGCCGAGGCCGGTCGTGCCGTCATCACCGGTGCGGGTCGCTATTTGAGAGAGTCGGTTGGCCATGGCTGCAGATAACTAGAGTTCAGGAATGGCCGGCATCTTGCCTGAACTTGCCCGGCAACTCCGGTCTCAGGGCCTTATCAATGCCTTTTACCCGAACGGTGGATTTCGGGTTTGCTCTTGGCCGGGTGCTGACGTTGTTCGGCATGGTGCAGCTCACGCGGCGGGCCGCCGAACTCGGCTTCGGCCGAGGGAACGGTAACGCTGGCCTTGGGCTGGGCTGACTTGTCGAGCGCGTCGCGCCCGATCGCCCGCAGCAGATCCCAGCGCATCACACCCGCCACCGCCAGCAGCAAAACCACAATCAGTGCGAGCCAGCCAAGATCAATTCCGAACATGAGCATCTCCAATACAGGTGTTGATGACTCATGCTCGCACCGCCGTTGAGCAAAGACAAGGGTCTTGGCTCAAGTTCGCGATCGAATCAGAACTCGCGGTTGTACTGGATACCCAGTAACGCCGAGCTCAGCTGGTAGCGGCCGCGCACGGTCGCACAGCTGGAGGTGTTGCCCGCAGGGTTACAAATGGCCGAACCCACGCCATTGGTCTGGCCGCCGTTGTCGTAGCTGTTGACCTGGCTGTCCCTGACCTTGATGTAGCTGAGCGCAAAGTCCATCGAGCTCTTGTTGTCGAGCTTCCAGTTCAAGCCGGTCGAGATCCAGGCGCGATCATTGTCAGGTAGGGACGGCGTGCGGGTCCGCTCCCTGACCGGCGACTGATCAAACGCCACGCCGCCGCGCAGCTTGATGGCGTCGCTGAGCAGATAGTTGACGCCGAAGGACGCTCGGAAGGTGTTGATCCAGCCTTCGGGCGTCAGCGAATCGGGCAACTGGTTGGCAAAGTCAATGCGCAGTTCTTTGAAGCGGGAATGACGGGTCAGCGTCAAATCGCCCATCACGGCCAGCTTGTTTTCCTGATTGAAGAAGGAGAAAGATAGCGATTCGGGCGTGTCCACCTTCAGGCTGGCGTCACTGTCGGTATAGGCGGCCAGCAGGCGTGCTTCAACCTGAGTGCCGGCTCCGGGCAGGGCACCATTCAGCAAGGTGGCGAGATTGCCGGCGGGCGTCTTGACGGTCCATTTGGACTCGCCCTCAAGCTTGTTCTTGATCGACGAGCGATAGGCGATGCCGAAACGGGTGTTTTCATCGTAGTTGTACATCAGGCCCAGATTGAAGCCGAAGCCCCAGTCATCGCCTTCGACCTTGACGCCGCCCGAGTAGAGCGGATTGCCGGAGACCTGCTTGATCAAGCCGCTGAGCCTGTTCATGACGGCGGCGCGCACCACCTCGATGGGCACGCCAGGCTGGGCGTTGGCCGCCACTTGCTGCTCCACCACCAGGGCCAGCGCGCCGGATCCGAAGTCGGCGCCCTTGCTCAGCTTGCCTTCGATGAACTGGGCTGTCAGGCCGGCGCCGAGGCTCAGCTTGTCGCTCAGCTTGTAGGCGATCGAGGGGTTCAGCGCGATCGTTTTCAGCTCGGTGCCGATCGAGTTGTAGCGGCCGGTCCAATCGGGCTCGTACTCGCTCTTGGAGCCAAAGGGCACGAACATCGCAAAGCCGGCCGACAAGTCCTTGTTCAGCTGGTAGGTTAGGTAGGCATGGGGCACGGCGGTGGGCTTGACGAACTTGCCGCCGTTGCTGCCGCCGGTGGGCAGGTTGAACAGGGTAGTGCTGCCTTGGTCGGTGAATTTGCCGTCCGGAATGACCACGTTCAGGACCCCCGAGACATGGATGCCAGTCAGCCGTGTCATGCCGGCGGGGTTGGAGAACAGCAGCGACGCGTCACTGGCTTCGGCGCCATTGGCATTGGCTGTGCCTTGCGCGGCGGCCGACTGCGTGCCGAAGTGGTAACCGGAGGCGAGGGCGTTGCCGGCACAAAGGCTGAACAGCAGGGCGGCGCTCAGGGTAGAAAGGGCGAATTTCATAAAGTCTCCGTTGTTTTTGAGGGTTGACCACGCTGGTGGGGCCATTGCATTTGATGATAGCCTGACCACCAAATTGAGCGGGTTGCTTGAGCGCAGATTAGACTGCGTCGCCCAGCCCTTGAAAAAGCGCCTAGGAGACAGAAATGAAGAAATGTCAGTTGAAGACAACGGTTTTTCGCTTATCGCCGGTGTGCGGACTGATGGCGAGCGCTTTGCTGCTGTTGAGTGCTTGCGGCGGCGGTGACACCGACCCGACACGGCCCGAGACACCGGCCGCACCCAGCTTCGTCGCCGAGATCCGCTACACCAGCTACGGCGTGCCGCATATCAAGGCGGATGACTTCAAGGGCGCCGGTTATGGTTACGGTTATGCCTTCGCCAGCGACCATATCTGCCTGTTCGCCCAAGAGGTGTTGACCATGCGCGGTGAGCGCTCGCGCTATTTTGGCGATGTTGATGCCAAGGGCGTGGCCATCACCTATCTGGGTCAGTTCGGCGACTTCACACCCAATCTGGCCTCGGACTTTTTCTACAAAAGCCTGATGACGCCGGCGCAAGCCGCCGCACTGAAGGCCGGCGCCGGGCCTGAGGTGCGTGATCTGGTGACTGGCTTTGTGGCCGGCTACAACCGCTATCTGCGCGACAAGGGCGTCAATGGACTGCCCAGCGATTGCAAAGGCGCGGCCTGGGTCAAGCCGCTCAGCGAGGACGAGGCCTACTTCCGCTTCAGCCAGGCGGCTATTGCCGGCAGTTCGCTGCAGTTCATTGGGGCCATTGGCGCGGCCCAGCCGCCGCTGGTCAAACCGGCCGGCGCCGCGCCGGTCTTGTTAAGTGCGCGTGCCCTGAAGTCCAAGGCGACGCAAATGGCCGTGCTCAATTCGCCGCTGATTCAGAACACCCGCTGGCTGCAAGAGCATGTGATCGGCTCCAACGGCTATGGCCTGGGCAAGGGCGTCACCCAAAGCGGCGCCGGCATGGTGCTGGGCAACCCGCATTTCCCTTGGTGGGGTGCGCTGCGCTTGCATCAGCTGCATCTGACAGTGGCGGGCAAATACGACGTGATGGGCGCCACGCTGCTGGGCGCGGTCGTGCCCTTGATCGGCTTCAACAAGGATGTGGCCTGGACCCACACCTTCTCGACCGACAACCGTTTCACCTTGCATCAGCTCAAGCTCGATCCCACGGATGCGACCCGCTATCTGATGGACGGTGTGTCCAAGCCAATGACGCAGACCAAGTTGAGCGTGCAGGCGCTGCAGGCCGATGGATCGGTCAAGACGATTGACCGCACGATGTACGCGACCGACTACGGCCCGATGCTGAATGACGGCGCTACATTCGCCTGGGGCAGTGCCAACGCTTACTCGATCCGCGACGCCAACTACACCAACTACAAGCTGCTCGACCAGGCCTTGCTGAACGGCAAGGCCAGCAGTGCCGAGTCGCTGCGCAGTGCGCTGGCCACCTACAACGCCCTGCCTTGGGTCAACACCATGGCGGCGGACAAAAACGGCCGTGCGCTGTACGCCAATTACTCGGTCGCGGCGAATGTCAGCGATGCGCAGCTGGGCGCCTGCGTCAACAGCCCGACGGGGCAGTTTCTGCTCGCCTCGCGCGGCTTGGTGCTGATGGACGGCAGCAAGTCCAGCTGCCAGTGGACCGGGGCTATCGCCAGCGAGCAGCGGCCCTATGTGCTGCGCGATGACTACATCGTCAACGCCAATGACAGCCACTGGTTCCCGAGCGAGCAGACGCGGCTGACGGGCTACCCCAAGATCATCGCCACCGGCCCCGACGCCGAGGGCCGGGTGCAGGGCGAACGCACCCGCACCGGCCATGTGCAGGTCAGCGACCGCATGGCCGGCACCGACGGCCTGGCCGGCAAGGGCTTCACGCTGGCCAATCTGCAGCAGGTCTATCAGAAGAGCCGCTTCTTCAAGGCCGAGATGTGGCTGGATGAGTTTGTCGCCGCCACCTGCGCCGGCGGTGCGCCCAGCGCCAAGGACAGCAAGGGCAATACGGTCGATCTGAGCAAGGCCTGCGGGGTCTTGAGCATCTGGAAGAAGACCGAGGGCCTGGTCGACCCGGGCTCGCTGCTGTTCCGCAAGCTCTACGAGCTGTCGGGTGAGTTGAAGGACGCCAGTTACTGGCGCGTCGCCTTCGACCCGGCCGATCCGGTCAAGACGCCGCGCGGTTTCAACACCGCCAACACCAAGGCCGCGACCTTGCTGGCCGATGCCGTGCAGTGGTTCGCCGAGCAGGGCATCCCGCTGGAGGAGGTCAATGCGCGCCGCCAGGTGATCGTGCGTGACAGCGCGCCGATCTCCATCCCGGGCGGGCGCTACACCTTCAATAATGTGCGCGGCAACCTGACTGCCGGCCTCTATGGCGACCCGATGTATGGCAATAGCTATATGCAGTTTGTCACCTTCGATGCCAATGGCCCGGTGGCCGAAGGGGTGCTGACCTATTCGCAGTCTTCGCACCTGCTGTCGGCCAACTTCTCGGACCAGACCAAGCTTTATTCGGACATCTTCCTGAAGGGCGCCAAATGGCCCAAGCTGCCGTTCAGCGAAGCCGAAATCAAGGCCGACCCGGCCTACCGGACCATGTCCATCAGCGAGTAAGCTCAGCGATGACTGCTGCGCTGCCTGATGCGCTGCTGTAGGCACTGCAGCAGCGTTTCGGTGAGCCCGACGCGGTGGTGTTAACCGAGTCAACCGACGAGGTTGTCTTCGTCGGCGGCGGTCTGTTTCTTTCCCACTATCGACGCGGCGGTGCCGACCGCGATCCACATCATCCCGGTCGGCGTGCCGACCACGCGCCTGGCCGAGATCATCAACGCTTCGGTCGCCGAGGCCGAAGAGCGCGGTCTTGCTGACTACATGGCTTTCTGATCGATGAGGCCGGGGCCGGTGCGGTGGCGTTGATGCGCAGCGTCAAGATGGCGCTGGACCCGCACAACAACATGAATCCGGGCACGATGTTGGCGGTTTGAGGGGCGCTGAGGCCAAGCTAGACCGGCGGTGCCGCGACGCTCCAGCGCTTGCTGACCTCGCCCTTGTCATTGACGCTCTCCAGCTGCACGCCGAAGCCCCACAGCCGCGCCACATGCTTGAGCACCTCCTGCGCACTGTCATGCAGCGGTCTGCCCAGATGTTGAGTGTGGCGCAGCGTCAGCGAGCGGTCGCCACGCAGATTGACATTCCAGACCTGGATATTGGGCTCGCGCGTGCTCAGATCGTATTGGCGTGACAAGGCCTCGCGCACATGCTGATAGCCGGCCTCGTCGTGGATGGCGGAGATTTCATACTCTGACAGCTTCTCGTCATCGAGGATGGAAAACAGCCTGAACTCGCGCATCAGGTGCGGGCTCAGATACTGGCCTATGAAACTCTCATCCTTGAAGTTACGCATCGCGTGGTCGATGGTGGGCAGCCAATCGCCGCCGGCCATATCGGGGAACCAACGCCGGTCTTCCTCGGTCGGCTTCTCGCAGATGCGCTTGATGTCGGTGTACATCGCAAAGCCCAAGGCATAGGGATTCAAGTTCGCCATCGGCGCTTGTGCCACCACATTGGTGTGTGACTTCAGCCATTCGATCATCATGCCGTCGCTCAGATAACCATCGTCATACATCTGGTTCAGCAAGCGGTGATGCCAGAAGGTAGCCCAGCCCTCGTTCATCACCTGGGTCTGGCGCTGCGGGTAGAAGTACTGCGCGATCTTGCGCACGATGCGCACGATCTCGCGCTGCCAGGGTTCCAGCAGCGGCGCACTCTTTTCGATGAAATAGAGGATGTTCTCCTGCGGCTCATCCGGGAAGCGCAGGGCGGCGGCAGCCTCGGCGGCCTCGGCGGCGCGCTTGGGCAGAGTGCGCCAGATGTCATTGATCTGCTGCTGCGCATGGGCCTCGCGGTCGGCCATGCGCAAGCGCTCCTGCGCCAGCGAGAGCTTGGCGGGGCGGCGGTAGCGGTCGACGCCGTAAGACATCAGCGCATGGCAGGAGTCCAGCATCTGTTCGACCTGCGAAACGCCGTGGCGTTGCTCACACTCGGCGACGAAATTCTTGGCATAGACCAAGTAATCGATGATGCTGGAGGCATCGGTCCACATGCGGAACAGGTAGTTGCCCTTGAAGAAGCTGTTGTGCCCGTAGCAGGCATGCGCGATCACCAAGGCCTGCATGGCCATGGTGTTTTCCTCCATCAAATAGGCGATGCAGGGGTCGGAGTTGATGACGATCTCATAAGCCAGGCCCATCTGGCCGCGCTTGTAATTGCGCTCGGTAGCGATGAACTCCTTGCCATAGCTCCAGTGGCGGTAATTGACCGGCATGCCGA
>NZ_JANNMI010000387.1:0-3124 GCF_031397715.1 Roseateles sp.
GTGGTCGAGCGCGACTACCCGAATCTGTACAAGCGTTTCACGGCACTGGGCCCCTTGATGAACAGGCAAGGCAATGGCGGCAAGGGCATCAGCTGGAACACCGAGACCGAGGTCGAACAGCTCGGTGACCTGAACGGCCGCGTCCGCGACGAGGGCGTGACCAAAGGCATGCCCAAGATCGAGACCGATATCGATGCGGCCGAGGTCGTGCTGCAACTGGCGCCCGAGACCAATGGCCATGTGGCGGTCAAGGCCTGGGAGGCTTTGAGCAAGCAAACCGGCCGCGAACACGCCCACTTGGCGCTGCACCGCGAGGACGAAAAGATTCGCTTCCGCGATATCCAGGCGCAGCCGCGCAAGATCATCTCCAGCCCGACCTGGTCGGGACTGGAGAGCGAAAAAGTCAGCTACAACGCCGGCTACACCAATGTGCATGAACTGATCCCATGGCGCACTCTGACCGGCCGTCAGCAGTTCTACCAGGACCACGCCTGGATGCAGGCCTTCGGCGAGGGCTTTTGCAGCTATCGGCCGCCGGTCGATTTGAAAACCCTCGTGGAAGTGCAGGGGCTCAAACCCAATGGCAATCAAGAAATCGCCCTGAACTTCATCACGCCGCACCAGAAGTGGGGCATCCACTCGACCTATAGCGACAACATCATGATGTTGACGCTGAACCGCGGCGGCTCGGTGATCTGGATCAGCGAGGACGACGCCAAGTCGGCCGGCATTGTCGATAACGACTGGGTCGAGTTGTTCAACTCGAACGGCGCGATTGCGGCACGCGCCGTGGTCAGCCAGCGGGTCAAGAACGGCATGGTGATGATGTATCACTCGCAAGAGAAGATCATCAACACCCCGGGCAGCGAGATCACCGGCATGCGCGGCGGTATCCACAACTCGGTCACCCGCATCGTCACCAAACCGACCCACATGATTGGTGGTTATGCCCAGCTGAGCTATGGCTTCAACTACTACGGCACGATTGGCACCAACCGCGATGAGTTCGTGTTGGTGCGCAAGATGGCCCGCGTGGATTGGCTGGACGATGAGCCGACCCACAGCGCCGCCGCAGCGCACGCCTGAAACATGAAGACGAAACCAGTTTCGACGGCCCGGGTGTGCGGACTGATAGCCAGCTCCTTGCTTCTATTAGACACAGTTCGCACCCCCGTGGCTTTCGAATCCGGTCTCTCGAATCCCTTTAGCTAGCAAGTTATTCATTCAAGGAGTCACGCGATGAAAGTGCGCGCTCAAATCGGCATGGTGCTGAACCTGGACAAGTGCATTGGTTGCCACACTTGTTCGGTCACCTGCAAGAACGTCTGGACGAATCGCCCCGGCGTCGAATATGCCTGGTTCAACAACGTTGAGACCAAGCCCGGCATCGGCTACCCCAAGGAATGGGAGAACCAGGAACGCTGGAACGGCGGCTGGCACCGCAAGGCCAACGGCGACATCGAGCCACGTCAGGGCGGTAAGTGGAAGTTGTTGATGCGCATCTTCTCCAATCCCAACCTGCCCGAGATCGACGATTACTACGAGCCCTTCACCTTCGACTATGACCATCTGCAGTCTGCTCCCAAGTCCAAGGCGACGCCGACCGCGCGCCCGCGCAGTCTGATCACCGGCAAGCGGATGGAGAAGATCGAATGGGGCCCGAACTGGGAGGAAATCCTCGGCGGCGAGTTCGCCAAGCGCAGCAAGGATGTGAATTTCGAGAACGTACAAAAAGAGATGTACGGTCAGTTCGAGAACACCTTCATGATGTATTTGCCGCGCCTGTGTGAGCATTGCCTGAATCCGGCCTGTGTGGCGAGTTGCCCCTCAGGCTCGATCTACAAGCGCGAGGAAGACGGCATTGTGCTGATCGACCAGGACAAGTGCCGGGGCTGGCGCATGTGCGTGTCGGGTTGCCCTTACAAGAAGATTTATTACAACTGGCAGTCCGGCAAGGCCGAGAAGTGTATTTTTTGCTATCCGCGCATTGAGGCCGGTCAGCCCACGGTCTGCTCGGAAACCTGCGTCGGACGAATCCGTTATTTGGGCGTGCTGCTGTATGACGCGGACCGGATTCAGGAAGCGGCCAGCGTCGTCAATGACAAGGATCTTTATCAGGCGCAACTAGACATCTTCTTGGACCCGAATGATCCGAAGGTGATCGCGCAGGCGCGCATTGACGGCATTCCGGATGCCTGGATGGCGTCCGCCCGCAAGAGCCCGGTCTACAAGATGGCGGTCGAGTGGAAGGTGGCGCTGCCGCTGCACCCCGAGTACCGCACGCTGCCGATGGTCTGGTATGTGCCGCCGCTCTCTCCCATCAGCGCGGCCGCCAACTCGGGCCAGCTCGGTATCAATGGCCAGATCCCCGACGTCAAGCAGTTGCGCATCCCGGTCCAGTACCTGGCCAACTTGCTGACCGCCGGCGATGTGCCGCCGGTCGAGCGGGCGCTGGAGCGGATGCTGGCAATGCGTGCTTATCAGCGCAGCAAGCATGTGGACGGCTTTGAGAACAAGGCGGTGCTGGACCAGGTCGGCCTGCTCAAACACGAGGTCGAGGACATGTACCAGACCATGGCGATTGCCAATTACGAGGACCGCTTCGTGATCCCGACCACGCACCGCGAATACGCCGAGAACACCTTTGATGTGCGCGGCGGTTGCGGCTTCAGCTTCGGCAACGGTTGCTCCGACGGGCAGACCGAAACCAGCCTGTTCGGCGGGGCCAAGAAGCGCACGATTCCGATCAAAGCCACCGTCTGAGGCAGAAAAAATGAAAGCAGCTATTGTTTCTAAATCCTGTCGTGTGCTGGCCCGCCTGCTCGACTATCCGCATGCCGAAATGCGCGCGGCCTTGCCGGAGCTGTTCTCCGTGCTGACGGAGGAGGGTGCCTTGAGCCCCGCCCGCCTGGCCGAGCTGAAGGCGCTGATGGGCACGCTGCAGCAGGGCGATGCCTACGAGGTCGAGGCTCGCTATGTCGAGAGTTTCGACCGCGGCCGCGCCACCAGCCTGCATATGTTCGAGCATGTGCATGGCGACTCGCGCGACCGCGGGCCGGCTTTGATCGACCTGCAGCAGACCTATGAGGCCGGCGGCATGTTCTTCGAAGCCAGTGAACTGCCG
>NZ_JANNMI010000393.1:0-40737 GCF_031397715.1 Roseateles sp.
GGCACCGAGGCCGGCCAGCTTGTTCCAGATCGGCGGTTGGTCGCCGGGCTCGCTGCCGGGCGGGTGCTTGTTGCTGAGGATGTTGGCTTCCATGCCGGCACCGCCGTCATCGCTGCCGGTGCCGTTGTAGCTGATCACGGAGGTCGGCATGTCCGCGTCGCCGACCCTGTTCAGCGCCTTGATCAGCGGCACCAGCGCGTTGATATCGTCCTGCAGCCGCTTCGAGCGGGCCGACTTCAGTGCATCGCGCTTGGCCTCGTCCTTTTCCATCACGCGTGGCTGCTTGGTCTGGATCTTCTTCACCAGCGCCAGCGCCGTTTGGTATTCGGGCAGGGCCTTGGCCTCATCGGGCAGCGAGGCGATGTAGTCGCTCCATGACTTGGCCGGTGAGGCGGCGACCGAGACCTGCACCTCCTCCTCACTGCCGTCTGTGATCAGCGTTAGCCGCTTGGTGCCGGCGCTGACCGGTGTCTTGGTCTTCCACCATTCCAGCAGCTTGCCCGCCAGCGACTTGGCGCCGGCAATGATGCTGGCGAACAGTCCCTTGACCGCATCGATGACGGCAAGGATCGCGTTGTCGACCTTCAGGCGCAGCTTGTCGATCAGGCCCTTGATCGACTCGGCAACACCCGAGAGGCCGACCTGGTCGCCGAGGAAACCGATGACCGCCGGCGTGGCCTTCTTCATCGCCTGGTTGAAGATCTCGGCCGGGCCGGCCAGTGAGCCGGCAGCGATGTCGAGCACGCCGTCCAGCGTCTGGTTGACCATGTCGACGATCTGGCGCGCCCAGCGCACGGCGGTCTTGATCGCGCGGTAGATGCGCCGCACCGCATTCACCACTTCCGAGAGGCCGGCGCTGGCCGCCGCCGCCGTGGCCATCACCGTCAGCTCGATCGCGACCCGCTCCATGATCCAGGCGACGATGCCCTCCAGCACCGACTTGCCGAACTCCTTGCCCGCCTGCACGATCTCCTTGGCCACCTCGCCGGGCTTCTTGGCCTTCATGTCCATGATCCAGTCCCAGGCGCTGGTGAGCATGCGCCAGGCGCTGCGCAGCTTGTCGACGGTTTCTTTTTCGAAGCGCTTTTCCAGCAGCTCGAAGAAATGCGGCATCGACAGGCCCAGTACGTCCAGCGCCAGTTTGACCAGGTCCCAGGGGTCGGTCCAGCTCTTGGGCTTGGCGATGCCTTTGTCCGCCAGCTCGCCGAACAGCCAGCCTTCCAGCCCGGCCAGCAGGTTGTCCTTGAGCTTGGCACCGTAGAGCTGCAGGCCCAGACCCAGCGCCTTGACCGCGTTCTTGATGAAGGCGATCGGCGCCTTGGAGACCACGTCCCAGGCCGCCAAGGCCTTGTTCTTGACCTGCACCAGCAGCTCGATCGGCAGATTGAAGACCTGCAGCAGCAAATCGAACGTGGCGCGGATCGCGCCCTTCAGGTCACGGGTGACGAAGACCGCGCGCACGATCCGCATCACCGTCGCCTTGGTCTTGGCCCAGGCCTCGTCGTTCTTGCCCAGCTCCTTGAAGATCTCGATCTGGCGCAGGATCAGCGGCACGATCCAGTCGACGAAGGGGTCGCGGATGCAGGCGGGAATCTTCTTCCACAGCGCGCCGGCGAGCAGCAGCGGCAACTGCGTCACGTCGATGATCAGGGCGCCGACCTTGGCCAGAAAGTCCAGCAGCGGCTGCAGGAAGGCGATCAACCGGGTCATCGCGCGCTGGACCCAGTCGGCCAGCGATGCCAGCTTGGTCGTCGCCCAGGCGGCCAGCTCGCTCGCTTTGTCCGCCACCCACTGCGCGGCGCCGACGAGGAAGTTGAGCGCCGAGCCGGCCGCCGCGCCGACCATCGCACCCAGGCCTGAGGCGAACTCGCCGAGCTTGCCGGTCACCGCGGCGGACATCTTCATCACCGCCGCGCTCATGCGATTGATCGCCGCGATCATCTGCGGGATCAGCACCGTCTGCGCATGGGCGCGGGCGCGCACCAACGCATTGCCGCCGGCCAGGTTGGCCCTGATCCACTTGACACCCTGGATCGCTGCGTAGATGGCGATGCCAGCGAGTACGAAGGGCCCGGCCGGCGAGACCAGTACAGCCACCGCGGCGACGGTGGCGAGCACCGCCTGGATCTTCTTTTTGTAGGGCTCGATCTTGGCCTGCACCCAGTCCCAGGCGCTCTTGGCCTTGGCCTGCACCCATTGCAGAATGCCGTTCTGGCCCTCGGGCCCGTCGCCGATACCGAGCTTGTTCTTGACCCAGGTCCAGGCCTTGGCGCTCAGGTCGCGCACCGGTTTGGCCAAGTCCCAGACCCAGTCCATCAGCTGCTGCACCTGACGCCATTGCTCGCCGGCGTATTTCTTCAGGAAGTCCCAGACCGGCGTGCCGAACCGGTCCCAGACGCCCGCGAGGAAGTCGCCCACCTTGCCGACCACGCCCTGGATCTTTTCGATCACCGGCGTGATCAGCTTCGTCGCCATGTCTTCGATTTTGGCGGCGGCGTCGGTGATGGGCTTGCAGTCATTCTGCGCGATGCGCGCGGCGGCCTCCTGCATGGACGAGAGCAGGGGCGCGATGTGTGAATGCAGGAATTTGGCCGAGTCGCTGACCGTCTTGACCGGCGCCATCGCGGTGTCGACGACCGTCTGCAGCGCACCGCTGACCTTGTCCTTGAGCCAGTCCAGCACACCCTCGGGGCCGCGCCTCATGATGGGCACCAGCTGCGGCACCAGCGCATTGGCCGTGCGCCAGATCAGGCCGCTCAGGATGCCTTCATCCTCGCCCTCGTACTGCGGCGTCGCGGCAGATAACTGGCCGCTGACCGCAAAAGTCCCGCCGCTGCTGATGCTGCTGGCGGCGGCCGCGGCCTCGCCTTCCAGTGAGCCGCCGCCTCCGCCACCACCACCGCTGCCGCAAGCGCAGCAGCCGCCGCCGTCGCAGCGCTGCACCGCCGGCGCGGCGCCGCGCGGCTGCCGCACATGGGCCAGCTCGTGCGCCATCAGGCCGATGTCGCGCGAACTCTCGCCCGGCCCCAGCACCACGTGCTGGCCGATGGCGAAAGCCCGCGCGCCGTGCGCCTGGGCCAGCCTTGCGGCGTCGCCGCCCTCGTGCACACGCACGGCCGACAGATCGGCACCGAAGCCGCGCTCAAGCCGGTCCAGCACAGGCGCCGCCAGCGCACTGCCGCCGCTCAGGGCGCGCTGCCGCCCGCCGCCCAGCTGCAACACGGGCGCCGGCCTAATGGCGGCGTTGGCGGCGCTGGCGGCCCTGGTGGCGCTTGCTGAACGGGCTGACGCGTCGCGCGTCCCCGCGCGGAAGGACGGCTGCGGCGCCTTGGCGGCTGTCGGTGCTGCCGCGACGCGGCTGGCGGTGCCTGCGCCCATGCTCGCCTCAATGCAGCACGCTCAAGGATGGGCAGTGCTGCCCGGCGCGCCGGTACTCGCGCTGCAGCGCGCTCAGCAGCTCGCCGGTGCCGACGCCGCCGTCGCGCTGCAAGCCCAGCAGGGCGGCGTGCAGCGCTGCATTGCGGATCTGGCCGCCGCTGAGCGGGCATCGGCGGGCGATCTCGTCCAGCGCGGCGCTGCTGACCGCATGGCTGGGCGGCAGGTGGCCTTGCCACAGGCCGTGGCGCAGCAGCGCGTCGGGCAGTGCGAAGTCCAGCGTCAGGTCCATGCGGCGGGCAAACGCGGTGTCGATGCGCTCGGCCGCATTGGTCGTCACCACCAGCACGCCGTCAAAGCTCTCCAGCCGCTGCAGCAGGTAGTTGGTCTCCAGGTTGGCGTAGCGGTCGTTGGCGTTGTTGACGCCGGTGCGGCCGGCCATCAGCGCATCGCCCTCGTCCAGCAGCAGCACGATATCCAGCGCCTCGGCGGCCTCGAACACGCGCTCCAGGTTGCGCTCGGTCTCGCCGATGTATTTGCTGACCGTGGCCGCCAGGTCCACCCGGTACAAGGGCCGGCCCAGCGTCGCGGCCAGGTGGCGTGCGGCCAGCGTCTTGCCGGTGCCGCTGGGGCCCTTGAACAGCGCGCGCACACCGTCGCCGCCGCTGTGGCCGAAGGCCGCCGGCAGCACGCCGCGCAGCCGCTCGCGGTGGCGGCAGCGGGCCAGCAGCGCATCGAATTCCTGCTGCAGCTCGTCGCCGAGGGCCAGCGTCTCGGCCTCGCCCAGCGGCGGCATGCGGCGCGCCGTGCCGTCCAGCATGAAGCGGCCGGCTGCCTCCAGCTCGGCCATCAGTGCGCCGGGGCGGCGATCGATGTCGGGCACCTGGGCGGCCAGCGTGTGGATGCGCCCGCGCGGCAGGCGCAGCTCGGCCAAGGCCGACATCGCCGACTTGGCCGGCGCCCGCCCCAACGCGGCACGCCAGTGCAGCTCGCGCTCGGCTGCATCGGGCGGCGCCAGCTCCAGCCAGCGCAGGTGGCGGCGCGCGGCGTCGAGCCCGCCGTGGCGTGGCAGCTTGACGGCGATAGCTCCGGCGTAGCCGGGCCAGTCGGGCAGGGCCAGGCGTTGGCCCGGTGCCGGGTCGGTGCTCAGCAGTGGCATGGCGCCGAGCAGCGTGGCCAGCGCCGGCAGCGCCGGGTCGTCCGAAGGGCCTTCGAGCAGGCCGAGGCCGCCTGTGCGGGCGATCGCGCCGGCCAGCGCCCGCCGCCCGCTGCCGGGCACGCCGCGCAGCGCCCAGCAGGCCCCGTCCTCAGGCCGCATGGCGGCTTCGCGCAACGCCTCGGGCAGGATCAGCTGGGCCCAGTCCGGCAGCGCCTCGCCAGGCGTGTAGCGCCAGGGGCGCAGCACCTGGCCGCGCAGCGCGATCCAGACAGCGGCGGGCATTTCCAGCACGCGGCGGCGCCCTTGCGGCAGCTCCTGCAGATAGCCGCCCTCAATCAGCCGGTCCAGCGCTGCGTCCAGCCCCGAAAGCATCATGCGCGTGCAGCGGCCCTCGTGGCCGCCTAGCGCCTCGGCCAGCGGCGCCAGCTCCGGCTCGTCGGCGATCCAGGCGCAGAGCAGGAAGCCGCTCAGCGCCGCCGCGTCGAGCGCCAAGGCGCTGCGCAGCCGCTCCAGCGGCAGGTTTGGCGGCGCATCCCCAGGCTGCTCCAGCAACTGCGCATCGAGACGCGCCAGCGCCTCGGGCAGTTCCAGGCCCTCGAAGCCGGCGCGCGCCGCCTGGTTGACGTAGAGATGCAGCACCGGATAGCGCTCCACCATTTCCTGCGGCGAGGCGAGCCGCGGGTTGGCATCGAGGATCAGCGCCAGTGCGCTGCGCAGCTGCCATTGCGCCAAGTGGCTCGCTGCGGTCATGGCCTGGGCGTCCATCGCGGCTCCTCGTCAATCGAAGTGGAAGCGGATGTCGCAGCCGGCGGCGGGGATCCAGCCGGGGTCGCGGTCGAGGCCGGCCAGGCGCACGGCAAGCGGCAGCCTGGCCAGCGAATAGAAGATGTCCAGGCGCTCGCCCCGGTCCTGCAGCCGCGCGGGCAGGGCGAGCATGCGGCGGATCTGCGCGCGCGCGGGCAGATCGGCGTGATCGGCGTGATCGCCGTGAGCGGCGTGATCGGCGTGATCGCCGAGGGCCTCGGCCAGCCGCGCATGCAGGCGCGGCCACAGCGGCAAGGGCAGCGGCTCCTGCGAGCCGGCACTGCGCGCTATGAGCCGGCGCCGCAGCGGATCGCGCCGCCAGCCGGGCCCTGCCCAAGCCTGGCCGGCCAAGAGCAGCAAGCGCCAGGGCGGGCAGGCCAAGCCGCGGTGGCGCGGCTGCGTGAAGTCGCCGTACAGGCCCAGGGCCAGCGCGGCGTTGAGCAGGAAGAACAGGCCGCCGTGGCGGGTGTCTGTCCACTGCGGCAGCGCGGCGACGAGGTCGAGCTGTGCGGCTCGCAACCCGGCCTCGGCCAGCAGCGCCGGGCGGGCGGCCGGCGGGTGGGCCTCGGCGCGGTTCGACGAGGGTGGCGTGTCCCGCGTGGTTGCCGCGGTGTCGTCGCCCTTGTGATCGTGATCGCAATCGGGTGTTTTCGATGGCCCGTCGCGGGCTTGCCGGGGCGTCGCCTTTGGTGTGAGCTGCCACGTCGACTGGTGTACCGGCATGGCGCTCGCACGTTCGCTGACCGCCTCGCTGGCTTGAAGCTTCGCTGGACCGCTCCCCTGGGGCGGTACTCGATCGACGGCCCGATCCAAGCGAGCGGGTGATTCGGTTTCCAGCAGCGAGGCCAGCCGCCACAGGCCGGCCGGGCTGGCAACGGCGCTCGCGTCGGACAGCAGCGCGGTGCAAATCCGCACCAACCGCTCGGCCGCGGCGGCGGCCGTCGCCGTCGCCGTCACCGTGGCCGCCAGGCCTCTCGCCGGCTGCTGCAACCCGCGCCTGTCCGGTGAGGCCGGCTCGGTGCCACCAAGCACCCATGCGTCAAGCTCGTCGGCCAGTGCATAGGCCTGGGCCAGCGCTGTGACGAGACGGCTGATGCCGTCCGCGCCGAGGCTGGCCAGCCACGCCCGTGCGCGCACCGGCCCCAGCCGTTGCAGCGCGCGTGGCATCTGCTGCGGCGCCTGCAGCCAGCGCGTCAATGCCTGTTGCTGCTGTCGCTGCTGCAGCGACGACGAGTCCCAGCGGCCGCCGCGCTGCGGCTGCAGGGCGGCCCGCCACCACCAGCGCTGATCCAGCAGCCCCGCCAGCGCATCGCGGGCCAGGCAGCCGAGCAGCTCGGCCTCGTCGGCGAACCAGACCGCCTCGGCATCGCCATCGGCCGATGCGGCGCGGCGCGCGCTGGCCAGCAGCGCCGCCAGCGGCGCGTAGCGGATGGCGCTGTCGCCGGCCTGCACCGTGTTCCAGCGCATGGCCAGGCGCCGCACCAGCACGATGGCATCGCCCGGCAGCCCGTGCCGGGCCGGGTCGGCCTCGGCCAGCCAGCGTTCCAGGCCTTGGCGCAGCCGCTGCTCGCCGGCCAGGCGCGCCGGCACGCGGGCTGTGCGGATCGCGTGGGGCAGCGCGCCGTTCATGGACGGGCCTTGCGCGCGGGGCATGGATTCGGGGGCGGGCGGTGAAAGCCCGCCCCCACGTGCGCGAGATTCGAACTCGCTGAACCGAGCGCAGCCCCGGACCGAAATCCGCGAACACGACCGGCAATACCTACCATGGCTTGCACGTTGAAACTTGATGGCTGCCGACCCATGGCTGTCATACCGCCAGGTTCAGCACATCGGTGATCAGGTCCAGCACCGCCGCGTCGGCCTTGATGACCTCGGTCGCCTGTTCGGCCAGATTGCCCTCGAACAGCCACAGGCAGGCATTCGCGTTTTTACGCGGGTTGTTCGCGTTCAATACCGGCAGTGGCGCGAGCGGCGAGAAGCCGATGCCGGTGCTGGTGCCGCTCATGTGGTTGCCGCGCACGTAGAGCATCAGGCCGTAGGCGCCGCTGAGCCGGATCGCCTCCAGCGCAATCTTGCCCGTCAGCGCCGCCTCCGGTTGCGTCACGCGGTTGCCCTCGACGGCCAGCGAGCGCGCATTGCCGACGAAGATACCGAAGCGGTTGCGCGTCAAGTCGCGCTCGCCCAGGCCGATCTGCACCTGGTTGTCGAGCACGCTGGCCCGCTCGACCGACAGCGGCGCGCTATTGGGTGCATCGCTGCGCGACAGGCCGATCGCGATGCCCTGCGCCACATGGCTGACGCTGTTGTGCGCGATCGTCACGAACGTCGCCGAGCTGCCGGCGACGACGATGCCGCGTTCCGGCGGCTGCAGCCGGTAGCGGCCGCGCAGACGGTTGTGGCGGATCTCGGTCAGCGCGTTGTCGGTGCACAGGATGCCGATCTGCGCCGCGCCGATCTGCAGGTCGCAGTCGACGATGCAGACATGGCCGGCCTCGGGCAACTCGGGCTTCTTGTCGGCGCCGCCCTTGCTCTTGGCCCGCTTCAGCAGGCGAAAATGGCGCCGCCGCTCGGCCTCGTCGCCGGACGCATCGCCCGCCTTCCCGGTGTCGGTGAGCCCGAAGGCGCTCAGGCGGTTGAAGAACTTGTCCGGCGCCTCGGCGGCCTCAGCCGCTGCGGCCACGGTCACGGCTACCGCCACGCTTTGACGCACGACGATGCAGGCGGCGCCGGCCGCGGCGGCATCGTCGCAGCTGGCGCTGAGCCGCTCGATGTGGACGCTGGGCACGTCAACGACGGTCAGCGCGCCCAGCAGGCCGGCACCCAGCTCGCCTTTGCCGGTACCGGTACCGATGCCGATGAGGCCGATGCCGATGAGGCCGCCCTCGACGGCCAGGTCACTGATCGTCAGCGAGTCACAGTCGCTGACGATCAGCGCCGCCTCGCCACTGCGGCAACTGAGCAGCGAGGCGGCGCCGTTGCCGCGGATGACGAGGTGGCCCAGGCCCGCCAGCCGCAGCGGCCCGGCCAGCGCATAGTGGCCGGCCTCGAAGCACAGCGTCAGGTCCGCGCCGCGGGCCAGACCGTCGATCAGCGCTTGCGCATCCATGCCCGGCCAGACGCTGCGTTCGCCGCAGACGCGTGCGCGCAGCTCGTCGATGGCTGTCTGCACGTCGTTGACACCGGGCAGCCGCGCGCGCTGGCCGTCCAGCCAGACCTCCTCGGCATGCGGCGCATTGGGCGCCTCGCGGACGAAGCACTGCGGCCCGCCCTCGACCGCATAGAGCCTGAAGCGCGGCCGGTTGCCGACGAGGCCCAGGTTGACCGCATCACGGCGCAGCGCCTGGCCCAGCAGCGCACGCACATCGCCGGGTGCCAGCGGCACCGTGTGGGCCGGCTTGCGGGTATCGAGGAAGGCCATACCGTCGACGCGGCGCGTGCCGCTCGCGTCGAGAAAGCCGGCCGGCGGCAGCCAGGCGAACCAGTCGGCCGCCTTCAGCCCAGCCAGCGAGCCGGTCGGGACCTCCGACAGCTGCTGCTGGAACTGCGCCAGCTGCGCCTCGCCCAATGCGTCCAGCCCGGGCCCGAACCAGGCACTCCAGGCCTGTGAGGCCTGTGAGGCCGGCTCACCGGCGACGCGGCGGCGCACCGCCCAGGCGTCGATGAAGGCGATGCCGGCGCTGGCAGTCAGGTAGACGAGGCCGAGCGGCAGTTCGCAGTCGCTCAGCGCGGCCGCGCGCAGTTGCTGCAGCAGCCCGCCGTTGCTCGGAGACACGCCGTTCTGCGCATGGGCCGCGGCCAGCGCTGGGTAGCCGAAGCAGGCATGGGCGACGGCGCTGCGCCATTTCGAGACCGCCGCCGCGCCGACCGGGTTGGCCGCCAGGCCCTGAGCAGCCAGCAGCGTGTCCTCGATGCGCAGCAGACGCAGCTGCACCGCCTCGACGATGGCGTCGCTGTTGCAACCCGCATGGCCCGGGTCCAGCGCCAGCACCGGCGCCTTGCCAACCTTGATGCTCAGCGGCGCCAGCGTCAGCAGGTAGAGGCCGTTGCCGGCCACATAGCCGCCGCCGGCCAGCGTGCCGCAGTGGCCGAAAGCGCCGAAACCGCCGCTCGTCTCAAACTTGCCCGGCTCGGGCGTCGGGGCCAGCGCCAGCAATTGCTCCGTGCCCAGGCACAGCGTCTGGCCGGCCGCGCTGATGCCCAGGCCTGCCGTCACACGCAGCTGGCGTTGTGGCGCGTCGGCGATCGAGATCTCCAGCCCGTGCACGACGCCAGCGCCGATGCCTTGGCCGAGCCGCGCGTCTGCCTCATGCTGCGCCTCCTGTGTGCGCGCCATATCGCCCTGCGTGACGAGGCGGCCGTTGAAGAAATTGACGTGGCGGATGGCCTGCTCGGTGAGCGGCGTACCCAGGCCGGTCGTGGTCGCGGTCGTGGTCATGGCTAGCTCCGGTCCGCGAAGTGGCTGACTTCGACCTGGAAAGCGAGCTGGAACTCGCCCTCGACGAGCTGTTGCGCGGCCAGCAACAGCACCGTGAAATCGATCCGGTTGCCTTCGGCATTGACCCGCTCGAGCAGATAGGGTGCGAAGCCGAATTGCGTGCTCTCCTGCCAGATCGGCGTGAGCTTGACGATGTAGTTGGGCAGCCTTTCGGCGTTCTCCACAGCGGCCCGCAGCGGGATGAGCAGCTGGGTCGGCTGCCGTCTGTTGATTCGCGGCGCCAGCGAGCGCAACCCGCCGTAGCCGCCCGCAGCAGGCACCATCTCCGCTTGGCCCTGCCCATTGCTCAGCGTGACGCGGACCTCGCCGGCGGCAACGATCTGGAAGTCCTCGGCGCTGCCGCGGCCGACGAACTGGCCGGTTGGCGCCGGCGCCGCAGGCAAGGGGCGCGGCTGCCACTGGCCGGCGCTGAAGGTCAGCACCTGGCCTTCGGTGATGGGCGCTGGTGCCGCCAGCGGCACGCCCTGCAGGCTGTCGATCAGCACATTGTCCAGCGTGCCCGACAGGTCGCCGCCCAAGGCCGGCAGTGTCGGGCTGCCATGCGTGTGGTCGGCGCGCGCATAGTCGAGCGAGCTGCCGGGCGAGGACGGCAGGCCGAAGCTGGTCTCGGCGAGGACGCTGTTGCCGGGCTCGCCGTCGCGGTCATCGCGGTCGTCGCGCCAGCGCAGCAGCAGCTCCTGCAGCATGCGTAGCGTCAGCAGCACGGGCCGGCGGCTCTCGTCGACGCTGACCGGATCGGCCAGCGCGTCGCTGAGCTGCCAGCCGTCGGCGGTGGCGACCAGGGCCAGCTCCAGCCGCGCCAGCAGCACGGCATCGTCCAGCGGCGGGATCGGCGTTGCGTTGCAGCTGCAGTCGGGCCGCGCCATCCACAGCGGCCGCAGCTCGGTGGCCCACAGGCGCAGCGCGGTGCGGAACAGCGCTTCGTCGGCGCCGGCCGGGATGCTGCCCTCCAGATAGTCCGCCGGTGCCAGCCAGGGCGGCGACAGCGGCGGGGATGAAGGGTTGAGCCAGTCCTGCGCGGCGGCGCGCAGCGCGGCGACGAAGCCGGCCTCGTCCAGCGCCGGTGAGGTGGCGACCAGCTCGGTGCCGAGCAGCCATTCGACGAAGTCGCGCAGCGCGTCTTCCTCGCGCTGCGCGGGTGGCACGGCGCGCAGGTCGAGCCGGAAGCTGTCGGCGACGCGCGACGGCGCCATCAGCTCGTCGTCGCTGCGGCAGGGCTCGCCGGGGATGGGCACCTGGTCGGTCAAGCACTGCAGATGGGACAGCACCAGGTAGGCGCTGAAGCCGGCCGGGCTGCCGCTCAGCCCGGCGTCGACCAAGGCGCCGTTGGCCAGCAGCCAGTCGTTGAGGTTGGCACATTGCTCGCCTTCCACGCAGACCGGCGTGCCCGAGGGCAGCCAAGCCATGCCCGGCGTAACGCGCACGCGCTGGCCCTTGTCGCCATCCGCTTCGATGATCACGGCCAAGCCGTGCACGGTGCCGTAGCCGAGCAGCTCGCGCGCCAGCTCGCGGCGGCGCGAGCCGGCGTAGAGCTGGTCCTGGACGAAGTCGTCCACGCCCATCAGCATGCCCAGCGTGTAGTTGACGCGCTTGCAGGTGTCGGTCGCGGCGCTGCCGGGACCGGGCGGGTTGGAGGGAGTGCAGCATGTCATGGTGTTTCTCCTGTTCGTTCAGCAGGCCAGCAGCAGGCGCTCGCGCGGTGGCTGCGGCGGACCGGCAACTCGGCTGGCGCCAATCTGGCCCGTGCCTATCACCCAGCGCGGCGCCAGCGCCGGATCGCGGCTGCCGATGCCCAGCAGCGTGTCCAGGCCGACGCGCGCCTGGCCGATGCGGAACATCGCCCAGTAGGGTTTGACGTTGAAGGCCGTGTGCGCCGGCTTGGCCAAGCTGACGACGCGACGCGCGAAGTCGATCTGCCGCGCCAACGCCGCCGCGTCGGCCAGCGGCCCGCTGCTCGGCAGCAGCACGCTGAATCGGTGGGCGTTTGCGCTCATCGGCTCCAGCCGTGTCTCGAACAGCAGCCAGTCCGACAGCGCTGCGCCGTTCGCCGGCAGCCTGTCAGGCGGCGGCAGCAGATCGAAAGCCGGCCATGCGCCCCAGGCCGAGACCATCTGCGGCGCGTCGCTGCGTCGGTAGCGCCGGGCGATGAAGCGCTGCCAGCGCGCCAGCGCGCGTTTCAATTCGTGCGCGATGCCGCCGGCCAGGAAGTCGCGCCAGGCCGTTTGCTGCGCCGTGTCGGTGGGCCAACTGGCGGGCAGGTCCGGGCCCATCGCGGCGGGCACTTTCGGCCGGGCGGTCCTGGCTTGCCAGGCGGCGCTGAGCTGAGCGGCCAGCTGTGGCACCGCGCCCAGCTCGCTGGCGCAGAAGGCGGTCCAGTGGCGTGTACCGGAGGCATCGGCGGCAGCGGCGGGCGGGACCGGGCGGAAGGGCAGCGTCGGGTCCAGCCCGGCGGCCTGGCGCGCCGCCGCATAGCGCCGCTGCAGGCCTTCCGCTCCCTCAGCCGGGCTCCAGCGCGCGGCCGGTTCGATCCAGCGCGGGCCTGCGTCGGTGACCGTCTCGCCCAGCAGCGGCATCGGCAGCCGCCGCGTCAGGAAGCGCTCGATGATGCGGATGCCGTAGGGCTGATCTTGCGAGCGGGCCGGCAACGCGAAGTCCTCGGGCCGCACGCACTTGGACAGCACCAGCTCGGTCGCCAGGCGCAGCCCCTGCGTCGTGCCGCGGTAGGCGAACAGCGGCACCGCAAAGCGGATCAGCAGGCGCTTGCGCGCGGGCGTCACCGCCGGGTCCAGCACCAGGCCCAGCCAGGACGCGAGCCAGTCCAGCGTCGCGTCTGGCGCGCTGCGCACGTCGAACAGCGCGGTGGCGGCAACGATGCGGTCCTCCAGCGCCGTGAACAGTCCTTCGAAGTTGGCCAGGAAGCGCTCGATGAAGTCGGCCGAGGCCTCGTCCTCGCGGTACAGCGCCGGCAGGTATTCGCGCAGATAGGAAAAGCGCGGGTTCCAGGCGCGCAGCGCCAGCAGCCGCGGTGTCGCCAGCTCCTCGCCGGCCAGCGTCAGACGCAGTTGCAGGAAGCGGCCGCGCGCCTGCTGGAACAGCAGCTCCCAGGAGCCCTTGCCGGCCGCCACGTCGGTGCGCGGTGCGGCATCGAGCAGCCAGGGCAGCTCGGGCCCTTCGGCGCGCAGCATCGGCGCCGGCTCGCGGCGCCAGCGCTGGTCGGGCAGGGCGGCGGCGCTGTCGGCGGCGCGGCTCTCGACGCTGAGCGTGCAGCCGGGCGGGATGCTGGCGTCGATGATCAGCCGGTGCCAGGGGCAGTCGGGCACATCGCCGTCCAAGGCCGGCGTGCTGAACGCCGCTTGCTGCGCGTAGCGCGGGCGCGATTGCGCGACCAGTGGCAGCCAGGCTTGCTGCGTGTTGACGGCGCTGGCATACATCAGGCCGCTGTCCTGCGGCACGCTGATGTCGGCAAATGTCGCCGCGCGGCGCACCAGGCCTGCGCTACCGAAGCGCCGCATCGGCAAGAAGATGTCGACCGGATCCAGCAGCATCGAGGGGCTGTGGCCTAGCAATAGATCGAAGGCGAAACACTGGTTGCCATCGGCGGCGGCGATGACCAAACGCTCGCCCTCTTCGCGCGGCGTCAGCGCACAGTCGAAGCCGCGCAGCGTGAAGCCGGCACGGTCAGCTTCAGGGATCAGGTCCAGCACGACGGCGGTCGAACGGCGGGCGACCATGATGCCGTCCACGTAGAGCGTTACTAGCGCGAAGCCGTCGCTGCCGACGCCGTCCATCACCAGCACCGAGTCGTCGGCCAGCACCTCGATGGCCACCGGGTCGCCGCCACCCAGCGCATCGACCGCGAGCTCGAACCAGGGCTGCAGCGCGGCCGGCGCCGGGTTGCCGGGCGCGAAGGCGGAGGGCGCCTGCGCGAGTTCAACCGGGAACTGGGCCTGCATGCCCAGGCGCCGGTCCAACAGCCAGACGCGGCCCTGCTCACGGTCCAGCACGGCCAGGCCGCCGCAGGGGCGCGGCGCCAAGTCAAGCGGCGCGAAGTGCCAGGCCGCGGGCCAAGCCAGCTCCAGCGCCGGACCGCCGGCGACGAGGTCGAAGACCTGCAGTCCGCCGGGCCGCCCCGGTGCCGGCAACAGGCCTGCCACCAGGTACTGCTCGGCGGTGATGGCCAGGCCGCGCAGCCGCCGCTCAAGCGGTACGGCCGGCGCCAGCGGCGCGAAGCCCCCCTTGATCCGCGGCCTGGCCTCGGCCGGCGTGGTGGTGGTGGTGGCGGTGGCGTTGGCGAAAACCGACACGCTGCGCGAACCGCCGGACAGCACATCGATGCGCGCGCCGCCATCGGCGATCCAGTAGACGCTGCCGAAGCGGTCCATCGCCGCGCCGAGGCGCTTGGCCGGGTCGGGCGGGGTGTCGCTGGCGGCGGCGCGGAAGCGCGAGATGCGCTTGGCCAGGCCGATGCCGCCGGCCTCAAAGGCCAGCGGCAGTCGGTCGCGCCCGGCCGCCGTCGCCCAGCCCCCGGCGAGCGCGCGTTCGACGCCGTCGCCTGCATCGATATGGGTGCAGCGCCCCCAGTCGGTCCGGCCGAGCAGGAGTTCGAAGTGGCTGCCGTTGGCGTCTTTCATGGCGTGGCTCGCATCAGCATTCGGACGGCACCACCGGCACCGGCACGATCCGTTTGCCGGCCGGAGTCGTTGAGGGCGCGGCCACCGTGCCGCGCAGCGCGTCCAGCGGCACGGCGGCGCCGGCCTCGACCGAGAGGCCGGCGATCAAAGGCAGCTGCAGGCCACTCATCGCAAGCTCGGTCTCGACCGCGCCGGAGCTGCCTTGGGCGAGGATGAGTTCGTCCACCTTCAGCACGCCGGGTTCGCGGGCCACCTCGGCCATCAGCTCCAGCCGGTTGACGGCCTTGCGCAGCGGCCAGCCCTTCTCCATGCCGGGGTAGTCCAGGGCGCTGTCTTCACCGGCATCGAGGGCGCCGTGCAGGCCGCGTGCTGGTGCCAGGTATTCGATGATGCGGGCCTTGACGCGGTCGCGCACGTCCGGTGTGGCAAAGCCGCCGGCCACCGTGATGCCCAGTGAGAGCCAGACGGGCTGGTAGTCAGGCCCGCGCAGCACCAGCTCGGTCGTCACGAGCCGGCGCGGGTCGAGGTAGCGGCACAGCGCGTCGAGGAAGGCGCGGTCGGGCGCGGGCGTGTCGGGCGCGCGCGGATCCTTGCGCGGCACCAGCATCAGCGTGACGACGCCGGGCGCATCGCCGGGTTCGCTCAGTCCCAGGTCGGGGTGCCAGGCCGCCAGCACCTCGACGCGGGCGATGTCGACGCCGGGCGCGCTGCGGGCGATCTGTTCAAAGTCGTCGGCGGTGACGAGGCGATCGCGGTGGCGGATGAAGCTGCTGATGCGGTCGACGCCGCCATCCACATTCTCGGCATCGGCGCCGCCCCAGGTGGGCTGCGGGTTGTCGGGCTTGATGCCGGGCGGCAGCGCGGGGCCGGCATTGATCGCGTTCGGCGCGACATTGCCGCGCGCGCCGTCGCAGACCTCGTAGCGGGCCACCAGGCGTGCGCCCAGCGGCGGCCGGGCGCCGTGCAAGCCGTCGCCGAAGCGCACGCTGCCGGCCTCGGCGTCGACGGTGAAGACGCGGCTTTCGCGGCGGTCCTCCCAGACCTGGCCCGGCGCACGCTGCGGGTCCAGCGCACGCACCTCGGCGCCGGCTGCCATCAGGTCGTCAATGGCCTGCCAGTCCTGCAGCTGGCCGTCGGCGATGACGCTGATCGTGACGGAACCGGCGACGACGCCGCCGCGGGCGAGTCGCAAGCTCTGGTCCGTGCGGCCCGTGCCTTCGCCGATCAGCTCGTTCTGCACCACGATGTGCTGCTTGATGGCCACCGCATTGACGCCGGCCCACAGCAAGCGCGCCCGCGCCGAAGCGGACGGCACGATGCGCAGCCAGCTGATGAGGCGCGCGGCGTCGGCGGTGTCCTCCAGCGCCGGCGGGCGGGCGCCAACGCCGGCCTCCAGCGGGTCGAGCTGGTCCCAGCTGCCGATCTGTTCGGGGCGGGTCGGCAGCGTGATCTCGACGACCCCGGGCCCGGCCAGTACGTCGTCGCTGCTGCGCGCGGGGCGCGCCTGGTAGCTCGCCTCGGCGCTGCCGACGACCGGCATCTCGTAGCTGATCAGCGAGGCCTGGTCGCCCCCGCCCACGCCCACGCCGGTGCGGCCCTGGCCCTGCGTCGGCAGCACGGCGGGCGCGTCGTCCACATAGGGCATCAGGCCCAGGCTCAGCGTGCGGCCTGCCAGCGCCTGACGCACGGCGTCCGGGTTCGCGCCCTTGGGTGCCAGCAGGGCCAGCCACAGCACGCCGTCGACGGTGTCGTTGTTGATGTCAACCGGCTGGCGGCCATCCAAGGCGCGGGTTTCGTACATGCTCAGCTCGGCGCCCGCGTGCTCGGCCTCGGCGGCGGCGTAGAGCAGCCGGTAGTAGGCGCTGTCGGCCGCGCCGGGCGTGACCTCGAACTTTACATAACTGCGCGATTCGATCGGCAGCACATCGATGGCAGCGGCAGTGCGGAAGGCGATGTCGCCGGCGCGCAGCTCGGTGCCGCCGGCCAGCGTGGTGGCGGCCGGCTGTGCGCGTTTGGACGTGAACTGCACGAGACCGCGCGCCGGCGTCGCCGGGGCCAGCGGCAAGCCCAGCAGCGAGAGGAATTTGAGCCTGCTGTTCTCGGGCACGCGGTTGCTGCGGTAGAGCAGGCTCTCGGCCATGAAGGCGAACAGCTCGACCAGCGTGACGCCGGGGTCGCTGTGCGCCAGCTGCGTCCATTCGGGCGTGTGCACCGGCACGCGGGCCAGCGCCGAGCGCACCAGATCCTGGAAGCTGCGGTCGTCGATGGTGGGTACCTTGATCGGCATGGTTATTCCTTCACCTGGTTCCCGCGACCGAGACGGCCAGCGAGACTCGCTCCTGTGCCTGGGTGGCGACGAGCCGGTAACTCAGCGTGGCGATGGCGGCCTGCGGGTCGGCAGGGTCGGCGGCGACGTCGATGGACTCGACCCGCACGCGCGGCTCCCAGGCCTGCAGCGCGCCCTCGATACGCTCGGCGATCAGCGTGTGGGTGCCGGCGATATTGGGCTCGAACAGAAAGCGGGCCAGGCCGGCGCCGAAGCCAGGCAGGTGCAGGCGCTCGCCCGGCTCGGTCATCAGCACGATGCGGATGGCCTCGCGCACGTTCTCCTCGCCGCTGGACCAGGCGATGGAGCCGTCCGGCTGCACACGCGGCGGGAAGGCCATGCCCCGGCCGTAGAGCTTGGAGGCGTCCATTACCGCTTCCTTCCTTTGAAGCCAGGTAGCGGGAAGCAGACGATGAAATAGGGCAGCCAGCGGAAGATGAAGTCCAGCAGGCTGACGATGATCATCAACAGCAGCAGCGCGCAGATCGTGATGATGGGGATGGACAGCGAGCACATGACGCCCAGCGAGAGGCCGTCGCCGGCCTTGCAGTCGCCCTTCTCGGGCACCGACAGCGGTTTGTGGAAGGGCCAGGGCAGCACGCTGAGCACCAGGTCGACGAGGCCGATGCCCTTCATGCGGTCGACCTGGCCGCACAGCATGTCGCTCATCATGAAGACGGCGTTTTTGTCGAACTTGCGCAGGCCGGCCGGGCTGATGTCGACGGGCAGGCCGATGCGGATCGGCCGGGCCGGCGCGTCGGAGTCGAAGAAGCCGGCCATCTGGAACGGCGGCGTCGCCGCGCTGACGACCGCCTCGTGGAAGGGCGTGCAGCCGGGCCGCTCGTAGACCAAGCGCATCACGTACCAGGCCTCGCGCATATCGGCCGGTTGCATCGAGGCCAGCGTCGGCTCGGGCGCCGGCCGGTCCGGGTCCGGCGCAGGCAGCGCGGCGGCGACCAGATCGGCCAGCGCGTCGATGCGGGCCTGGATCTTCTCGACCAGGTAGTCGCCTTCGGGTGGGTCGAAGTCTGCCTGCTCGGGCGGACGCAGCACGCCCAGCCAGGGGTCGGCGAACAGGAACAGGAAGTCGGGCCAGCCGGCTTTGACGCCGACGTCCGCCAGCGACTTGCCCGGCGGCGGGATCGTGAAGCTGTCCTGCACCGTCTCCAGCGATGCGGCGAAGGGCACGATGCGGATCAGCGCGTCGATCAGGTTGGTCTCGACAGCGGCGCTGCCGAATACGCCGCCGGCCTCGACCAGCGGGCCGAGGGCGCCGTCGCCGAGATCGGGCATGGCCGCAGCGTCCAGCGCGTTGTACAGCGCCAGCGCGGCGCCGGTCGGCGCGGCGGCCTGGACGTCCAGGACGTCCAGGCCGAGTTGATCCTTCAGGAAGCTGTAGAGGTCCAGCAGCAGATACCAGGACGAGGTCTGCAGCGCGCTGCGCTGTGTGCGCAGCGTGTCGGCATCGGGCTGCGTGGGGTCGTAGCTGCGACCATCGCTGGACTGCTTGAAGACCGAGCTCAGGCGGGCGGCCTTCAGCTGGCTGCTGTTGTCCGGGTCGGCGCTGGATGCGCCGAGCCCGACCTGGCCGTTGCCCATCACGCGGTTGACCAGCGCCTTCCACGGGCCCAGCACCTGGGTGTAGAACAGCACCAGGCGCGGATCGAGCGCGGCGCTGTTGTTGCTGCCGGCCGCGCTGCTGCTGCCGCCGCCGCTCGCCGCCTGCGTGCCGGCGCCCTGGTAGGCCTCGCGCCGGCCGACCGGCACGTTGCCGATGTAAAGCCGGCGCGGATGGCCGTCGTCCTGCACGTAGTTGGCCGGGAACAGGGCCAGCCTCTCCTCGGCCGGCGCGATCGTCGCGACAAGGCTTTCGGCATCGGCCGGGCCGATATAGCGCCAGGCCCCGGCCTTGCCATTGGGCACGAAGCCGAACTCGTCCCACTCGCCGGCCAGTCGCGGGTCCGGCAGCGGGTCGTCGCGCTTCGAGCTGGGCACACGCGGCAGCAAGCGGCGGATCACGTAGCAGACCTTCTGGCGCGCCGGGTCGACCTGCCGGTCCGGCAGGCCCGGCGTGCGGCAGACCAGCGAGCCGCCGACCAGGTAGTGGCGCAGATGAGCCGGCTGGTAGAGCTTCAGCAGGCCGGTCGAGGCCGGTGCGGCGCGGGCCGTGCGGCCCAGCAGCGCGCGCCGCCGCGCGGCCAGGAAGCGCGCCGGCTTGCCCTGCAGCCAGGCCTCGGGTTCGGCGGCCGGCACGGCACCGGGGCCGCGCCAGGTCTCGGCCATGGCCGCATGCGCGGGCAGCGCCGCGGGGCTTTGCTGCAGCAGCGCCAGCAGTTCGGGGATGAACTCGTCGTGCGTGAAGCGCAGGATCTGCGGCCGGCGCAGGGCGCTGCCCGGCTGCACCGCGCCGGCAGGGTCGGTCCAGAAGGGCTGCGGCGATGCCCAGGCGATGTCGTGCTTGGCGAGCTTGTTGTTCATCGCTGGGTCCTCACCAGATGTTCCCGGCGCCGGGGGTGTAGGAGGCGCTGATGATGCTGTTGCAGATCACCGTATCGGCCTTGACGACACCGGAGAAGCTGGACATGCCGGCGTCCACGCTGACCATGCTGGCCGAGACGTTGACGGTGCTGGCGTTGACGGTGACCTTGGCCGCGGCGTTGATGGTGATGCCGGCGCTTTCCAGCTTGACCGAGTTGCCGTTGCTGTCCTCGATCAGCACCTCGCCGGGGCCGTCCTTCAGCGTGACGCGCTGGCCGCCGGGCGTTTCGATCAGCAGGCTCTCCTGGCCGTCGGTGTCGTCCATGATGAAGCGCACGCCGTTGCGGGAGCGGATCAGCTTTTTGTCGTTGTTGCCGGCGCCGTCCATCGATTCGGGCGGCGCGTCCTGGCCGTTCCACAGCACGCCGATCACGTAGGGCCGCAAGACCTGACCCCCTTCGAAGGCAACCAGCACCTCGTCGTCCACGTCCGGGATGAACCAGCTGCCGCGGTTGTTGCCGGCCATCAGCGTGGCCATGCGGGCCCACAGCTCGCAGGAAGCCCCGGCGCCGTCGGGCGACCAGGGCAGCCGGATCTTGACGCGGCCCTGCTTGTCCGGGTCCTTGATGTCGGAGACCAGCGCCGGGTAGACGCCATGCCACAGGCCGCCCCAGCCGCCGGCCTCGCGCGAGCGCAGCAGCGCTTCCAGCATCGGTTGTTCGGCGAGGTTCATGGGTTCCCTATCCAGGCTCGTTCGACGACGAACTCGGTGCGCAGGCCGACCGCGACGTCGAAGCGGTGGCTGGTCTCGACCACCGCATAGGCGCCCGAGAACAGTGGCCCTAGGCCGCTCAACTTGACCGTGCGGCCGACATGCAGGCGCGTGTCGGCATCGGCGACGCCGCGGCCGCGCAGGAAGCGCCGCGCCAGCGCCCGCAGGTGCGACTCGGCATAGGCCTGGGCGGCGCCGCTGTCCAGCGGCAGGCAGTGGGCGACCTGGTCCTTGCGTGCGCCCAAGGCCTGCTGCAGCAAGGCCGGGCCGCTCGTGCCGCCGCCGGCTTCGGCACTGATGGCGCTGTTGCCGGCCTCGGACGAGATCGCCGCCTTGCCGCTGACGTCCCAGCCGGTGCAAACGACCGCGGTGCGCTGATGCGCCAGGTCGGCCAACACATGGAACTCACGCAGCCGTGCGCCCTGCACCAGTTCCAGCCCGGAGTCGCTGCGCGAGGCGCGTTTGGCCGCATACAGCCGGGTGCCTTCGAGCCAGAGATCGGCGTCGGCCAGCGCGGCGCGTTGGCGCAGGAAGGCGAGGTCGCTCTGGTTGATCTGCGTCAGCACCGCATGGCTGGGGCCTGACAGGTCGGTGTCGGCCGTCAGGCCGTGGTCGCCGGCCATCGTGCGGACGATGTCGGCATCGGCCTGGTTCTCGAACACACGCGTGCGGCGCGTCATGCGCAGGTCCTGCAGCCGGTCCTCGGCATGGACGAGCAGCGTCGGCGGTGCCAAGGGTGGGAAGCGCGCCTCCAGCCCCATGATGCGGCCGTCGAAGATCGTCGCGCCGCCGATTTTGACGACGAAGTCTTTGCCGAAATCGAGCACGCTGCGGTCGAACCAGAGGAAGCCGGTGCTGCCGCCCGCGTCGCCCCAGTTGCCGAACTCGGCCTCGCAGTGCGCCAGGCCCGCCTCGTTCTCGCTGCAGACAAAGCGCAGCAGGCCCGCGTCCAGCCGGGCTTGTGCCGTGCCGCCGACCGTGAAGCCGGGCCGGGCGGAGGCGATGGCGCTGCGGGCGTCTTCCATGGTTCGATCCGGTTCAATGCATTCAGTGCGCCAAGCGGCGCAGCATCAGCTCGGTGGCGACGGCCTGCAGCCTGCGCAGGTCTTCGGGGTCGGGCGGCGGCGCGGCGCTCGGCGGCGCGGCATTGCCGTCGCCACGGGGCTGCTGCTGCGGTGTGTCCAACACTTCGAACTCATTGATGACGACGGCCATGGTGGAGTTCCTTCCCTTTGTTTTGCGTCAAGAACGCGGTGTGGTGATGGAGGCCGACAGGTTCAGCAACTGGCCGGCGGCTAACTGCCGTGGGTTGTCGATGCCGTTGGCCGAGGCGAGTGCCTGCCAGGACACGCCGGCACCGGCCGCTGCCGCCAGGCCCTGCAGCGTGCTGCCGGCGGCGGCGGGCGTCATCGGCACCGTGCCGGGCGCCCTCGCCGCAGCCGGCAGGCCCGGCAGCGCGCCCGGGCTGCCGCCGAAGTCGGAGATCAGGATGGTCTGCTGCGACATCCCCATCGACAGCGTCGAGCGCAGCGCCTTGCCTTCGGGCGAGAAGTAGTCGATGGTCTCCTCGATGCTGTCGATCAGGCCCTTGAAGTTGAAGCAGCCCCAGCTGAAGCGCAGGCCCGGCGGCAGGAATTTGGACGGGTCGCTCTGCGCCTTCTTGCCCTTGATGAAGTAGATGACTTGCTGACTCAGCTTGCGCACATCGTCGACACCGGCGTGGCCGGCATCGAACCACAGCTGCACCGAGAGCTTGGTCGTGCCCGCGCCGATGAACTGCCGGCCCTGCGTGCCACCCGCCTGGTCACTACCGCCACCACCGCCACCACCACCGCCACCGCCACCGCCACCGCCACCACCTGCGGCGCTGCCGGCGGTGTTGCTGCTGCTGTTGTTTTGGATCTGGTTGGCGAAGCTGAGTTTCAGCGACTCCGGGTTGAACTGGACCGTGACGGTCTTGCCGCCCGGCAGGTCGTCCAGCAAGTTTTCGGCGAGTTCGACCAGCAGGGCCTTGCTGGCATGGGTATCCGTGTTCATCTCATCGCCCCGGCTGCAGCGTGAACGACTCGTAGGCGATCTGCAGCTCCTCGACCGCGACCGCGCCGTCCTTGGCGCTGAAACTCGGCGCCTTCAGCTTGACCGGCAAGCAGCGCTGCAGCACGACGCGGGCGCGCTCGCTGGCGCCGTCGGAGGCGAAGAGCACGACGGTGGCCTGGGCACGCTTGCCTGGGTTGGCCAGGCTGTCGGACATCCAGCGCCACAGCTCGAAACTGTCCTCGCTCATGCCTCGTTTGAGCGTCAGCTGGCCGAAGGTGGCCGGCCCGGCCAGGCGGATCTGCCGGTCGTTGCTGCCGCCCTCGCGGATGGTCTTCACGTCCATAGCCATCTCGATGCCGTCGCAGTCCGAAAAGGCCGCGCTGACCAAGGGCGCGGACGCACCGTCGGGCACGATTTCGACGGCGAAGTTGAAGGCGGTGAATGGGCGCATGTCAGTGGACTTCCTGGGACTGGACGCGCTCACCGCTGCGCATCAGCAGCACCGTGAGGAAGCTCATGGGCAGCGCCGGGGCGACCTTCAACTCGACCCAGAACTGGCCGGCGTCGCGCCGCTGGCGGGTGTTGATGTCGTCGCCGACATTGACCTGGAAGGCTTGGGCGGCGCTTGCGCCGGCCAGGGCACCCCGGCGGTAGAGCTGGTCCAGCATGGCCTCGAAGCCGCGCTCGACCGTGCGGCGCAGCGTCGCGCCATTGGGCTCGAACACATAGGTGACGCCGCGCTGCAGCGCCAGCCGGCGCAGCAAGCACATCAGCCGACGCACATTGATCGGCCGCCAGTCGGCCGCTGGCGACAGCGTGTCCGAGCTGCTGACGATGAAGCCGATCGGCGCGCTGCGCAGCAAGTTGACTTGCGCATCGAGCAGCTGCTGGCGTTGGTCCAGCGTCGGCCGCAGACCGGGCCGGCTCAGCGAGACGACATCGCGCAGCGGGCGATTGGCCGCTGCGATCCAGGCGCCGCGCTCTAGCGCCGTTGCCGCCAGCTGGCCGCAGACCGGGCCGTCGGGCGGGAACCAGATTTCGTCGGCGTCCCTGCGGATCATCAGCCAGGGATGCAGCAGCGCGCCGTGCGACAGCGCACGACTCTCGTTCTCGCCAATCGCCGGCGGGTCGCCCGGGTCGCCCGGGCCGGCCAGCGCCTCGGCCTGCGAAGAACGCAGCCGGTCCGCATGTCGGCAGGCCTGCTCGCTGTCGTAGCCAATGGGCAGTGACAGCAGGGCCAGCATGTCGCCGCGGCCGGCGGCCGTGCGCAGCATCAGCCGGTGGATGGCGGTGAGGGTCAGGTCTTGCCAGGGCAGTGTTTCCCAGCCCTGCAGGCCGATGACGATGCGCACCGGCGCCGACCAGGGCGAGCGCCGTGGCCCGAGCCGGGCACGCACGCGGTAGAAGGCGGTGCCGGGCTTGCGCGGGCCAGTGTCGAAGCGGGTGGCCTGCCCTTGCTGAATGGTGACGGCGCTGTCGAAGGCAGACTCGATCGCCTGCTGCAACTCGTAGTCGGCGCCGGCGATGACATGGGTCCAGAACAGCGTCAACGAGCCGTCGGCGCGCGGGTCCGGGCCGCGCACGAAGGCGGGGCGAGGCAGCGGCGCGCTGTCGCAGGCGCGGAAGGCTTCGCCAGCGCAAGGGTCGGGCGGTTCCGGCTTGGGCTCCGGCAGCAGCGGCAGCTCGGTCCAGGCGGCGGGCGGCGCGGCGATAGGCTGCCAGCCGGGGTGGATGGCATCGGGCAGCAGCAGCAAGGTCGGCTCGTCCGCGAAGCCATCCGGCCGGGCGCCGAAGGCCGCGTGCATGCCGTGCAGCGGCGCTGGCCGGCGCGGGTTCGGCCCGGTCAGGCGCAGTGCCTCGGCCTGGTGGGCCAGCAGGTCGGCGCCATAGCCGGTCAGCAGCGGCTCGGCGAACAGCCGCCAGCCGAACTCGTGCAGGCCGTCGCGTTGCAGTGCGGCGAGGGGGCTGGGCAGCGCATGCAGCTGGGCGTCGAAGTCGTCCAGGTCGTCGAGAGGGACGAGCAGGCCGGTGCCGACCAGCGGGTCGGAGGCGAGGTCGAAGCGGCTGCTGAGCCGGCCCAGCGCGTCGCGCTCGGCGAAGGCGCCGGTGGTGGCGAGGCCGCTGCCGCCAAATAGCTGCTCGTCGTCGGGCAGGCCGAAGACGCTGCGCGCGCCAGGGTCTGCCGGGTCGTCCGGGCTGGCCAGGCTGAGGTCGGCCAGCAAGTCCTGCTGCCCGGGCGAGGAGCGGGTGCGCAGGTCCAGCCGCAGCAACTGCAGCAGACGCGGCTGCGGGTCGGCGCACCAGGCCTCGAAGGCTTGGCGTGCACTGTGCAGCGACAGCCGCCAGGGCCGGCCGGTGATGACGATCTCGACCCGGCCGTCCAGGCCCGGCGCGGCGCTGATCTCGGGCTCATCGATGCTCATCCAGGCGCGGCGCTGCGGGAAGCCCAGTGCCAGCACCTGGCCGCGCTGCGGCAGGTCCTGCGGCAGCAGGCGCAGCCACAGGCTCAGGCGCCCGTCGGCATGCCACTGATGGCGCACGGCCGGCGTGGCGTCGGCGCCTTCGGTGCCTTCAGGCACGGGCTGCATGCTGACGGCGTCGCCGAGCAGCGGCTTCAGCGCGACCCGGCCGTCGATGCGCAGGCGCAGGCCGTCGATCGCGGCCACCCGCAGGTGCAGGCGGATCGGCCCCAGCGCGATGCGCAGCAGGTCTCCCGGGCGCAGCGCAGTACCCAGCGCACCGGGCGTAGCGGGCGCACCGGGCGCAGAGGGTGCAGCGAGCTCCAGCGTGTACTTGTCCAGCGCACGGGCGCGCAGCGGCGTCGGCAGCAGGCGAGCCGCCACCTGGACGGTGTCGGCGCCGCTGCCGGGGCTGCGAGCGGGCAGGCTGGCCGGGCGCAGCTGCCATGGCCGGCCCGCGCCGCGGCGGCGCACACGCAGCAGCGAGGGCAGCGGGAGGCGGCTGGTCTTGAGGCCGGCGCCCGCCACTCGCTGCACCCAGCAACGCCGCCCGCCCTGGCTGAAGAAGGCGCGCACGGCGGCGTGTAGATGGCCCGTTAGCCGGGCGCCGGTGGCCGTGTCCAGCGCCAGCGGCAGCGGGCCGCCGAAGACGGTCTCGAACTCCGCCAGGCTCTCGACCGCGACCGCTGCCGTCAGCGGGCCGCTGCCGGCGAAGCCGACGAACAGCGCGATGTCCATCCGCGGCAGCGTCAGGTCGAGTGTCGGCGGTGGCACGTCGAACCTGACGCCGGGCAGGCGGCGTAGCGATGGCGGGTTGCGGGTCATGTCAGTGGCCTCTGGCGCAGCGTTGCGGGGCGAGCGCCGGGATTCGTTTTCATTCCATCTCGAGCCGCTCGTAGGCCAACACCAGCTCTTCCATGGCGACGTCGGTGCCCTTGGCGTTGAAAGGGCCGCTGGTGTGCTTGATGATGCGGGCGCGCAGCAGCTTCCAGGTCTGGACGATCTGCGTGTGGTCCTCGTTCTGCAGCTGGATGGTGACCGTGCGCAGCGCGCTCTGGTCGCCGTTGCGGATCTGGTCCAGCCATTGGTAGAGCGACAGCGAGCCGATCACGCCGCGCTTCATCGTCACGTCGGTGGCCTTGTTGAGGCCGGTGATTTTCATCACGCTGTTCTCGCGGCTGTTGCCGGTGCGGTACTCGGCAACGGTCACTTCCATACCGACACCGCTGACTTCCTGGAAGCCGGCGTCGGCCCCATCGGTGACGCCGTTGCCGAGGTCGACGAGGAAGTTGAACTGCACATAGGGACGTTCTCTGAGGACGGCCATGGTGATCTCCTTGAGGGCTCAGTTATCCATTGCGCAATCGCGGCGCCCGCGACGCATGAAAGAGCATTCGGGCCGAGCGCCGGGCCGCTCCCAAGCCGGCCCGCGCTGGCGATGTGCTTGCGGCTCAATGCCGCCAGCATCGCCGTCCCCGCGGGGGACCGGCCAAGGTATTCGTTGGACGAGAGGCTTCATGTCAGGACTTCGCGTCGGCCGTCCATTGGCCGATTCTGAAAATCACGAACTCGGCGGGGTAGAGCGGTGCGACGCCGATCAGGCAGACCAGGCGGCCGTTGTCGAGGTCGTTCTGCGTCATCGTCGAGCGGTCGCAGCGCACGAAGAAGGCCTTCTCGGGCTTGTCGCCAAGCAAGGCGCCGTTCTGCCATTCGTTGAGCAAGAAGTCCGCGACCGAGCGGCGCAGATTGGCCCAGAGCTTCTCGCCGTTGGGCTCGAAGACGGCCCACTGCGTGCTCTTGTCAATCGAGTGCTCCAGGTAGGCGAAGTAGCGCCGCAAGTTGACGTACTTCCATTCCGGGTCGGAGCTGATCAGGCGCGCGCCCCACAGCCGCATGCCGCGGCCCTCGAAGAAGCGGAAGCAGTTGATGCCCTCGGGGTTGAGCACTTCTTGCTGGGCCTTGTTGAGCAGGGTCTCGAAGCCCAGCGCCAGCGAGACGACCTCGTTGGCCGGCGCCTTGTAGACGGCGCGCTGGACGTCGTTGCGGGCATAGATGCCGGCGACGAAGCCGCTGGGCGGCAGGTCGATCTCCTTGCCGCCGATCGGGTCGAGCACGGTCACCCACGGGTAGTAAAGCGCGGCGTACTTGGAGTCGAGCTTGGCGCGCATATTGCGCACCTCGGCGATGCTCTGGCCCCCGGCGCTGTCGAGCACCGCGATGCGGTAGCGCATGTACTCGGCATGCTGAATCAGCAGCAGCTGGATGGAGTCGGCGTCGCTCGCGTAGTTGGCGTAATCGGCGGTCGAGCCGGGGGCGGCGACGATGGAGATGTCCTCCAGGTCCTCGAACTGCTTCAGGCCCAGCGAGTAGTTGCGGTCGAGGAAGGCCTCGCCCTCGTAGTCCGCCGCGGTCGGGCGGGCGCCGTCGTTGCCGCCGTCGAGCAGAAAGTCGACCGAGATGCCTAGCCCCAACTTGTCGAGCACGCCAATGCGGCGTTTGGTTTCCTCGCTGGTCGGCGCCAGCAGCGCGACCGGGTCGTCGCCGAACAGGCCCAGCAACACGTCGCCGGCCGAGGCGATGTCGTCCCGGTCGCGGCCGATCACCAGCGGCAGCCGGATCGCATCGGAGGCCGATTTGGGCGTCGTGGCGAAGTAGTCGAAGGCCGAATCACGGCTGGTGCGGCTGGCGCCACTGCGGTGCTCCGGGTCCAGCGGCAGCCCAGCCCAGGTGCCCAGGTCGGTGCTGCCGTCGCGGCTCAGCAAGCTCACGCTCAGCGTCACGACGCGGATCGCGTCGCCCTGGGCTAGGGCAGGGGAGGGGAAGAGCTGGGCCAGCGTCAGCGGGCCGCCCGGGCTTTGCGTCGGCACGGCGTCGAAATTCCATTCGGCCGCGTCCTCGTCCCAGCTGGCTTGGTAGAAGCCGCCCAGCGAGGCGTCGTCGGGGCTCTGGCGGTCGGCCGACCAGACCAGGTCGCCGTGTTTCAACGAGCGCACGGTTGTTTTCTCGGCCTTGGTGATCGGGTCGACGCCGACGCTGAGGATGTTGCCGCCGCTGAGGATGTTGCCGCCGGCCTTCAGAGTGAAACGCACCCGCGCATTGCCGCCAACGCCGGGATGCCGTGCGCGCACGATCAGACCTGCGCCGAGCAGCTCGCGCACGCGGGCATGGCCGTCCTGGTAGTAGCTGACGCCGCCTTTCTCGACCACGGCCCCAGCGGCGGCCTCCTCGGTGTCGGGGTCGATCGGCGCGTAGCGCACCGGTGTCGCAGCACCTGCCTCGTCCATCGGCTTGAACACACGCGCGATGTAGAGCCGCTTGCCGCCGTTGCTGAAGAAGGCGCGCACGCCCTGCCACAGGTGGTTGGTCAGCGGGCTGTCGGTGTCGAAGACCAGCTCGTTGCCGTCGCCGTAGATCTCCTCGAACTCGCCGAGGCTGGTGATGATGTCCGGTGGCAGATGCACGGGGCCGGTCCGGGCGGCGCCGATGAAGCCGGTGGTGGTTGTGGATACCCCTTCGATCGACTTGGACCTGAACGAGGTTTCTTCCACGAACACGCCGGGTGCAAGGTATTCGGGCATGGAAGTTCTCCTTGGGCGACTAGGCAGCTAGGTAGACAAAGGGCGAGGATCCGCTGGCGCGGATCACCAGCGGCGAACCGGCAAGCAGCAGGGCCGGGGCGAGGGGCGTCGGGGGTGAGGCCGAAAGGTCTTGCAGCAGCGGCACCGGCGGCAGCGACTGCAGTGCGCACAGATCGGGCACCGTGGCCGCTGCGATCGCGGGCGACCAGAAGGCATTCAGGCGCACCGGCCATTCGCTCAGCGGCGCCGCGATGTGGGCCGGGGAGCCGCCCAGCGGCAGGTCCACCGGCGCCGGCAGCGCGCACAGCAGCAGCGCGCAGCCGCGCTGGTCGGCCAGGCCCTGGGCGAGTATGCGGCCATCGGCTTCGAGCCGCAGTTCGAGCCAGGCCCAGGCGGCGGGCTGGTCCGGGGCGGAGGCCAAGCGGAGTTCGACGCGCACACAGCCGACGCCGGCGGGCACGCTCCGGGCCGGTGCGCAGAACAGGGGCACATGGGGCTGCGCCGCGAGCGTCTCGCCGGCAGGCGACTGCGCCAGGCAGGCCGGTTCGAACAGGCCCTGCTGCGGCAGGTCGGCCGGCACTGTCATCGGCACGATCATCGGCAGGTAACGTCCGAGCTTGTCCTCGACCGTCAGCTCGTAGCGGCGTGTCGACGCTGGCGAAGCCATGCCGCCCGACGCATTGATGCCGCGCAGCCGGTGGCAGGCGAAGGCGCCGTAGGCGTTGGTGGACAGCTGCCGCGGCGCCTCGTTCGGCTGCTGCGGATCGCTGAGGCGAACCTTCAGCCCCGCGCTGACGATGCGGCCGTCGAAGCGGTCGCGGAACATGACGCCGAAGATAGGCGTCAGCACGTTCGTGTCGAAGCCCGGTCGCAGGTCCCGCAGACTCATTTCCCGCAGGCTCATGACGCCGGCTCCGCTTCGGTGCCGTAGCGCATCTCGCGCGTCGTCACCAGGCCAGCTTCGCCCATGGCCAAACCGGACTCCAGCATCACCATGCGGGCGACATACATCACCGAGGTCTGCCAGCGCGAGCGGTACTTGTCCCACAGGCCAAGGTAGTCGGCCAGGCCGGGCGGGTCCAGCGACAGTTCAACCGTCTCCAGCGGGCCGAAGACAGCCAGCTCGCGGCGCGTCAATGAGTGGTTCAGCTGGCTGGCGTCGAGCACCGCGTTGTCCTCGACGAAGCGCATCGCCCAGCCAAGCAGGCGCAGTTGCCGCTCGGCCTCGCCGGCCCAGGGCGTCAGCATGAAATGCAGGTCCAGTGGTAGCGACGGCCGGCGCAGGATGCCGTCGGGCCCGCGGCGCGGCTGCTGGTTGCGCGCCGCAGCGACGGTGACTCGCCACAGCATCAGCGAAAAGCCCTCGTTGACCAACTGGTTGCCGAAATCGTGCGTCTGGTAGAGCTGGAACGAGGGGTTGGATGTGAACTCGTCGCGCGGGCAGCGCTCCTCGATCAGGCGCAGCAGCGTCTTGGCGACGGCGGCGATGGCGAGGTGGCTGGCCATGGGTAGAGTGCTCTCGGCTCAGCCGCGCCGGCCGTAGGTGGGGTTCGTCGCCATCGGATCGGAGTTCTTCACCACACCCTCGCTTTCTAGTTTGGCCAAGGCCAGCTCGACCGTCAGCAAAGCCACTTCCCCTTGGCGCGGCGCGAGCCACCAGCGCTGGATCCCTACCGCTGTGTCGGCGGCCTTTGGGTACTCATCCAGGTAGCTGCGGATCCAGGCCGCGGTCTCACCCACGGTCGGGCCCAGGGGAGATGTGCTGTCCATCGCTTTGCCCCATGGCGCCATGCCATCCGCTTGGGGTGTCGCATCAAGCGTGCCAGGCCTTGCGGCGCATGAATGACTAGGAAATCAATGACTTGGCGTTGCTGAGGGCCCAGGGTGGGGCGGTTTGGCCGTAGTTGAGGTGAGGCGCAATGGCAGCAGGTGAGGCGGCTTGGCCTCACCTAGTTCGTGGGGGAGTTTGCTGATCGGAGCGCAAGCTTTGGACGGCGCCTGCTGCATCCGGCTACTGTGTCGACGGCGCGCGTTTCTCGTACTTGCGAACCAGCCGCCCGAAGCGGCTACGCTCCTTGCCCGCGAGGCGCGCGGCCTCGCTGACATTGCCCTGCGTGTGCTGCAGTAGCGCGTGCACGTAACTGCGCTCGAAATCGGCGATCACGCGGGCCTTGGCTTGCGCAAAGGGCGTCGTGCGGAAGTCGGTGGCTGTGGCCACGTCGGCGCAGGCATATGGGGAGAGATTGGCGGAAAGATTGGCGGGGGGATTCGGGGGCGGCGATGCCAGGCCCATCTCTACCGTCATGCGGCTGTCCAGCAGGAAACAGCGGTGCACCCGGTGTTCCAACTCGCGCACATTGCCCGGCCAAGTCTGATGCGGTGACAGCAACGCGTCGCGGCTGGCGGCGCTGAGCGTGCGGCCAGGCATCCGGTACTGCGCGCAGAACCGGCGCACAAAGGTCTCGGCCAGCAGCAGAGCGTCGCCAGGGCGGTCGCGCAGCGGCGGCAGGTGCACGGTCAGCAGGTCCAGACGGAACAGCAGGTCGGTGCGGAAGTGGCCGCTGTTGGCCAGCGCCGCCAGGTCGGCATTGCTGGCGGCGATCAGGCGTACGTCGGCCTGATGGAAGCGTGTAGCGCCGACCGGGCGGTAGCTGCGGTCCTGCACGAACCGCAGGATGGCCGCCTGCGCGCGGGCGGACAGCGAGTCGATCTCGTCCAGGAACAGCGTGCCGCCCTCGGCCAGCCCGGCCAAGCCGCGGCTTTCGCCCTTGGCATCGGTGAAGGCGCCGCGCGCATGGCCGAACAATTCGGCCTCAAACAGCGAGTCGGGCACCGCACCGCAGTTCAGTGGCACGAAGGGTCCGGCCTGGCGGGCGCTGCAGTAATGAACCGCCCGGGCCGCCAGCTCCTTGCCGGTACCGGTCTCGCCACGCAGCAGCACGGTGGCATCGACCGCCGCCCATTGTTGTAGTTGATCGAGCACCTGGCGGAACTGCGGTGATTCACCGATCAGGTTCAGCGCGCTCCAGTCTGGCGTGATGCGGTCGTCCACCGGGAACCCCGAAGCAGCAGAGCGTCAAATTGTAGGAGTCGTGGCGTGGCGGTGAATCCCTAATGTGGACGATGAAGCCGGCCTGCAACTGGCAATTGTGTCAGGCGATATTTCAGTTGGCCGTGTCCGCTGAGACCATGGCTTGGCACCCGGAAAGTTCCGCGTTGGCGTTGGCGTGGCGTTGGCGTGGCGTGGCGTGGCGGTAGCGTACGGATACCCCACTGATTACTGGGCGCATGCCGTCAGTCGATGATCCTGTCAGTCGCGGACGGCTGCAGTGCCTCTTGGACCGGCCCGGCGTTTGTTGCTTGAGAGATCGAAGGCCAGCAGACGCTGCATCATTGAATTAGAGATCGGCACATTGTTGGCACTGAAGACGAGGGGACGAGCTGCTCCTATGGGTCGACAGCGCCTATTCGCCGGATCGAGTTGCAGACATTTGGTCGCGATTGACCGGGGCCGTCTAGCCAAAATCTGACTGTCTTTGTTTATCGCATCACGGCAGCGCCGCAGGTGCCAAGGTTTATCGGCTTGGGCGGCACTCACTTTGCGTAGCGAAGTTAGTGACGCCACAGGCCTCAAAGCGCAAGCCCAATCCGTGACGTCAAAGCGCCCGCGCAACCCCGCGCAGCGCCGGTGATTCCTGAGTTTGGATCAGGTAAACGGGGATCGTCTGCAGGTAGTCACTGAAGCGCCCTTTGCCCACAAAGCGGGACTGAAAAGCCGAGCGAGCCAGGCGGTCGGCAAGCCGCGGCAATATGCCGCCGCCCAAATAGAGCCCGCCTCGCGCGCCCAGGGTCAGTGCCAAATTGCCGGCCATCGCGCCCAAGAAGGCAAAGAAGAGTTGCAGGGTTTCGTCGGCGCGGGCATCGCTGTGGTCCAGCGCCGCCGCGCTGATCTGGGCGGCGCTCAAATCAATCGGTATGGGCGCGCCGTCCAGGCTGCACAAGGCTTCATAGACCCAGACCAGCCCTTGGCCCGACACCGCCCGCTCGGCCGAGGCATGGCCGAAGCGCGCCTGCAGGCACTGCAGCACCGCCCATTCACGCGGCGTGCTGGCGCACAGCGTGGCGTGGCCGCCTTCGCTGTCCAGCGCCTGATACCTGAGGTCGGCGCCGCTGCCGCTAGGGATCAGGCCCGACACCCCCAGGCCGGTGCCCGGGCCAATCAGCGCCATGGCCGCGCTCGGCAGCGGCACGCCGCCGCAAATCAGCCGCTTCTCGTCGACGCCCAAGTCGGGCAGGGCGAGCGCCAGCGCGGTGAAATCATTCATCACCACCAGCCGCCGCAGGCTCAGCTGCTGGCGCATCTGTTCGATGGAAAAAGACCAATGGTGATTGGTCATGCTGACCCGGTCGCCCGACACCGGGTTGGCAATGCCGATGGCGGCTTGGCCAGGTCGGCCCCGGCCGAGCTCAAGCAGGTACGCTGCTATCGCCAATTGAAGGCTGGCGAACTCAGCGCAGGGGTAGGTGCAAACCGCTTCGATCGGCGCTCCGGCCTCGCTTTGCCAGGCAAAGCGGGCATTGGTGCCGCCGATATCGGCCAACAGGATGGCGTTTGAATTTGGGCTCATGCGAGACGATGTTCCTGCTCTGAATCAAAAATATGGGCGCTTCACGGGCGAGTCTTGGCCGCGCCGACGATCCTCTTCATCGCCTCGGCCGGTGTCATCTTGTCGCTGTTCCAGAACTGGCTGACCGCTTCCTTGATCGCACCTTCAACGGCCGAGCTGACCGCCATGCCGTTGGCCACCGAGGGCAGCAGGGCGGCCGACTTGGCGGCGGCGGTGAAGTCCAGCGCCGAGGCCTTGGCGCAGTCATCGAACTTGTCCATCTTCATCCCCATGCGCACCGGGATGCTGCCCTTGTTGAGATTGAATACCTGCTGGAACTCGGGCGACATGACGGCGCTGGCCAGGTCTTTTTGCGCCGCCTGGTTGGCCGGGTTCTTCAGCTTGAACATCGCGAAGGAATCGACCACATAGATGAAGGCCTTGGCCGTGCCGGGCGCGGGCGTGCAAATAAAGCCCTTGCCGGGCAGGCTGCCGGCGGCCAGAAACTCGCCCTTGGCCCAGTCGCCCATGAACTGCATGCCGGCCTCGCCCTTGATCACCATGGCGGTGGCCAGATTCCAGTCGCGGCCGGGCGCACCGCGGTCGGTATAGGGCTTGATGCGCTTGAAGGTGCCCAAGACCTTTTCCATCGTGACGCCACCCAATTCGGCCGGATCCAGCTGCACCAAGGCCTTGCGGTAGAACTCCGCGCCGCCGACGCCCAATGCGACGGTTTCGAACAGGGTCAGGTCTTGCCAGGACTGGCCGCCGTGGGCCACGGCGATCACGCCGGCCTCTTTCAGCGTCTCGGCCGCGTCGAAGAATTCGTCCCAATTGCTCGGAGGCTTGGCGCCGGTGCGAGCGAACACCGCCGGGTTCAGCCACAGCCAGTTGACGCGATGCACATTGACCGGCACGGCGATGTAGTCGCCCTTGTACTTCATCTGTTCGCTGACCACCTTGGGCAAGAGCGCGTCCCAATGCTCGGCCTTGGCCACATCATTGATGCTGGTCAGCACGCCCTCGCTGGCCCAGGCCTGCAGCGACGGACCCTTGATCTGCGCGGCGGCCGGCGCATTGCCCGACACCACGCGCGACTTCAGCACGGTGATGGCGGAGTCGCCGCCGCTTCCGGCCACGGCAAAGTCCTTCCAGGTATGGCCCTTGGCCTGCATGCTGGCCTTCAAGGACTGCGCCGCCCGCGCCTCGCCGCCGCTGGTCCACCAGTGCAAGACCTCGATCTCGCCGGCCCGTGCCGACGCTGCCAGCACTTGCAGGCAGACCAAAACGAACGTCGTCAGCTGAATCTTCTTCACCGCTTGTGTCTCCCTCTTTGTGCTTGGCGTTGCAACCCTGTCGGCCCGGATAATTATTAACGGAATATTAACAAAATGCGTTGGTGCTATCCCGGGTCGACCGCCGGCAGCTCAACCCTGGCTAAAGCACCCTGCGGCAGCACCGGCAGCAGGCGCACGCGGCCCGCATGGCGTTCGACGATTTCGCGCACGATCGCCAAGCCCAGGCCGCAGCCGGTGCCGTCATGGGTGGCGCGCACAAAGCGCTCGAACACATGTTCCAGCTCGCTGGCCGGCAGGCCGGGCCCGTTGTCCTCGACCTCCAGCACGATCTGCGCGGTTTGTGTCGTTTGGGCATACACGCGCACGGTCACGTTGGCGCCTTGGCCGGCATAGCGAATCGCGTTGTCGATCAAATTGATCAACGCCTCGCGCAGCAAGGACTCGAAGCCGCGCACCGGCGAGCTGACCGCCTGATCGGGTGCCTCAAAACCCAGGTCCACGCCGGCCGCCAGCGCGCGCGGCACCATCTCGGTGGTGATTTCACGCGCCATCTGCGACAGATCAAAGCGTTGGCGAGCCTGCTGGCTGGCGGATTCCGGCTCGGCACGGGCCAGGCTGAGCAGTTGATTGACCAGATGGGCGCTGCGCGTGGCGCTGCTGTGTACCAGCTGAAGCCGCGCTTGCAGGGCCGGGTCCTGGGCGTCGAGCAGGGCCAGTTCGGTCTGGCTTTTCAGTCCCGCCAGCGGCGTGCGGAGCTGATGCGCGGCGTCGCTGATGAAGCGCTTTTGCGCCACCACATTGTGATTGACTTCGACCAGCAGGCTGTTCATGGCCAGCGCCAGCGAGCGCACCTCGGGCGGCGCGGCGTCGATCTGGATCGGGGTCAAATCGTTGGCCGCGCGCCCTTCGACCTGGCGCTGCAGCAGAGCCAGCGGCTTCAGCCCGGTGCGCACGCCGGCCCAGACAATCATCGTCATCAAGGCCATCAGGGCCGACAGCGGCAGCACCGTGTCGAGCAGGATCTGGCCCGCCAACGCCTCCCGGTTGGTGCTGGAGCGCGCCACTTGCACCAGCATGCTTTGGCCGGGCGAATCGGTCGTGCCATAACGCAATAACAAAGCGGCGACGCGCAGCCGCACGGCTGGGGCTTGGCCAGCAGATTTTTTGCCCGTGGCGCCGGCCTCCAAATCCGCGTCGCTCGCCGCCTCGACGGCCGCCAGCGTGCCGTCATAAAAATAGGGCTCGCCGTAAACCGGCTTGGCGCCTTGCGGCAGCGCCGGCAGGTTGCGGTTGCCGAGAATGAACTGGCCCGGCGGCATGCTGACGGTGTAGAGCACACGGTCACTCGGGTCGGCCTCCAGGATGTCCTGTGCGGCACGCGGAAAATCGATGAACAGCCCGTTGTCCAGCGGCTTGACCTGGCGGGCCAGCGTGCGCGAGGTTTGCGACAAACTCGCATCGATCGCCGCATTGGTGTAATGCTCGGCCAGCTTGTAAGTGAACAGCGCCGCCGCCAGCCAGAGCACCACTTGCGGCAGCAGCAGCCAAATGAACAGCTGTCGGTGCAGCGACGGCGCCGCCTTGCTCATGTCGACGGGGAGCCGGCAGTCGAGCCGCCGGTGGCTTCGGCCTCCAGCAAGTAACCCAAACCCCGCACGGTGCGAATCTGCAGGCCGGTAGCTTCGAGTTTGCGGCGCAGGCGGTGGATATAGACCTCAACCGAATTGCCACCGCTGCCTTCGCCACGGTTCTCGCCGCGGTCCTGCGCCCAGGCCGCCATGATCTGCTCCTTGGTGACGACCCGGTCACGCTCCATCAGCAGCAGGTCCAGCAATAACCATTCGCGCGGGCTCAAGTCGAGCGACTCGCCGAGCACGCTGGCGCGCCGAGCAGCGCGGTCAAAGTTCAGCTTGCCCAAGGCCTGCCCGGTGGTGAGCGGGCGCCCGCGCCGCAGCAGCGCGTGCAGCCGAGCTTCCAGCTCCGGGAAGTCAAAGGGCTTGGTCAGGTAGTCGTCGGCGCCGGCGTTGAGGCCGGCGACGCGGTCATCCAGGCTGTCCAGCGCGGTCAGCACCAAGACCGGCAAATGGCGCTTGGCGGCGCGCAGACGCTTCAATACCGTCAGCCCGTCCACCATCGGCAGGCCCAGGTCGAGGATGGCAATGTCAAACGGCGTCTTGAGCAGCAAATACTCGGCCACCGCGCCGTTGGGCGCGTGCTCGACCTCGAAACCGGCCCGCCGCAGTTGCGTATTCAGGGCGTCGGCCAGGATGGCATCGTCTTCGGCAAGCAATAGATTCATGGCGGGTTAACGGTTGTTGGCCTAAAACACGAACTTAAGGGTTAGTACCAAATTAACAAAACATTAACATGATTAAAAATGCGTGCAAGCTTTAGCGTTTTATGACGGGCAGTGTAATGTCCGATCGCTGTCGCCGATGCTTTTGCACCAGGACCCTCATGGGAGACATCCCCACATGAATAAATTGAATTCAGCCTGCGATGCACGGCAAAGCACGGTGCGCCGCCGCGGCTTGGCCATGCAGATCAGCCCGGTTGCAGCGGCTTGCGCCCTGCTCTTGGTTACGGCCCAGGCTGCGCAGGCGCAAGTGGCGTCGGCGTCGGCGTCGGCGCCGGCTGCCAGCCAGCCCGGCGCCGCCGAGCAGCTGGACAGTGTTGATCTGAAGACCCAATGTCTTGTAAGTATTTGTCCATGCGCGAACTTAGGGACGCTCTGCACCCACTCGCGCTGAGTTATGCAGAGCATCCTTAGCCGAGGCGTTGTGGGTCGAATCTCGACCCTCGGCCTGTTGCGGATGGGCGCGCCAGCCCAGGCCGCGCCGGCCTCGCCGGACAACGGTGACTGGCCCCGCATACCCAGCGCGATTGCCGCTGACGCCGACATGATCAAGGTTCAGGCCCGAGGCTATTCCGCAACGCTGGCCGCCGGGGCGCAAACGGTGATGGCCGCCCGCCACAGCTGGCACGATGTCAAGAGCGGCGTCGACTACGGCAAGATGCATGGCAGCCACAAGCTCCTGACCGGGGTGCTGAAGCACAAGATCGGCTTTGACGGCTTCGTCGTGTCGGACTGGAACGGCATCGGCCAAGTGCCCGGCTGCAGCGATGCGCGCTGCGCGCAGGCCATCAATGCCGGCATCGACATGGTGAGGGTGCCCGAAGACTGGCGCGCTTTCATCGCCAACACCAGGCTCCAAGTCGAGCGCGGCGACATCCCGCTGGCACGCATCGATGACGCCGTCACGCGCATCTTGCGCGTCAAGCTGGGCGCCGGACTGTTCCTGAACAATGCCTGGACGAGCCGGGGCTTGGGCGCCGACTTGAATGCCGTGCTTGAGGTGCCCAGCGAGCAACCGGCGGTGCGCGTCTCCAGCGTGCAGATCAATACCCAGCAAGATGCCAAACGGCTGGTTTGGACGGGGCCGGCCAAGCTGCATATCTGGTCGGCGCAAAAAGCTAACCTGCTGGCCTACCGGGACGCGGCCTTGGTGTTCGACCTGGTGCAGGAGCGCGCCGCTGAAGCGCCCGTCAGTCTGACGATGGCATGCGGCAGCGGCTGCGCGGGCACGTTGAACTTGAACCATGTCCTGGCCGTCTTGCCTTTGGCCAAGCGCCAGACGCTCACAATCCCCTTGGCCTGCTTTGCCGCTCAAGGCGTCGATCTGAGCCGCGTCGACGTGCCGTTCAGCCTGGCCGCCGACGCCCCGTTCACCGCCGCCTTTGCCAATATTCGCGTCGTCGCCGGCGCCGCGCGCGCGGCCGATGCCATCGCCTGCAAACAATTCACTGCTGTTGCCCAACCATGAAACATAACGACCATTCACCCCTGATTCAGCGCAGCGATTTCCCGGCCGATTTCCGCTGGGGCTGCTCCACCTCGTCTTACCAGATCGAAGGTGCGATCAATGAAGACGGCCGCGGCGAGTCGATCTGGGACCGCTTTTGCAGCCAGCCCGGCCGCATTCGTGACGCCAGCAGCGGCGCGGTCGCTTGCGACCATTACCACCGCTGGCCCGAGGATTTGGATCTGGCGCGCTCGCTGGGCGTCAATGCCTACCGCTTCTCGATCGCCTGGCCGCGCATCCTGCCGCAAGGCCGCGGCGCGTTGAACGAGCAGGGCCTGGACTTCTATTCGCGCCTGGTGGACGGCATGCTGGAGCGCGGCCTGCAGCCCTGGGCCACGCTCTACCACTGGGATCTGCCCCAGGTCTTGCAGGAGCAGGGCGGTTGGGCCAACCGCGCCACCGTCGACGCTTTTCTGGAGTACACCGAGGCGGTGACGCGCCGCTTGGGCGACCGGGTCAAGCATTGGATCACCCACAACGAGCCGTTTTGCACCGCTTTTCTGGGTAACCATGAGGGCAACCATGCGCCCGGCCTGACCGACCACAAGACCGCCTTGCTGGTCTGCCATCATCTGCTGCTCTCGCATGGCCGCGCGGTGCCGCTGATTCGCCGTCAGGTTGCCGATGCCAAGGTCGGCATCACCCTGAGCCTGCATCCGATCTCGCCCGCCAGCGATAGCACGGAAGATGCCGCCGCAGCCTTGCGCCATGACGGCCTGCGCAACCGCTGGTTTCTCGACCCCTTGCAGGGCCGCGGCTACCCGGCCGATATCCTTGCCTTGCTCGGTGACGATGCGCCGGTGCTTTTGAGTAGCGACCTGCATGACATCGCCACGCCTACCGATTTCCTCGGCGTCAATTACTACTTCCCTGAGCGGGTTGAGAACGCCCCGGGCCTGGGCCCGATTGCCACCCGTGTGGTGGAGACCCCGGAGGTGGAGCGCACCGCCTTTGGCTGGGAAGTTGACCCCGAAGGCATGGTGACCCTGCTGACCCGCATCCAGGCTGACTACGCACCGGCCTGCGTCTATCTGACCGAAAACGGCTCGACCTATGACGATGAATTGCTGCCCGACGGCAGCATCAACGACGAGCAGCGCCGCAGCTATCTGGAGCGCCACCTGGCCGCCACGGCCCGCGCGATCGCGGCGGGGGTGCCGGTCAAGGGCTATTTCGCCTGGAGCCTGTTGGATAACTTTGAATGGGCCGAGGGCTATGTGCGACGCTTCGGTCTCAGCTATGTCGACTTCCAGACGCAGCAACGTACCCTCAAGGCCAGCGGCCATTGGTACGCGAATTTCTTGCAAGCCGGAGAGATAGAAAAATGAACATCAGCAGACAAGTTTTTGGCATGACTGTGCTTGCCCTGGCGACGGCCACAGCCGGCGCGCAGCCTAGCCCCAAGCCCGCCGCTGCGCCGCTGAAGGCCGAGGTGATCCATTGGTGGACCTCGGGCGGCGAGTCGGCGGCCGTCAAGGCCATGGCCGATGCCTACCGCGCCGCCGGCGGCGTCTGGGTGGACACGGCGGTGGCCCTGGGCGAGCAGGCTCGCTCGGTGGCAATCAACCGCATCGTCGGCGGCAACCCGCCGACCGCCGCGCAGTTCAATACCTCCAAGCAGTTTCTTGATGTGGTCGAACAGGGTCTGCTGAACAATGTCGACGAGGCGGCGGCGCAGGGCGGCTGGGACAAGGTCTTGCCCGAGACCGTGCTGAATGTGATCAAGGTCAAGGGGCATTTCTACGCCGCGCCCATCAATATCCATATGCCGGCCTGGATCTGGACCTCCAAGGCAGCCTTCAAAAAAGCCGGCATCGCGAATGAACCCAAGAGCATGGACGAGCTCTTTGCCGCGCTCGACAAGCTCAAGGCGGCCGGTCTGATAGCCCTGGCCCATGGCGGCCAACCCTGGCAAGACAACACCGTCTTCGCCGCCGTGCTCAGCAATGTCGGCGGGCGTGAGCTGTATTTGAAGGTGATGCGTGACCGCGACGCCAAGGCGATCAATTCGGCCGAGTTCAAACACGTCTTGCTGAGCTTCAAGCGCCTGCAAAGCTATGTCGACAAGGGCTCGCCGGGCCGTAACTGGAACGATGCCACCGCCTTGCTGATCAACGGCCGGGCCGGCGTGCAGTTCATGGGTGACTGGGCCAAGGGCGAGTTTGCGCTGGCCAAGCAAGTGGCCGGGCGCGACTATGGCTGCATCGCCGGCTTCGGGCCCAACTCGCCCTACATCATTCAGGGCGATGTGTTGGTTTTCCCCAAGACCACGCAGCCGGACGCCGTCAAGGCGCAAAAGCTCTTGGCCAGTGTCGCCACGTCACCGGCGACCCAAATCGCCTTCAGCATCAAGAAGGGCTCGATCCCCGCGCGCAGCGATATCGATGCCAGCCAGCTGGATATCTGCGGCCAACAAGGCGTGGCCATCATGAAGGACAAGACCCGCCAGCTGGGCAATGGCGAGGTCTACCTGACGCCGGATCAGAACGGGGCCATGCAGGACATTCTGACCGCCTACTGGAACCGCAGCATGCCGGTCGAGAAGGTGCAAAAAGACCTAGCGGCAGCCTTGAACAATTGATGTCGCCCAGGCCATGAAAAAGAAGCTTTCCATTTTTCGCCGCGTCACGCCCTGGGCCGCTTTGCTGCCGATGGCGCTGACCGTCTTGCTGGGCTATCTGGGCACGGTGCTGTGGTCGCTGCGGGTGTCGCTGAGCAGTGCGCGCACCTTCCCCAAGGACGACTTCGTTGGCCTGGCCCAGTACGAGCGCCTGTTCGGCAATGAGCGCTGGTTGCTGTCGCTGAACAACCTGGCCATTTACGGCCTGCTCTTCATCGTCGCTTGCATGGTGATC
>NZ_JANNMI010000407.1:0-8484 GCF_031397715.1 Roseateles sp.
CCACGGCACGCTTGGTGCCGACCTTGACCGAGGTGCTTGAGATCTCAGCCCTGCAGGGGCTGGATCTGACCAAGCCCCTGCAGGGGCTGGATCTGACCGAGCCGGACCGCTCGCCGCCCGAGCCCTTGCAGCAAGCGGTGCTTGCTGTGGTCGACGCCGCGCTGGCTGAGTTTCGCGCACAGCTGCTGGCGCAACTGCAGCCCTTGTTTGAAAAGGCCGCCGCTGAATGTTCGGCGTGCGCGGCGCGCTCGGAGCGAACGTGAAATCGCGCTAAAAATTGGTGGCTGTTTCGCGCTGACGACAACAAGCTACAACGCATCAGCGAAGTCTGCGGTTTTCCATGGTTTCCCCATATAGGTTGGCGCAAATTTTGGGGTATGTTCGGCGAGTTGAGAATTCAACAGCAAAAAGCTCTTCTTCTTCCTATCCGGAGGTAATTCATGCAAGTTAAGTTGAATGTTGTTGTGGGCGCTGTGGCGCTGCTGCTGAGTGGCACGGCGATGTCCCAAGAGGTGCTCGTCGTCAAGATCGGTCATGTGGGCCCGACCAGTGGCGCGATTGCCCACTTGGGCAAGGACAATGAGTTGGGCGCGCGGATGGCGATTGCCGAGCTGAACGCCAAAGGCATGATGATCGGCGGCAAAAAGGCCAAGTTCGAATTGTTGGCTGAAGACGACGCCGGCGATCCAAAGCAAGGCACTGCAGCGGCTCAAAAGCTGGTTGACTCCAAAGTCAACGGCGTGATCGGTCATCTGAATTCCGGCACTTCAATTCCTGCTTCCAAGGTCTACAGCGATGCGGGCATCCCGCAAATTTCGCCGTCGGCCACGAACCCGAAGTTCACCCGCAATGGCTACAAGACCACCTTCCGTGTGGTGGCCGATGACGTCCATCTGGGCGGCACCTTGGGACGCTATTCGGTCAAGGAGCTGAAGGGCAAATCGATTGCCGTCATTGATGACCGCACCGCTTACGGCCAGGGTGTCGCGGACGAGTTCGAAAAGGGCGTCAAGGCTGCCGGCGGCAAGATCGCCGGGCGCGAATTCACCAACGACAAGGCAACCGATTTCACCGCCATCCTGACCTCCTTGAAGGCCAAGAAGCCCGATGTGATCTTCTTCGGCGGTATGGACGCCGTGGCCGGCCCGATGTTGCGTCAGATGAAGCAGCTGGGCATTGATGCCAAGTTTGTCGGTGGCGACGGCATTTGCTCGGGCGAGCTGCCGAAGTTGTCGGCCGGCACAATGGCCGACAGCCAGGTCTACTGCGCGGAGGCCGGTGGTGTTGAGGAAGGCGAGGGCCGCAAGGTTTCGGACGCCTTCAAGGCCAAGTTCAAGGAACAGTACAAGGTTGATGTGCAGATCTATGCACCTTATGTCTATGACGCTGTCAATGTGTTGGTCGCGGCCATGAAGAAGGCAGAATCGTCCGACCCGGCCAAGTATTTGCCCGTGTTGGCAAAGACCGACGGCTACAAAGGCGTGACCGGCACCATCACCTTTGACCCCAAGGGTGACATCAAGAACGGCGCGCTGACGATGTACACCTACAAGGGTGGCGAGAAGTCGCAAATCGCCGTGGTGCGCTAAACGGCCAAAAGTGATTTGCTTAGTTTCGAAGCCTGCAAACTCGAAAGCCCGCGCAAGCGGGCTTTTTTGTGCGCCCAGCATGGGCGCAGCTTGGTGGACTGAGATTCGGCGCTATGGGCGCGCCAAGTGCTTTCGGTCCATGAACCCGATGGCGGTAGCGGTGGTTGAATTCGGCCAGCGTGCTGCCCATTGTGAGCGCCCAGTCAGGCGGCGCTGGGGAACGGTGCTCGGCCCCCAACATCATGCCGAGCCTGTGTCAGCTCAGAAATTGCGCCTCACTGCTTGGCAATAGTCCGGTCGCTGGGCCGGGCCAGATAACACCATTCTTGCCCCGCTGCTGCCATGCTGTTGGGGAAGACGATGCGCCCCGAAGCGGGTGCCAAGACGGCGCTGCCGTCGTGCCGAGTGCCGATCAACTGATCCTTTTCCACCACGTCAAAGCTGGACCATTCGCGCGCGAACTGGTCGCCGGGATGTTGGCGATCAATGACCTCATACAGTTGCAAAAACTCAGGCGCCTGCGCAGGACGATGTGGACCGACCGATTCGGCCGACACCAAGCCCAGCAAGGCCAAGGCTCGCAAGATCGCCAGATGCGCCACTTGCGGGGCTTGGGGGTCCAAGTGTTGACCGCATTCAAGGGTCACACCGTAGCCACCTTGGCTGCGCATGTATTCGGTCGTGCCCACGCCGTAGTGTGGATCGAGGGTCAGATCTTGCCTGGCCGTTTGGCCTGCGCCGGCCTTGGCTTTGCGCCGCTGCAGGCCAAGGGCATAGGTCGATAGCCAGCCCTCGACAATTCTTGTCGGCCCCAGGCTGCAGGCCAGCATGGCTTCGGCCGCGGCGTGGGCGAAGGGTTCGAGCTCGTGCTGGTTATCGCGTGGGCCAAGCATGACAAAGGCCTGGCCGCGACTCTGGAAAGAATGCAAATCCAGCAGCACATCGTGCTGGGCCATCAGGGGGCAAAGTCGGCCGGCCAGGCGATCCTCAAAATCTTGTGCAATCACGGCCGGGCGCAAGTTTCGGTTCATATTGCGCTCACCTTCGCGCCGACCCAGTTGGTAGGCCAATGGGTTGACCACGGGCACCAGGGTCAGCGTGCCTTTGAGCAAACGCAAACTGCCACTGTCCAGCGCCTGAATGACTTGCCCGATCGCCGTCACGCCGCACACTTCATTGCCATGCACGGCCGCCGTCACCAGCAGTTTGGGGCCGGGCTTGAGGCCAGCAAATTGGTGAATGCGCAGATGTGTGGGGTGTGTCTCGATGCTCATCGAATGGCTACTTTGTAAAAAAACAGGAGGTTGCTGGCGGCCTGTAATTGTCGCTGCTGGCAGGCTTGCAGTTCATTGCGGCTGATTGCGGACAGCGTTCTGCCCATGCAGCAAAGTTATAGCTGTCGCTGCCGCTTTCATTGGCATCGAATCGTAATCGTCCTTAATCTAGTGGCCATGAAAGACGCATGAATTGAGCTGGGTGGGCGCAGGCTCACCCTCTCAGGCCATAGCTCAGCAATAACCGAGAAGAATCAGGATGCAGCATTGTGTAGTGATTGGTGCAGGCGTTGTGGGCCTGACGACGGCATGGGCGCTGGCCGAGCGCGGCTTTGCGGTCACGCTGCTTGAACGGGCCGGTGAGGTCGCGGGTGGTGCCAGCCAAGCCAATGGAGGGCAACTCAGTTACCGCTATGTTTCGCCATTAGCGGATGAGGGCGTACCGCTGAAGGCCTTGCGCTGGTTGCTGGATGCCGACGGCCCGTTGCGCTTCAAACCCGAGCTGCGCTGGCAGCAATGGGCATGGATGATTGACTTTTTGCGCGCCTGCCGTGGGCCGGTCAACCGGCGCATGACCGGCCGTCTGTTGGACTTGGGCGCTTACAGCCACCAGTCGTTCTCGGCCCTGCAGCAAGATGCCCGCTTGGATGTGGTGGACTTGCGCGAACCCGGCAAGCTGGTGGTTTACCGCAATCAGCAGGAGTTTGCCCGCGTGGCGGCCAGGGTCACGGCACTCGGTGCTGGGCCTGAGCAGGCCTTGTCGTTCGAGCAATGCGTGGCGCTTGAGCCGGCCTTGGCCTTCAGCGCGGCGCCTTTTGTCGGCGGCATTTTTAGCGCCGGCGAGGCGGTGGCCGATTGCCGCAAGGTCTGCGAGTTGTTGTTGCTGCGCTTGCAGGGGCATGGCAATTTCCGCGGCCTCGTACAAGCAAGTGCTGAGGGCTTCATTCTGCGGGCGGGCGCTGCCGTGGCGGTGCTGACCGAACACGGCGAATTGAGTGCCGATCACTTTGTGCTGGCGGCCGGCCTGCAGAGCCGAGCGTTGGCGCTGAAAACAGGCATCAAGCTGCCGATTTACCCCTTGAAGGGCTATAGCCTGACGGCGCCGATTGCGGCCGAGCACCGCCCGCCGGTGGTCAGCGTGACCGACTTTGAGAAGAAGGTGGTCTACGCCCGCATCGGCGAGCAGCTGCGCGTGGCGGCCATGGTCGATTTGGTGGGCGCGGATGAGCGCATTGACCCGGCCCGGATTGCTTCGTTGCGGCGCAACGTGCAGGCCACATTCCCGCGGGCGGCCGACTACGCGCAGGCAATTGAATGGGCCGGTTTGCGACCGGCCACGCCCAGCGGTGCGCCCATTCTGGGGGCCTCGGGTGTGCGCAATCTGTGGCTCAATGTCGGCCATGGTGCACTGGGTTTTACCTTCTCCTTTGGCACCGCCAATATCGTGGCCGAGTTGGTCAGTGGGCGCGTCAGCCCGATCGATCTGGCGGGTTTGCAGCTGTCCTGAATGACCGGGGCTTAGATGACGAACGATGATTTAGCTGCGCTGCTGCTCAGGGCCGTGCGGGCGCAGCGCTTTGATGAAACGCCCGATGCCATGCGCCAGGGCGCGCCGGTGTCCGAGCACCCCAGCATCGACCTGGCCGTGGCGGCTTTCCCCCGCAATGCCGCGCCGGTCTATGCCAATGTGCTGTTCTCGCGCGAGCATCCCCAGGGCTTGATTGCCGACCTGGGTGCGGCGGCGGCGGTCCGCAACGTCAGCTTCCATGCCGACCTGCAAGACGAGCAGGGGCGGTCGGTGGCCTGGTTGCCCGGCAGTGATTGGGCCCGGCTGCCCTGGCAACACTTGTGCGGCAGCGGCGCGCAGAGGTTTGTGGCGCCGTATCCGGCCTCCTTGCTCAAGCTGATGGTGCTGATTGGCGTGGCTCGTTTGGTCGACCAAGGCCGCAGCGCATGGTCGGCCGAGTTGAGCTTTGAGGGGCAAGTCAAGTCGATCGGCGATTGGGCGTTCGACATGACGACGATCAGCTGCAACAGCTCGACCTCGGCCTTGGTGATGCATTTGCACGCCTGCGGCGCGATCCGGCGCGTGGGCCAGACGGAAGTACATAACGAGTTACATCAGCTGTTCGAGTCCTTGGGTTTGTTCGGTTTACGGCTGGCCAACACCCGCGCCGATGGCGGCTGGGGCAATGCCGCCGGCGCGGGCGTCGGGCATTTGCAGATGACCGCCTGGGACAGCTTGCGCCTGCTTTGGTGGCTGGACGCGCAGGCACCCGCTGCGCCCTGGCTGACCGGCGGGCATGCGCGCTTGCTGGGGGCTAGCCTTGCGCACGTGATGGATTGCCTGGAACAGCAGACCTTGCATGAAATTTTGTCCAGTGCGACGCTGCGCGGATTGCCGGGCTGGGTGGCTGGGCTGCCTGCTGACGATCTGCTGTTTGCACACAAGACCGGCAACACCGAGAACTACAGCGCCGACGCCGGCATCGCCCGCGGGATCGCACCGGCCCAGCGTCACTATTTGATCGCCATGACCAGCAATCTGGGCAGTCGCTACGCACCGCACCCCGATGCCGCCACGAGCTGGAAGTTGCCGGCGCTGGGAGCCGCCATTGACAGCGGGTTGCGTACCTGGCTGGGAGACTGAATTCGCCCTGTCTGCCTTGTTTTTCACCGCTGCCTGACGGGGCTTGTTTGGCCGCGGTGTGGCAGCGGCTGGCCCGCCCAAGCTTGGTCAATTGGCGAAAGTGCCAGCCTGCACGCAGTCTGCGCCGTGGGGCTTTGCTAACGGGCCTTCAGAGCGGCCTTGAGCTTTACTTGAAGCTGTAGTCCACCAGCAAGGTGAAGGCGCGGCCACGTGGGTCGGCCACGCGCGGATCCCACGAGCTGCCCGAACCCAGATCGGCGTCGTAGTAGGCGCTGAACGGCGGGTTGGTGTTGAAGAGGTTCTTGATGCCTCCGGTCACGGCCAGGTTCTTGAAGCCGCGGTAGGTGGCGGACAGCTCATAGACGATGTAGGACTTCACGTCGGCCTGCCAATTGGCCGGTGTGACCGTGCCGTTGGCCACGCCCGGCAGCACCGCGTCGGTGTAGCCGCCGGTGTAACGCTGCGTGAAGGTGGTGCTCCAGCTGTCTTGGCCGTAGGTGAAATTGGCCACATGCTTCCAACGGATGCCGGGGTCGTCATAGCGATTGAATTGGCCCAGCTCGCTCGGTCCCCAGGGGTCGGTATCCGAGATGCGCGATTTCTTGCTGATCAGGTAAGAGCCTTCCAAATTGGCGGCCCAACTGCCGCCCAGCAGCTTGCCATTGGTGGACGCACTGAGTTCCAGGCCCGAGGACTTGGCACCACCCGCATTGAACCAACGCTGGTCGATGCCGACCAAGCTGCCATTTGGGGCACGGATAAAGCGGTCTTGGAAGCGGCTGTAGTTGTTCTTCAACTCGTCCAGCGACGGCGTGCGAATGGCGTCGGTGCGCTCAATCTGCCACCAGTCAAGCGACAGCAAGGTGTTCTTCATCGGTGCCAGCACCAGACCCAGTGCGCCCTGCTTGGAGCTTTCTGGGCCTAACGCCTTGTTGCCGCCGTCGATGATGTCGGGGAAGACGGCGACGCATTTCGGATCGGCGGGGTTGACGATCAAGCTCGGGCAGGCGGCTGGGTCGACCAGATCCTTGCCATCAAACGGCGCGCTTGTGATGCCGTTCAAGGCTTGGTTGAAGGTCGGCACCCGGAACCCGGTGGAATAGGAGCCGCGCAAAGCGAGCGACTCCACCGGCGTGAAGCGCGCCGAGACCTTGGGGTTGGTGGTGCGGCCAAAGCCGGTGTAATCGTCGGTGCGTACGGCAGCGGTAACTTCCAGATTCTTCAGCACCGGCATCATCAACTCTGCATAGGCGGCCTTGACATCGCGCTTGACGCCGTCGACTGCGTTGCTGGAGTCGAACGGTGCGGCAATCACGACGGCGCCATTGGGTGCGCCATCGGCGCCCTTGAAGTTGAATTTTTCGCGCCGCAGGTCAATGCCGACGGCCGCCATCATCATGCCGGCCGGTAGTTGGGCGACCGGGCCACTGGCCGAGAAGTCGCCCTGCATCACTTCGAATTTGCCACCGTACAGCGTCACGCCGCGTGCCGATGCCGCCTCCAGCGCGCTCAAACCGGCCGCGTTTTGCTGCTTGCCTGGCAGCAAGAACGGGTCCAGATTGCCCGAGCCGATAGCGGCCACCATGCCGTCGCGGAAGTAATAGCCACTGCCGAGCTTGGACTTGTCATCGCTGTAGGCCGAGGACAGACCGGTCTTGTAGTCCCAGCCGGCCCAAGGCAGCGGGCCATCCAGGCCGACAAAGAAGCGCGCCGATTCGGTCTCGGTGGCGATTTCGCGCGGGCCGCATTCCATGCAACGCCAGCGGAAAGCGATCGGGTTGCCCCGGTTGCCGGCGATGCTGGGGAAGACCTTGGCGATCGAATCAAACACGGCGTTGTACGACGCGCCGGTGCTGGGGTAGAGGTATCTGTTGGTGGCGCTGGAGATCAGCTGAACCTCCGAGAACTCCTTGGCCGAATCAATCTTGGCGCCGACGAATTCTGCCGTCAGCAGATGTTCGCCCAAGGTCTTGCTGAGGCGGCCGACAAAGCTGGTGTTTTCGACCGGCTGCTGCAGCGTGGCGGACACGCCGGTGTCCCAGGCGCAGCCGTACTCGGTACCCGGCGAGGCCCAGAGCTTGGCGTCGTAGGCTTGCGAATTCGCCATCGTTTGGCAGCCGGCTGCGCCGGGCAGGTTCAGCATATTGATGCCGTTGTAGCGCTGCGTGCCGCCGGGCAAGAGCACGCCCGAACTGCTGGGGCTCAAAATCGTGGTCAAGCCGGCGCGGGCAAATACGGTGGCGACCGGCGTGCCGCGGGTATCGACCGACAAACCCCGATCGGGCTGGAAGGTGTTGACGAAATCGCGCTGCGTACCCTTGAGGATTTTGTTCTCGGTGCGGGCCAGGGCAAACATCGCGTTGTAGCCATCGGTGCTCAGGTTGCCGAAGCCGCCCGAGGCCGACAGCCGGGTGATATTGCCGCCGCTTTCCTGGGCCATGTCGGTGAAGGCTTGCAGATTGAGGCCCGTCAGGTCCTGCTTCAAAATGAAGTTGATGACACCGCCGATGGCGTCGGTGCCGTAGAGCGCGGATGCGCCGTCCTTGAGAATTTCAATCCGCTCGATCGCCGCCATCGGGATGGTGTTGAGATTGACGGCGGTGCCGTTGAGGCCGTGAGCAGCGATGCGCCGCCCGTTCAACAGCACCAAGGTGTTGCGCGAACCCTGACCGCGCAGATTGGCGAAGCTTGCGCCGTTATTGCCGCGTGCGTCGCCGCCGACCACATCGGACTGGCTGGCCATATTGTCCAAGCCGTTGCCGTTCGACGTGATCCGGCTCATCAGCTGTTCGGCCGACACGATGCCGTCACGCGCCAACTGGGCGGCTGTGATCACTTGTACCGGCAGCGCGCCTTCGTCTTGCAGGCGCTTGATGCGCGAGCCGGTCACTTCGACCCGCTCAATTTTTTGAACGGCCTCTGTGCTTTGAGCCAAGGCAAGACCACCGAGCAAGCTGAGGTGGCCGCCGAA
>NZ_JANNMI010000443.1:0-4375 GCF_031397715.1 Roseateles sp.
CAACACCATCCGTGGCATCCTGAAGGTTGTGGCCGTCAAGGCGCCAGGTTTCGGCGACCGCCGCAAGGCCATGCTGGAAGACATCGCCATCCTGACCGGCGGCAAGGTCATCGCCGAAGAAGTCGGCCTGACCCTGGAGAAGGTCACTTTGGCCGATCTGGGCCAAGCCAAGCGCGTCGAAGTGGGCAAGGAAAATACCACCATCATCGACGGCCTGGGCGCTGCAGCCGACATCGAAGCACGTGTCAAGCAAGTGCGTATCCAGATCGAAGAAGCGACCAGCGACTACGACCGTGAAAAGCTGCAAGAGCGCGTGGCCAAGCTGGCCGGCGGTGTTGCACTGATCAAGGTCGGCGCTGCGACCGAAGTCGAAATGAAGGAAAAGAAGGCCCGCGTTGAAGACGCCCTGCACGCTACTCGCGCTGCGGTGGAAGAAGGCATCGTGGCCGGTGGCGGCGTGGCGCTGCTGCGCGCCAAGCAAGCGGCTGGCACCATCGTCGGCGCCAACGCCGACCAAGACGCCGGCATCAAGCTGGTCATGAAGGCGATCGAAGCGCCGCTGCGCGAGATCGTCTACAACGCCGGTGGCGAAGCATCGGTGGTCGTGAATGCAGTGTTGGCCGGTTCGGGCAACTACGGCTTCAACGCTGCCAATGACACCTACGGCGACATGATCGAAATGGGCATCCTGGACCCAACCAAGGTGACACGTACTGCGCTGCAGAACGCCGCCTCGGTGGCTTCGCTGATGTTGACCACCGAATGCATGGTTTGCGAGTCCGCCAAGGACGACGCACCTGCCGGCGGCGGCATGGGCGGCGGCATGGGTGGTATGGGCGGCATGGGCGATATGGGCATGTAATGCCTTGCTTCAGAGCCTTCGGGCTTTGAAGCACCAACAAAAAGGGCCGCAGCGATGCGGCCCTTTTTTTGTCCTCAGGAAGCCTCGTCGGGTGGCGGCCAATGCCGCTCCAAGTCCATGCCGTCATGCAGGAGCCGCAGCACATCAACGGCGGGCGCCCCACCTTCGCCGCTGCTCGCTCTGAACATCACGAAATGCCGCGCTTTGCGCCCATGGCGGGCGATGTGCAAGGTGTAGATACTGGCGCCAATTTCAGCGCGCGCCTTGACGCCGATCAGCGTAGTGCCGGCGCTCAGATCCTGCAGCGCCAGCGAGATCGTGTCGGCATAGATGCGTGCTTGAGCGGCGCCAAAGCGATCGGCTGTCCAGCGCAAGATTTGACGGAAATCGGCCTCGGCCGTGGCCGACAGACGAACCGTCCAACTTGCAGCGCCCATCAAGGCTCAAGCGTTTCAGCGGTCAAGCTCGCCAGATACTGATCCAGCGCCTGCGCGGAGCCAAAGCTACGGAAGGCGCCCGCCTCGATGTCATTGAGTCCCAGTCGGGCAGCCTCGCGCAAGGCCAATAGACGCTGCTCGTCCTCAGACTCGCGCCGCTCGACCATCCGCAGGCCTTCACGCAAGATTTCGCTGGCGTTCTGGTAGCGCCCCGAACTGACCAGTCGCTCAACAAACTGGGATTGATGGTCGGTCAGCACAACATTTCTGGTGGCCATGGCTAGCTCGCTTCGGTAATCCAATGATTGGCATACTATGCCACAAGACGTACCCCCCTACATCCGCTACTACACCGACACCAACTCCCTCACCCCCTTGGCCGCCATCTCCGCGCCGGGCCCGCGGGCGATGATTTCGCCGCGTTCCATCACCAGGTATTGGTCGGCCAGCTCAGCGGCGAAGTCGTAGAACTGCTCGACCAGGATGATGGCCATGTCACCGCGCTGGGCCAGGCCGCGAATCACCCGGCCGATGTCCTTGATCACACTGGGCTGTATGCCCTCGGTCGGCTCGTCCAGGATCAAGACCTGCGGGCCGGCCGCCAGCGCACGCGCTATCGCCAGCTGCTGCTGCTGGCCGCCGGACAGATCGCCGCCGCGCCGGTTCAGCATCTGGCTCAGGACCGGGAACAGCTCGAACAACTCGGGCGGCAGCTTGGCCGACGCCGGCTTGGAGGCCAGGCCCATCAAGAGGTTGTCCTGCACCGTCAGGCGGCCGAAGATCTCGCGCCCCTGCGGCACATAGGCCAGGCCCGCGCGCACCCGCTCATAAGGCGGGCGCCCGCTCAAGTTGCGCTCGCCCAAAGTGACCGTGCCGCCGCGCAGCGGCACCAGGCCCATCAGGCTTTTCAGCAAGGTGGTCTTGCCGACGCCGTTGCGGCCCAGCACCACCGTCACCTCGCCCGGCCTGGCCTCGAAACCGACATTGCGCAGGATGTGCGAGCCGCCGTAATACTGTTGCAGGCCTTCTACTTTCAACATGATGGATCAGCGCCCCAAATAGACTTCAAGCACCTGCGGGTCGGCCTGCACCTGGGCCAGCGAGCCCTCGGCCAGCACCCGGCCCTCGTGCAGCACGGTGACTTTCTTGCGCGCGTCGTCGCAGGTCAGCGCATCGATGAACTTCATATCGTGCTCCACCACCATCAGCGAATGCTTGCCCTGCAGCGACAGCAGCAGCTCGGCGGTGCGCTCGGTTTCATGGTCGGTCATGCCGGCCACCGGCTCGTCCAGCAGCAAGAGTTTGGGGTCCAGCATCAGCAGCATGCCGATCTCCAACCATTGCTTCTGGCCATGCGAGAGCAGGCCGGCCTGGCGCTGCGCCTCGCTGCTCAGGTGGATCTGCTTGAGCACCGCGTCCATGCGCTCGCGATGCGCCGGCGTCGGCTTGAAGCGCAGGCAGGCCCAGACGCCGGGGTCGGTCTGCAGCGCCAGCTCCAGGTTCTCCAGCACGCTGAGGCGCTCAAACACGGTGGGCTTCTGGAACTTGCGGCCCAGGCCCAGGCGGACGATCTCGCTTTCGCTGTGGCGCAGCAGATTGATGGTGTTGCCGAAGAACGCATTGCCGGCGTCGGGTCGGGTCTTGCCGGTGATCACGTCCATCATCGTGGTCTTGCCGGCGCCATTCGGGCCGATGATGCAGCGCAGCTCGCCCACCGCGATGTCCAGGCTCAAGTTGTTGAGCGCCTTGAAGCCGTCGAACGAGACGCTGATGTCCTCCAGATAAAGCACGCGGCCATGGCGCAGATCGAGCGCGCCAGGGTCGAGCACGCGGCCCTGCCCCTTGTTGGCGGCGGATTGCAGGCGCTCGGCGCCTTGCTCCAGCAACTCGGGATTCATGGCTTGCCCTTCGTTGCAAACTTGGCCTTGATGGAAGCCACCAAGCCGACCAGGCCCTGCGGCATGAACAGCGTCACCGCGATGAACAGCCCGCCCAAAACGAACAACCAGGCCTCGGGCCAGACGACGGTGAAGATGCTCTTGCTGGCGTTGACGAAGAAGGCGCCGACGATGGGGCCGATCAGCGTCGCCCCGGCCGCCGACCGCGACCCAGACCGCCATCTCGATGCTGGCGGCGGTGGACATTTCGCTCGGGTTGATGATGCCGACCTGCAGCACATAGAGCGCGCCGGCCACGCCGCACATCAGCGCCGACAGCACCCACACCGCCAACTTGTAGCGCAGCGGGTCGTAGCCGGTGAACATGACCCGGTTCTCGGCGTCGCGCACCGCCTGCAGCAGGCGGCCCAGCTTGCTGGCGACGATCCAGCGCGCCAGCAGATAAAAGCCGATCAGCACGCAGCCGGTCAGCACGAACAGGCCTAAGCGCGTGCGCGGATCGGCCAGCGGGATGCCGGCGACGGTCTTGAAATCGGTGAAGCCGTTATTGCCGCCGAAGCCGGTCTCGTTGCGGAAGAACAGCAGCATCGCGGCAAAGGTCAGCGCCTGCGTGATGATGGAAAAGTACACGCCCTTGATGCGCGAGCGGAAGGCAAAGTAGCCGAACACCCAGGCCAGCAGCCCCGGCACCACCAGCACCAAGACCAGCTGCGCCAGCAGGGAGCCGCTCAAGGCCCAGTGCCAGGGCAGGCTCTTCCAATCCAGGAACACCATGAAGGCCGGCAAATTGCCGGGCCCGGACGCCTCCACCATCAAGGCCATGCCCATGCAATAGCCGCCCAGCGCGAAGAACAGGCCGTGGCCCAGCGACAAGATGCCGGTGAAGCCCCACACCAGATCCAGCGCCAGCGCACACAGCGCATAGCACTGCATCTTGCCCAAGAGGGTGACCAGATAGTCGGACACATGCAGCCAATGCCCTTCCGGCAGCAGCCGATTCAGCAGCGGCACGACCAGGGTCACGATCAGAAAGGCCAGCAGCACCGGCCAGGCGCGCCCGCTGGGCTTGGCCGCCGCCGGCAGCGGGTTGATAGCGATTGCCGCACTCATGCTTCGGCGCTCCGGCCCTTGAGGGCGAACAAGCCCTGTGGGCGTTTTTGGATGAAGGCGACCACCGC
>NZ_JANNMI010000111.1:0-16057 GCF_031397715.1 Roseateles sp.
ACTGCGCCTCCAACTGGCGCTGCGGCACGTCCACCTTGAGCAGCCAGGCTTCGGCCGCCTTCAAGTCACCGCGCAGCTCGGCGGCCTGGGCGAGCAGCAGCCAGGTTTGTTGACGGGCTTCGGCGCTTGCTTGTGGGTCGATGTCTTCGCCTGCCGAAGGCGGGCTATCCAGCAGCTTCAGATATTCGCGCAGTGCCGCGTCCGCTGCTTGCGCATTGCGTAGCTCCAGCTCCAGGGTGCCGAGCGCAAACCAGGCGCTGCTGATGTGGGGCGACGCGATCGTGATGGCACGGAACTCGCGCGCGGCCTCCGCCGGCCGCTGCGCGCGCGCCAAAGCCCGGCCATAGGCGAGTTGCAAAGCCAGGTTGTCGGGTTTGACTTGCAGGCGCCGAGTGATCAGGGCTTCGGCCTGCGTCAACTGCGGCAGCAAGTCCAAAGCCAGCTGCATCGCCTCGTCGGCTTCGGGCGCGAAGGCGACGATTTCTTCGGCCAGCGCCAGGGCGCGCTGGCTGTCACCGGCGGCCAAGTGCAGCCTCGCCAGCGCGGTCAGCGCGGCCAGCTTTGTTGCAGGCTGCTGCGCGGCGGCCTGCAGCACCGGCGCCAGGGCGGCCAGTACGCGCTTGGGTTCGGCTGCCCGCTGAAACAGCCGCGGCAGCGACGCCAACACGGCCGCTCGCTCGGCCTCGGGCGTGACGGCGAGCAGCGGGCGGATTGCGTCGGCAGCGTCGGCGGGCCGGTTCAGCAAGGCCAGCAACTGGACCACCATCTGGTGGGCGGCGGCGGATTTGGGCTGCGATTCGCGCCAAGCCTTGGCGGCGATCAAGGCTTGGTCACCGGCCCGCGCTTGCAGGGCGATGCTGATGACGCGTTGAAACAAGACCTCATCGCCGGTGCGGCGTGCGGCGTCCAGCAGAACTTGGTAGGCGACGCCGGGCTGACCGGCGCTCAACTCCAGCTCGCCCACCAGCAATTGGTAGAACAGCGGCGCGTCCATGTCGGAGTTGCCGAAGTTGCCGGCGGGCGTAGCGGCCCAGGCCTTGGGTTCGCTCAGGCTGGCAAGCAGCAATGCCACCGCAAGGGCAGCGCCCCCGGCGACGCTGCGGCGAAATTTCTCGGCCATGCATGCTCCTGCGTAATTCCAAAAAGACAAACCCCGACCAACTCGGGGCGGGGCAAGCGGACATTCTGCCCCGATATCATGCCGAGCATGCCCGAACTCCCCGAAGTTGAAGTCACCCGCCGCAGTTTCGCCGCCGCCATCGAGGGCGCCACCGTCTTGCAGGCGCGCCTGGGCAAGCCGCTGCGCTGGCCCTTGGGCCTGGCCTGTGAGCAGTTGATCGGCGGCCGTGTCGGCGCGGTCAGCCGACGCGGCAAATATTTGTGGCTGCCGCTGTCGCGGCCAATGGCTGGCGGTGGGTTGTTGCTGCATCTGGGTATGTCGGGCTCGCTGGCCTTCACGCCTGGGGAGGGGGACGCGCCGGCCGGCCGCCATGACCATTTCGATTTGCAGACCGACCGTGGCTTGCTGCGCCTGACCGACCCGCGGCGTTTTGGCGCGGTGGTTTGGTCGCCGGCCATCAATGCCGACCCCGCGGCCAAGCTGCTTGGCAGCTTAGGGATGGAGCCCTTCGACCCCCGCTTTGACGGCCCCCATCTGCATGCTGGCCTGAGTGGCCGCCAGGTCGCCGTGAAGCTGGCCCTGCTGGCCGGTGACATCGTCGTCGGCGCCGGCAATATCTATGCTTGTGAGGCCTTGTTTCTGGCCGGCATCGATCCGCGCTTGGCGGCGTCCAAGCTCAGCCGTCCGCGAGCCGAGAGGCTGGCGCAGGCGGTGCGCGCGGTGCTGGGCCAAGCGCTGGAAGCGGGCGGCACCACCCTGCGGGATTTCAAAGACGCCCACGGCGTCGCCGGCAGCTTTCAAATGCAGGCCCGTGTCTATGGCCGCGAGGGCCTGCCTTGCCTCAGCTGCGGCACGCCGATCCGGCGCATTGTGCAAGGCCAGCGCTCCACCTTTTTCTGCCCTCAATGTCAAAAACGATAGTTATCCCAGAGCAATTTGCAGCGATCCTGGTCGCCTGGCAGCGCAGGCATGGCCGCCATGCTTTGCCTTGGCAAAACACCCGCGACCCTTACCGCGTCTGGCTGTCCGAGATCATGTTGCAGCAGACCCAGGTGACGACGGTCTTGGGCTATTACCAGCGCTTCTTGGAACGCTTCCCCACCGTCAGCGAGCTCGCTGCGGCGACGCTGGACGAGGTGCTGGCGCTGTGGGCCGGCCTGGGCTATTACAGCCGGGCGCGCAATCTGCATGCCTGCGCGCAGGCGGTGGTGGCGCTGCATGGCGCCGAGTTCCCGCGCAGCTCGGTCACCTTGCAAACGCTGCCCGGCATTGGCCGCTCGACCGCGGCGGCGGTGGCGGCGTTTTGCTTCGGCGAGCGCGTCGCTATTCTTGACGGCAATGTCAAACGGGTGCTGGGCCGCGTGCTGGCCTTTGATGGCGACCTGGCCAGCAGCGCCGAAGAAAAGCGGTTGTGGAACCACGCCACCGACTTGCTACCGGCCGAGGGTATCGAGTCCTACACCCAGGGCCTGATGGACCTGGGCGCCAGTATTTGCAACACCCGTCAGCCGCAATGCCTGCTTTGCCCGGTGGCCGATTTGTGTGCGGCCCGCAGCCAAGGCGCGCCGACGGCCTACCCGATCAAGACCCGCAAACTCAAACGCGGGCGGCGTGAGAACTGGTGGTTATGGTTGGAGCGCGAGGGTCAGGTCTTGCTGCAGCAACGTCCGGCCACCGGCGTGTGGGCGGGCTTGTGGAGCCTGCCACTGTATGAGGACGAGGCGAGCCTGCAATCGGCCGCCGACGGCCTCGGCGCGAAACTGGAAGTGATGCCGCGAATTGCCCACGCCCTGACGCATTTTGATTGGATACTGCACCCCCGCCGTGCTGAAGTCACCAGCAGCGCCAGCGGGTCCGGCCCGAGCGGGGTTTGGGTGGCACGTGAGCGTTTGGCCGATTACGCTTTGCCCGCCCCGTTGAAAAAATTGATCGCCTGACCGAGTCACTTTGCCATGAACGCTGCCACCAAAAACGCCGTTGAATCCGCGCTCGTCGCTCTGCTGGCGGCGGCCTGCTGTTTGTGGTTTTTGATCTCGGCCGCCAGCGCGAAGGGTGATCCTTCGGCGGCACTGCTGACGTTTTTGAGCCTGGGGATGGCGGCCGGATTGATGGCCCATTGGGTCTTCATGGGCCAGGCATTGAAGCGCAGTGGCCGCAACCTGCTGCCGTGGATGTTGGTGCTGGTGCTGCTCGCGCCCCTGGGGACGGTGGCGCTGCTGGTGCTGTTGTACTCGAACGAAGATAAGCAGCGGCAGGTCTGAGCGCGCTTATTTCGCGTCCAACTCGCGGTGTCTTTTCAGCACTTGGCCATGGTGGGCAAACTGACGCGCCAGGGCCTCGACCAAATAAACCGAGCGATGCTGGCCGCCGGTGCAACCAATCGCCACCGTCAAGTAGCTGCGCTGATCGGCGGCGAATTTGGGCAGCCATTGGGTCAGAAAGGCGCCGATCTGGCTCAGCATCAAACCGACCTCGGGCTGTGCGGCCAGATAGTCGGCAACCGGCTGGTCGCGGCCATTGAGCGGGCGCATGGCCCGGTCGTAATAGGGGTTAGGCAGCACACGCACATCAAACACAAAGTCGGCGTCGCTGGGCACGCCATGCTTGAACGCAAAGGACTCGAACACCAGGGTCAGCGAGTTGCCTTCCACCACCACCAGATCGCGCACCCAGGCGCGCAGCTGCGCGGGGCGCAGCTGGCTGGTGTCCAGCACGGTGGACTCAATCCGCAGTGCGCCCAGCAATTCGCGCTCCAGCGTAATCGCCTCCAACAAGGCCCGGTGGCTGTCGTCCTGGCTTGACGGCGATTGGTCATGGCGCAGGGGGTGAGGGCGGCGCGTCTCCGAGAAGCGCCGCATCAAGGTCTCGGTGTTGGCGTCAAAGAAGATCGACCGAATCGCCACGCCTTCGGTGCGCAACTGCTTGAACAAGGGCAGCAGCAGGGGCAGCGAGCCGACGCTGCGCACGTCCACCGCAATCGCCACCCGGCGCTCGCCGCGCTGCTGCTCAAGGCGCAAAAAGTCCATCAGCAGGTCGGCCGGCAGATTGTCAACGCAGAAAAAACCGGCGTCCTCCAGCGCATGCATCGCCTCCGACTTGCCGCCGCCGGACATGCCGGTGACCAGCACGACATTGCTTTTCACCGCGGGGTCGAGTGGTGGGGCTGCGTTGCTGCTGCTCATGACTTGGCTTTCTTGACGCGAGTAGTGGTTGCTATTGCTATTGCTGCTGCTGAAGTGGAGGCAGGGTTGGCGGACAGGTCGAGCATCTCTTGGGCGTGGGCCAGGCTGGTCGACGAGAGGCGCTCACCGCCGAGCATGCGGGCGATCTCCGCCACCCGGGCTTCGCCGCTGACGGCTTGCACCGAGCTGAGCGTTTGCCCTGCTGCCATGGCCTTGGCGACGACCAAATGCTGATCGGCACAGGCCGCCACCTGCGGCAGATGGGTGACGGCCAGCACTTGGGCGGAGCGCCCTAACTGCTTCATCAAGCGGCCGACGGTTTCGGCCACCGCACCACCGACGCCGGCGTCGATTTCGTCAAAGATCAAGGTGCCCACGCCGCCGCTGTCTTGCTGGCAGGTGGTGACGGCAATGCCCAAGGCAATGCGCGACAACTCGCCGCCCGAGGCCACCTTGGCCAGCGGCCTGGGCGTGCTGCCGGCGTGGCCGGCGACCAAGAACTCGGCCGACTCCAGGCCAAAGCTTTGTGGCTGCTCTTGCGCCAGCAGGCTGACCTCGAACTGCCCCCCACTCATGCCGAGTTGCTGCATCGCCTGCGTGACGGCGGCCGCCAACTTGGGCGCGGCGGCGCGGCGCTCGCTGCTGATGCGCTTGGCCTCGCGCTCATAGCCGCTGCGCGCGCCGATCAAGGCAGCAGTCAGCGCGGCGAGGTCGGTGGCCGCGTCAAGTGCTTGCAGCTCGCTCTGCCATTGGCTCAAGAGCTGCGGCAATTCGGCCGGCGGGCGCCGGTAGCGGCGCGCCAGCGTCAGCCAGGCGGAGAGCCGCTCGTCCAGTTCATGCATGCGTGCCGGCTCCAGCTCGGTGCCGTGCAGATAGGTGCTGAGGGTGTGGGCGGCGTCTTGCAGCTGCGCCTGCGCGCCGCGCAAGGCCTCGACGGCCGGCAGCAAGCCGCTGTCGTAATCCAACACCTTCTCAAGCTGGGTCAAGGCCTTGTCGGTCTGCGACTCGGCGCTGGGCTCGGCTTCGGTCAATGCGTCCAAAGCGCCGCGCACAGCGTCCAGCAGCGCCTGCGCATGGGCCAGCTTTTGGTGCTCTGAATTCAACGCGTCCCACTCGTCAAGGCCGGGCGCCAAACGCGCCACTTCGCCGATCTGCCAGGCTAGGCGTTCCCGCTCACGTAACAAGTCAGCTTGACGCGATTCGGCAGCGGCGAGCTTATCGCTAGCGACTCGCCAAGCGGCATAGGCGTGCCCCAAGGCCGTGCAGTCCAGGCCGGCATAGTTGTCGAGCAAGGCGCGCACCGCAGGCGGGCGGGTCAAGCCTTGCCAGGCATGTTGGCCGTGGATGTCCAGCAAGCTGTCGGCCAGCTCGCGCAGCTGCGTGACCGTGGCCGGGCTGCCGTTGATCCAGGCGCGGCTCTTGCCCTGCGCATCGATCACGCGGCGCAGCAGCAGACTGCCGCTGCCATCATCGAAACCTGCCTCCTCCAACCAGCCGGTCAGATGGACGGGGCGGTCAAATTCGGCCGAAATCTCGGCCCGCGTGGCGCCCTCGCGCACGACGCCGGCATCACCCCGGCTGCCGAGCGCCAGCTGCAGCGCATCGACCAAGATCGACTTGCCGGCGCCGGTCTCGCCGGTCAGCACCGAGAAGCCGGCATGGAAGTCCAGCTCCAACTCGGGCACGATGACAAAGTCGCGCAGGCTCAGGCGGCGCAGCATCAGAGGCCTCTCACCGGCGGCAGAAAAGGATTCATCAGCTCACACCCTCATACCAGCGGAGTTTTCTGCGCAAGGTGGCGTAATAGCTCCAGCCCTTGGGGTGCAAGAAACAAACCTTGTAGGCCGAACGGCGCACGCTGATGCGGTCACCATGCAGCAGGCTGGCCAGGCTTTGCATATCGAAGTTCACGCTGGCGTCGCGGCCGGCGACGATTTCCAGCGTCACATCGCCGGTGTCCGGCAGCACGATGGGGCGGTTGGACAAGGTGTGCGAGGCAATCGGCACCAGCAGCCAGCCGGCAATGCTGGGGTGCAGAATCGGGCCGCCGGCCGACAAGGCGTAGGCGGTGGAGCCGGTCGGCGAGGCGACGATCACGCCGTCGGCGCGCAAATTGGCGACAAATTCGTCGCCGACATCGATGCGCAGCTCCACCATGCTGGCGGTGGCACCGCGGCTGACCACCACATCGTTCAAGGCCAGGCCTTCGAAGATGCTGCGTTCATCGCGCCAGACCGCACCTTCCAGCATATTGCGATGCTCCATCTCATAGTCGCCGGCCAACATCGGCGCCAGCGCCTCGCGAAAGCGCTCCATCGAGATGTCGGTGATGAAGCCCAGCCGCCCTTGGTTGATGCCCACCAGCGGCACCCCAAAGCGGGCCATCTCGCGCGCGAAGCCCAGCATCGTGCCGTCGCCGCCGACCACGATGGCCAGGTCGCACTGCGCGCCTAGCTGCTCGTTCGTCAGGGCGTCATATGCGGTCATGCCGGTGTTCAAGGCGGTCTCTTGCTGAAGAGAAACGTCGATGCCTTGCCGCGTGACGAATTCGGCAATTTCCTCAAGAATTGGGCGGATACCGAGCGCTTGATGCTTGCCCACAATTGCCACATGCTGGAAACGTTTCGCCATAGATGAGAATTACACCACAGCACTATGACGTTACGGGGAAGTCCGCGTGGCGCTCACGCTGCGGGAACCTACAATCAAGCCATGCTTGACGAGCGATCCAAATCACTGCTGAAAACCCTGGTCGAGCGTTATATCGCCGACGGTCAACCGATCGGCTCCCGCACATTGTCCAAAGCCTCCGGCCTGGAGTTGAGCCCGGCCACGATCCGCAATGTGATGGCCGATCTTGAAGACTTAGGCCTGATCGCCAGCCCGCACACCAGCGCCGGGCGCATCCCCACCGCGCGTGGCTACCGGCTCTTTGTCGACACCATGTTGACGGCGCAACCGGCCCTGCTCGGTGCGGACTCAAAACCGATTGACACCCATCTGCAGCCCGATCAGCCGCAGCGCGTGATCGCCAGCGCCGCGCATCTGCTATCGAGCCTGTCTAATTTTGTCGGTGTGGTGACGGCACCGCGCAAGCCCGGCGTTTTTCACCACATCGAGTTTTTGCGCTTGGGCGACAGGCGTGTGTTGGTGATCATGGTGTCGCCCGACGGCGATGTGCAAAACCGCGTCATCTTCACCGCGCAAGATCTCAGCCAGGCCGAGTTGGCCGAAGCCAGCAACCGGCTGAACGCCCATTACGCCGGCTTGAGCCTGGAGGCGGTGCGAGAGCGTTTGAAGAACGAAGTGGACGAATTGCGCGGTGAGATCGCCGGCCTGATGAGTGCCGCCGTGCAGGCCGGCACCGAGGCCATGGCCGACGACGAGGAGCGCGTCGTCATCTCGGGCGAGCGCAATTTGCTCACCGTGCAGGATTTCGGTAACGATATGGGCAGCCTGCGGCGCTTGTTCGATGTGTTCGAGCAAAAGACCCAATTGATGCGTTTGCTGGACGTGTCCAGCCGCGCCGAGGGCGTGCGTATTTATATAGGCGGCGAGAGCCAGGTCGTTCCCTTCGAGGAGTTGTCCATCGTCTCGGCGCCCTACGAAGTCAACGGTCAAGTCGTTGGCACGCTCGGTGTCATTGGCCCGACGCGAATGGCCTATGACCGGATGATCCAGATTGTCGACATCACGTCGAGGATGATCAGTCAGGCGCTGTCGCAGAAGTAGGGCCCGTCAAGGCCTATACAATCGCGCGCTTCCGCTGTTGTGGCGGGATCAATGAAGTACCCCATGGGGGCCGTTAGCTCAGTTGGTTAGAGCAGAGGACTCATAATCCTTTGGTCATAGGTTCAAGTCCTATACGGCCTACCAATTAAATCAAGCACTTGGCCCAATCTCTCCGGTTGGGCTTTGTTGTTTCTGGGGCTTTTGTAGCCACCATGTAGCCCTCATGTTCGATTCTTGTTCGGGCTTTCTTGATTGCATGTCTACGACGTGGGTGCCGCAATCGCATAGAGTTCCGTTACTCTGCAAAAAGGTGCTTGACGCTTTGATGTTTGGCTCTTGGGGTAATAGTTGACCAGTAGGAGAGACTTTTGGAATGACTAGGCACACAAAAAATATCGATGCGTTCGTAGCAGCTTCTGTGTCAAGCTCAGACCATATAGTTAAGGCATATTTGGGTCTTGTCGCCGTTGAGCTTATTCTAAAGAACGATGTCGGTTTGAAGGGTCATAATGTTCCCGCGGCGATTGATAAATTCGCACATCTGTTTGCAATCGGTCATCATCAGGGTTGTAAGATAAAGTTGAATGCTTTGGTGGCGCAGCTCCGGAACGCGATAACGGCGATTACTGTGCAAGGGAAAGATGGCAATCCTTGCAATGCACCGGTCGATTCCTATCCAAATATTCGATATGTTAGGCATGAGTCGGATAGTTGGCCCGCTCCATTCACGTCGGAAGAACAGGCGAAAGTCCTAAGTGCTAAGGTACTTGAAATTCGCGCATATCTGAAAAATAAATTTGGGAAGGCGCTCTAAGTAAATTATGACAATATCTGAATTCATCACGAATGCGCTGAAGAAAGCTGCATTGAACGTGGGCGTCGCATATGCGCATCCGACTTTGTACATATTTTGTATGTCGGAGCGTTTTGCTGGAAAGTCGCATGAGGCGAGACTGGAAATTCTTGCCGAACTCGCCGGCCTTACCTTGGTCGATCTTGCATCAATCATGGATAGTCCCATGATTGAGTTGCTTCCGATTACGCTGAAGGAGCGTGCGGAAGATTATGGCTATCTTGATTCGAGAGAAGCTGAAGCTGGCTGGCTAGGAGCTTTCAGCCCAATTCCTCCAATGAACGCTTCGGCCCCAGTCGGTGGTGCAAATCATCTCGATGACGAAGTGCCCACCGATATGAAAGGAGTCAAAACTAAGGCCATTCACTTCTACGGCTATAAGGGTGGGCAAGGTCGATCGACAGTGCTTTTGGCGCTTGCAAAGACCTTGGCTGATGCCGGTTTTCGCGTGCTATTAGTAGATGCCGATATCGAAGCCCCCTCACTCGATGCAATGCTAGAAACAGTAGCATCGGATATTGATTCGTCGCTGATGGGCTTGAGTAGGGCTAACGCGAAAATACGACCGCTCTCACGTACTTATGTCGGAATTTCAACAGATGGCTACGTTGATCTGATAGCCGCACGCCCCGCAGCGGCTAGATTCGACATGGATTTTGCTGCATTTCTACTTAACGCATCTCTGGATACTGCATTTTTGAAGCGTGGAATTGCTTCTCTGCGAGCCCAAATAGAAAGCACTGAACCTGATCCGTCTTATGACGTCGTGCTATTTGATCATCGGACTGGTTTTGCACCCTCAGTGCTTCCAATTATGGAGGCCTGGCCTGGTCCGGCCGTAATATTTATACGGCCAGACGGGATGGCGCGGCATATTCAAGATTCGAATCTACTGGATACCCTGCTTGCGCACGATGAGTATTCACCTGGGGCATTTGTCAGCTTTTCATTGAATCCGAAAATGACAGCGTCGCAAGCCCGGGTAGATCATGCCGATCACATTCAACAACTCTTGGGAAAGATTGGAAAATTTCTTCCTTTAGACGATGAAGTTTTGGAATCGTACTGGATATTCTGGCAGCACGACCAGAACTTGGTTGATGGGCGAAAAGTCGCACCTCGCGACATGTCTATTGCAAATCAGCAGGCGATTTCAGGTCTTCGTTCGGTGCTTGGGCTGAGTGGTAGTGCTCCGGCACGCGTGCGAAGTGAGAACGGACCGATAAGTCTCACTGGCAGTGGATCGACTGATCAGGGTAAATTTATTTTGACACCTGGTCTGGCAAAGGTGTTCAGCTTGGATAGCCCCTACCATTACATTTTTGGCCGGAAAGGCACTGGCAAAACTCGCCTGCTGACAGAGTTGGTTAACAAAGGTATGGCTCAGCCGCTGCTCGTCGCCAGTGATTCGTCGGCTGGCGGGCTAAAGAGTGCCGGTACCCAATTCCAGCAGGCTTTGCGCCACTGTAATAATGATTTTGAGGCATTCTGGTGGTTGCTCTTAGGTGCCGCACTATCTATTCCTGATACTCGCGACGATGCCGCTTTTTCTGGCGCCATTGCCAAAGAGTTCGACGGATTTCAGAGTACAGGAAATGTCGCTCCAGTCACCAAAGTGCACGCAAGGGTTGATGGGTCGGATCGGCGCGTTTTTGTGATAGATGGCGTCGAAACGGCTGTGGCTGCAACGGATTTGCGCTCGTTCGTCGAGGCTTTGTTTAGATTTCTGGCTGCGGTCCAGTTTGATAGGAATATTTCGAGAAAAGTTTCTATTCGATTGTTGTTGCGTTCCGACTTGGCTACGGGTGCTAGTCAAAATGTCGAGCAGCAAATTGAAGGCTCGGTCTTGCATCTTCATTGGAATAAGACTGCTATATTGAATTTTGCGTTAGCGAGAATAGTTAGCTTGCCCTGGTTTAAGAATAGTTTTCTGCTGGTTTGTAAGAAAATTGAGCAAAAATCGGAGGCAATATCTAGAGGCGTGCTGCCTGATGATATTGCTGAGTCTTTTTTACTCGAAATATTTCCAGATGGGTTGGAGCGAAACCGCCTGAAGACAACAACTTTCTTTGCTGCGTATTTCTCTGATGCCGGCGGCGGAAGTGGGGGCGAGGCGGCATTTTATCCGAGGCTATTCGATGGATTTTTGCGTAAATTGGCGGAGAACTGCGGTGAGGCAGAGGGTAGAAACATTCGGGATGGACGCGTTACTAGTGCGGCCGTTCTTCTCGCCTACGATCAGGCATCCAAGGCATTCTTAGGGGACGTTAGAACAGAGCTATATTCGTTCCTGAATATTGACGCTAGTTCGCCAGCGGCAAATAATAATGCAGTAGATCGGCTGATAGCTGCTTTTCAGGGCTTACAAACTCCATTTAAAGTAGACCAGATGGTCAAGAATCTTTCTGAACGTTCGAAGCTGAAGGAAGAAGATGTGCGGCAAGCACTTGCGAGCATGCAGACCATCGGGATGTTTGAAGTCCGCCCCGGTTCCTCGGGTGAATTGCGTGCTCGGCAGCTTTACAAAGCAGGACTTGACTTGAAGTACGTTCGAACAAAGGCCGTGTAGCCTTTTGGGCGACTTCGTTGGCAAGTGCAACGTTCGCACAGTTTTTTGCACTAGTCCAAGGTTGAACGGACTGCGTCCCTTAAAAAAATCGATCGCCTTCAAGTGCTGGCCTGTCATTTCGTGAAGTGATGACCCAGTCATACCGCTTCGACTCGGCAACCCAATGCACAGTTATGGTCAATTGGTTTTCGGCGTTATGAGGATCTAGATACTTCTCGTGCGACGTGGTTTCCACTCCGCATGGATGCGGTGAAGCCGGGTCGCCAAAGAGACCCAAGGTGTCAGGCGTCATCATCGCCAACTTGATCAACGCATTGCGGCCGCAGGAGACACCGCCTTGGGCTCGGCAATAGTGATCCCAAGCGACGCATACGTTTTCATGGCCTTCGATCTTGGCCATCTTGTTCCCTGGTACTTCCGCGTGAGGCACAGCCGCGCGAACGCCGCGCCCCATCCCCGCGCCGAACGCCCGACCCGAAGTTGGCTCGGCCCGCCGACGGGCGATTTGTGCGCGGCCGAGAGCGCAGCGAAGCGGGTCAGGCGCGCTCAGCGCGCTTCAACAACTGGCTTGGCGTCACCTGTTTGACCGCAGTGAGCACAGCGAACGAAGGGAGTTTGCCGCCGCTGACCTGCGCAGTGAGCACCGAGGGGAGTCGGCTCGTCAGAGCCGACCCGGGCACCATGAGCACGGCGGCGGGCCGAGTCGACTGAGCTCGAGTGAGACCAATTCGAAAGGCAGCTCCGGGCACGCTGCAGCAGCTCGGAAGTCGCACTTGGCAGGGATTGCGCAAGGCCTGGCCGACTCGACCGTTTTGCTTTTATCCTGTTCATCTCCTTCATCCTGGCTAAAAAATTCTTACGGCGCCGCACATCAATCCCTGGTCTAGCCAACGATTTTCAAACGGCTTGGGCGAGAAGAAAACAGAGCCAGGATGGAGGGGATGGATGGGATTAATACGATGGCTGAGATTCTCGCGCAGACGCGCCACGTGCAAGTTTTCATTCAGGCAGCATCGCGGCCGAGGGGCATCTCCGGGCACCCAGCTACCACGGCCGATGACGGAGCGAGCGGCTCCTACAGGGGCGATAGCGCCTATTCGACGGGTCAAGCAGCGGCCATTCGGCTCCGGTTGACGGCCGAGAAAGCCCAAGGACAAGGTCCAAAAGGGCCTCTTGTTGGCCGGCCATGGCTTGAGCAGTTTGACCGGCATGCTTGTTGCCGGCATGCGGCCGACTTGGCGGCTGGGGACGCTGGGCTTTACCGTGCTGGCGATCGACGGGGTGGCCGGCCTTGTGTTCTTGCCCTTCGGCCATATCACGGCGGTCTGGCAGGGCGTGGCGCTGCTGAGGCCACTGGGCTCCTTGGCCGGTTTTGTTCAGATGGTCGTGTTTACCTGGATGCAAAAGCGCGTGCCACCGGCCATGCTGGGGCGGGCCATGAGTGTCTTCATGGGCATCTTCACGGGCTTGGCGCCGCTGGCGGCGGCCGCTGCCGGGGCGGCGCTGCGGCTGATGTCGCCGGCGGCCCTGTTCACGGCCTGCGGCCTGGCCCTGCTCTAGATCGTGCTGCTGGGGCTGACGGTAGTGCCGAACCGGCGCATCAACGATAGGCCGGTGGGCGAGGCCGGCGCTGCGCTGGCTTGACGCCTGCCCCGATAGAATCGCGCCCATGATTGAAGTATTCAAGACCATCGACAAGTTCGACAACATCGTCACCACCCTGCTCGAAGAAGAGGGTTTTTGGGTGCGCCACAAGTTCAAGGTCAGCGTCAGCCTGGAGGAGAAAAAGCAGATCGGCAAGCAGTCCGCGCCGAAGCCAGAGATCGATATGCTGGCCTTCAATATGGGCACCAACGAGGTGATGGCGCTGGACGTCAAGGCCTATCTGGACTCACCCGGCGCCAAGCTATCGCTGCTGCAAGAAGAGCACGATGTGCCGGCCGGGCGCTTCAAGCTCTTCACCTCGGAGCGCTACCGCAGCCTGGTGCTGGCGCGGCTGTTGCAGGACTTGATCGCGCTGGGCATGGCTAACCTTGAGACCAAGGTGCGCCTTGGCATGATTGCCGGCAAGGTCAACCAGGGCCAAAGCGAGGCCATCCGCGCCCATATGCTGGAACATGACTGGCTGTTTTGGTCACCCGAGGACGTCAAGGCCAAGGTGGCGGCGCGCAATCAGATCAAGGCCTGATTCACTGCAGCTTCTGCTTGAAGAATTCCAGCGTGCGCTCCCAGGCCAACTGGGCTGCCGCCGCATCAAAGCGCGGCGTGGTGTCGTTGTTGAAGCCATGCTGGGTGCCGGCATACAGGTGTGCGGTGTAGGGCACGCCGGCGGCTTTGAGCGCCGCTTCATAGGCCGGCCAGGCGGCGTTGATGCGTTCGTCCACCGCAGCGAAATGAATCAGCAACGGCGCTTTTACCTTGGCCGCGTCTTCGGGCGCGGGGTGGTTGCCGTAGAAGGGCACGGCCGCTGCCAAGTCGGGTAAGCGTGTGGCCAGCATGTGGACCATGCCGCCGCCATAGCAAAACCCTACCGCGCCGAGCTTGGCTGTGACGTCTGGCCTGGCCTGCAGCCAAGCGGCGCTGGCCATGAAGTCTTCGCGCGTCTTGGCTTGGTCCAGTTTGGCAAACAAGGCACGTGCCTTGTCCTCGTCCCCGGGGTAGCCACCCAGCGGTGTCAGCGCATCGGGGGCCAAAACCATATAGCCCTCCAGCGCCAGGCGCCGGGTGATGTCTTCGATATGCGGGTTGAGCCCGCGGTTCTCATGCACCACCAAAATTGCGGGCAGCTTGGCCTTTGCCTTGGCGGGCCGTGCCAGATAAGCCTTGATGCTGCCGGAGCCGGCGGGGGAAGGTATGTCGACCATCTCGGTCTTCAAGCGCTCATCGTCTTTTGGCACCACTTGGCCCAGCGCGAAGTCGGGGGACAGCGAAGCCAGCAGCGCCGCTGCCGTCAGACCACCGACCGCGAACTTCTGCGCCCGCTCCAAGAAGCCGCGCCGGTCCAGCGTGCCGTGCACATAGGCGTCAAAGAGTATCAACAAATCTTGGTCGAAATCCTGGGCGGTTTTGCGCTGCATGGCGGCTCCAAAATGGATGAAGTAGCGGAGCATAGCTGCGGCCGAAAAACCGTGCTGACCAGATGCCGTAAGGCAGCGAAACCTCAATCGGCCTGCGGGTTTGTCTGGATGAAATCCTTCTTTTCTGGGTAAATTCGGCACCTAAAATCGCGCGCCAGAGCTTGCCAATTTGCGGTCCAAAGAGTCCGGGCAGCGCCAGTCAAAAGAGTTAGGGAGGAAGCCGAAATGAAGATGCCAATCTGCTGGGCCGTGAGCTTGGCCGCTGTAGTTGTGGCCCGCCCGGCACGGGTGAAGGTGATGGCTGCGGCACTCAGTGCCCTGCTCGTCGCCTGCGGAGGTGGGGGTGGCGGTGGGGGCGCAGGCTCGGAGCCGCCGCCTGCTCCGGTGGATACCAAGCCGAGCGTCGCGCCAAACTATTTCCCAATCGTCACCGGGCACCGCTGGATCTACAGCGAAAGCGCGAACGCAAGCGCTGCGTCGACGATGGTGACCGTCGGCGGGGCACTGACTGTTGACGGCCAAACAGGGACGGTGCTGCGTACCCTGGAGGCGGGCGAGACCAAGGCCACCGAGTCCTTGCTGCTGCCTTCCACCAGCGCACTGCATGAAATTCCGCTCGCTGGGTCCGACGCATTTTCATTGGCCGTTGGCAAAATTCAGCTGCTGCGCTTGCCGGTGCGTGCGGGCGACACCTTTGTGCAGCTGGACAAGATTTTGGACAAGGACGTGGATCTCGATGGCGACGGGCGGGCTGACCGTCTCGTGATACGTGCCGAAGTCACGGTGCTCGGCTTCGAAAACGTGCAGACTCCGGCCGGCGACTTCAGTGCCTGTTTGCATCAAAGAGCCGTGCTCAAGAGTTCCGTGACGCTGAGTTCAGACGGACGCGTGATTCCGATTGAAACCACCATGGACGAATGGTTTGCACCCGACATCGGCTTGGTACGCCGCGTACAGCAAGAGAGCAGCGGCGGTCGGACCGAGTCGAGCACGACCACCTTGAGTCAATTCCGGCTTGGCGACAGACGCAGCGAAAGCGTGCCACCGACCGTGTTGAGCAGCACGCCTGAGGCGACGACAGCGGGCCAGCAAAGCCTGTGGGTGAAGGTCGTATTCAGTGAGCCGGTCGACCCGGACTCGATGCAGCAAGCCTTCAGCGTGGTCGACAGCAAGGGGCAAGCCGTCCAAGGGACGGTCCAAGTTGCGGGTGCCACGGCGCAGTTTGTGCCCGTGCAGTCCTGGCCCAGTGGGCGCTACACGGCGCGCATCGGCACCGAGGCGCAAGACTTGTTGGGCAATCCCTTGGCCAGCGTGCGAACCTGGAGCTTTGACGTCGATGCGACGGCGCCCGCCGTCGTCGGCACGACCCCACTGGAGGGCGCGCAGGATGTTGATGTGGGCAAGCCCATCTTGATTCAGTTCAGCGAGCCTGTGGATGCCAAGACGGTCAACGCCAACACGGTGTGGATCACCGACAACTACAACCCCACCCCTGCGCTGTTGTCGGTCAATGGCTCAACGGTG
>NZ_JANNMI010000479.1:0-8653 GCF_031397715.1 Roseateles sp.
GACAAGGTTCTGCGCATCATCCACAGCTACACCGACTACGTGAAGCGGGTGGTCTGGCGCCAGTACGAGTGAGGGCTGACGTTTGAGGGTGCTTGTTGTCAGCCAGTACTTTTGGCCGGAGAGTTTTCGCGTCAACGAGGTCGTTTCGGAGCTGAGTGCTCGCGGTCACCAGGTTACGGTGCTGACCGGGCGGCCCAATTACCCAGAGGGCGAAATCCACGCAGCCTATCGCGCCGACCCCGACGCTTTTGCCACCTATGCCGGGGCCGCTGTGCTACGCGTCCCATTGCGGCCACGCGGCAAAGGCAGCTTGCGCCTGGTGCTCAACTACTGGAGCTTTGTGTTCTGGGGTTGCGTCATGGGGCCGTGGCTGTTGCGCGGCCGGGGCTTCGATGCCATCTTCGTGTTTGAGACCTCGCCGATCACGGCGGCCTTGCCTGCGATTTTGTTCAAGCGAATCAAGCGCGCGCCGCTTTCGATGTGGGTGCTGGACCTTTGGCCCGACACGCTGTCGGCAATAGGCGTCGTCAAAAACCCGCGTCTTTTGGATCAGGTCGGCAAACTATGCACTTTCATTTATGGCCATTGCGATTTGATACTGGCTCAATCTCGAGCCTTCTTCAAACCAATCGAACGCTGGTCTAAGGCGCCGGAGAAAAATCGCTACTTCCCGGCCTGGTCTGAAGAAATATTCGACGCGAGCGCTGCCACTGTTCAAGAAGCCCCTGAGCTGGAGCCGCACCGCAATTGCTTCAACATCATGTTCGCCGGCAATATCGGCGAAGCCCAAGACTTTCCAGCCATCTTGCGTGCCGCGCATTTAACGCGCCACCGACCCGATATCCACTGGCTGATTGTTGGTGACGGGCGGGCTGCACCGCAGGTGCGGGCCGAGATTGCCGCGCAGAGCCTTCAAAATACCTTCTTCATGCTCGGGCGTCATGGTCTGGATCGCATGCCCGCATTTTTTGCAGGCGCCGGCGCTTTGCTAGTGTCTCTCAAGGCCGAACCCATATTCAGCATGACCGTTCCAGGCAAAGTTCAAAGCTATCTGGCAGCAGGAAAACCGCTATTGGGCATGCTGGACGGCGAAGGTGCCCGCGTCATCCAAGACTCGGCTGCAGGCTACGTGTGTGCTGCAGGCGATGCGCAAGCCCTCGCTCAAAAAGCCATCGGTTTGGCTGACCTCGACGAACATGAGCTCCTACAAATGGGCCAGCGTGGGCAAAGTTACTGCGAGAAAAACTTCAATCGCAACGCACTGATGAATCAACTAGAAAGTTGGCTAGCCAACCCAACGGTTTGACCTACCGCCTGTCCACCAAAATAGCCAAGCGGCAGACATCGGAGCCAGTTTCGCGGACTGCCCGGCAGAATGCCCGGGGTCAGATCTTGCTTTCATACTTTGCCCACTTCCTTTTTCTTGAGATAAGCCGGCGGTCAAGTCCTTACTTAGTTCCTAAGTACCCAGGGCGGATTTCAGGTCCTTGAGCAACAAGAACAAATGAAATGGGTCTGTCTCGCTGGGCTCAAATTCCCAGTTCAGATACCAGTGGCGGGCAGCGTCATCCTTGGCATGGACAAGCAGTGCCCGGATGCCTGCGATGTCTGCCGCTTGGGCGGTACGCAAGAGGGCATCCCTGAGCAATGCACGCCCTAGGAGCCCGGGCGGCAGAAGGCGGCGAAAGCGAGAATCGGCCCCAGCCTGGACATTTGGTGCCGGATTTGCAGCCCCATAGCCCGGCTATGGGGCAAAAAGACGGTGCCGATTGGACGGCTGCGGTCGGTTCGCAGCCGCCGATCTTTCTGCCGCCCGGGCTCCTAGCCCCACGCCCTGATGCTTCAGATCAACTGCCAGTCAGGCCAGGATCATGACGGGTATGGGGTGGCGCGCCATGCCCTTGAGCACTCTGGGCGCAGCGTTTTCTGGCTCAACACTGCCGACTGCCAGGCTGTAATAGCCAACGACAGCACCCTTCTGACAGCTCACATAGGTCTGCGCGCTGTTGGCTTTCGGCTTGGTCAGGGCGAAGCGCTGCAAGAATTGGCCGAGCGCCGGTTGCCCAGAGTCGAAAACTTCGGTGTTGTCGTCTGCAGCAAGCTTGCGAGGTGATTCGTAAGACCTTGAACTCACCCCAACAGACCCGGCTCACTGAGCAACTGCTTGAGCTTGGGTTTGCTCACGACGGGTCGGTCCAGCGCTGCTTGAAATGCGCCCCACTGATCCGGGGTCAACACAAAGCGCAGCCGGTCCGCAAGAGTCTGGTTGGCGGCATTGATGCCGGCCTCCAGTAAAAACTCACTGACGTTCTTGTGAGCCGCGCGTGCAGCCTCCTGAAGCAGCACCTTCACAGGGGTGCTGGCGCGCACATCAATGCGCTCGGATTTGGAATGATTGGCAACTGGCATCGGAGCCTCCTCTTTGAGGGCCTCATCGTAGCGTCCGGACGCTGTCAGGATAAGTCATGATTGCGTACGCTTGCACGATGGCCGGTTTGCGCGCCGGCATGGCTGCAAACTGGGCCAGCGGAGGCGCTGAGGCGCGGCTTTGCAGCCGCGGTATCTCTGTATCCGTTGAGGGCCTAACGCCGATTTTCTTACCCAAGACTTCAGCAAATTGGGCATCCCCCAAATACAGCTGGCGTGGGAGTTGGTCCCACACGCTGGGCAAATTCACGCCGGCCGGGTCGTGATTGATGTGCGGAGCCACCGCTTCAGCCACTGCACTGTGAGCGGTAAGCCTGCGGCGCTCCACTCCGCCAGCGCCCCCAAAGTGCGCTTGGCTCCTACCTTTGGGGGAGACACCCCCCACGAGCCCCTCCGACTCCACCATCAGAAGGATAGAAGTAGCGGTCGCCAGCGCCGAATATTGCTGCACTGCACAGCCCGAGCAGCTCCCGCCCGAAACCAACGATTTGGAGTCCAGAAATGCAAGTCCAGGCCGCCACCCTCATCGCTACCGCGCTCATCGCCCCTCTCGCCTCAATCGGCTCGGACGGGTCAAACGGGTCCGAGCAAGCCTCTTGCCTGGTTTTCTTGGGTCCCGAGCCGGTGCGCGGCGGCTGCGGCTACTTTGACTCCAGCTTCGAGCTCAGTCATGGACTGAACGTCATCGAGGAGTTGGATCCGGTCGTACTGCAACTTTGGGCGCGGGTCTTGGATGGCGCCCTCGCAATGCACTGATCGTGGCCTACGGGGCAAACTGATTCGATGCTGTTGGGCACCAGAGGATCAAAGGTCATTGTTCATCAGCGCAATGGTTGCCGAAGGCAGCCAGCAATTGGGTGCTAAGCCAAAACAACTACCGCACCTCATTCAAGGCCTCGAACTGAACGCCGTCCCCAACAACTCCCGCAAGGCGCTGCGCGCCACCGCATCATCGGCCCGCCCCAGCGCGCCCGCCCCATTGAGCAGCCAGCCCATCACCTCGGCACTTTGCCGGCTGTCATCCAAGCGGGCCAGCGCCAAACCGGCGCAACTCGTCGGCAGCGTGGTGTCGCTGTCGGCCAGCAACTCCTCGAACAATTTCTCGCCCGGGCGCAGGCCGCTGAATTCGATCTGGATCTCGTCTTGGCCACGGCCGGACAGGCGGATCATGTCGCGCGCCAAATCAACAATCCGCACCGGCTCGCCCATGTCCAGCACCAGCACCTGCCCGGTTTCACCGATGGCGGCGGCCTGCACCACCAAGCGTGCGGCCTCGGGGATGGTCATGAAGTAACGGGTAATGTCGGGGTGGGTGACGGTGACCGGGCCGCCTTTGGCGATCTGCTGCTTGAACTTGGGGATCACGCTGCCGCTGCTGCCCAGCACATTGCCGAAACGCACGGCCATGAATTTGGTGGCGAAGCCCTGCCCTGCTAAATGGCTGAGCACCAACTCGGCCGCGCGTTTGCTCGCACCCATCACATTGGTCGGGTTGACCGCCTTGTCGGTGCTGATCAAGACGAACCGCTCCACGCCGCTTTCGGCCGCTGCGAGTGCTGCGTGATAGGTGCCCAAGGTGTTGTTGCGCAGGCAGACCCAGGCGTTGTCCACTTCCATCAAGGGCACATGCTTGTAGGCGGCGGCATGGAAAACGATTTGTGGCTTGTATTTATTGAAGGTGTGGCGCAGGTGCTCCAGGTCCTTCACGTCGCCGATCAGTCTTGCTAAGGGGATGTGCGGAAACTTCTCGGACAACTCCTGCTCGATCAGGTAAAGCGCCACTTCACTTAGCTCGTACAGCACCAGCAGGCGCGGCCCATAACGCGCCACCTGCCGACACAGCTCGCTGCCTATGCTGCCGCCGGCACCGGTGATCAGCACCACCTTGCCGTTGATGCATTCGCTGATGCCGCCCTCGTCCAGCTGCACCGGCGCACGACCCAGCAGGTCTTCGGGCTCGATGTCGCGGAGCTGGTCGACCTTGCTACCCGTCTGCAATTCCTCCAAATTAGGTACGGTCAACACATGCAGACCCGTCTGGCCGGCCAGATCCAAGGCGCGGCGACGCTGCGCGGGTGCGGCCGAGGGCATGGCGACGATCAGATGCGTGATGCCGTGCATCGGCGCAAAGCGCGCGACTTCGTCCAGCCGGCCCAGCACGGGAATGCCGGCCACGCGCGCACCCCATTTAGCCGGGTCGTCATCAAGCCAGCCCACCACCACCCAACCCTGGTGCTGTATGCCGGCCACCGCCAAACGCCCGGCCTGCCCCGCGCCCAGCACCAGAGCCCGGTGTGCCTCGACCGAGCTGCCGCTGATGCGCCCGCGCATGTGCTCGTACAGCATGCGATAACCCAGGCGCATCATCGCCAGCGCAATCAAACTGAACAGCGGGTGCAGGGCCAAAACGGCGCGCGGCACACCGCTCAAATGAGCCATCAGCACCAGCGTGGCGCCCAGCGTGCCGGCAATCGCGCAAACTGCCGCCAAGCGCTTGACCTCGCCGAAACCGCTGAAGCGCCACATGCCTTTGGGCACGCGCAACAGCCACAGCACCAACACATAAAGGCCCACCAGGCCCAGCAAGACCCAGCCGTCGTAGTCCGGGCGGGCCGACACCCAGCGCTCGAAACCGAGCCGGAACAGATAGGTCGCCTGCCAGGCCAGCGCCACCACGGCCGCGTCCAGCAACATTGAGAGCGCCTCGCGGTAGGGGCGGATGCGGGTCAAAAAACCGTCGAGTGAGAGCCAGAACATAGTGGGCGCGATTGTCGGGGCAAACTTCAGTCACTCGGGCTTTAGCGCTGGACAGATAATCAGCCGCATTGCACAGCAGGACTTCACGATGGGAGATTCAGCCATGGGACAAGCAGCGTTGAGAATCAAGATGACCGGTGAGGAATACTTGGCCTGGGAGGAGTTGCAGCCCGAAAAGCATGACTTCGTCAACGGTGAGGTCTATGCAATGGCGGGCGCCGAGGGCGGCCATGTGACGACCAGCCTCAATGTGGCGATGGCCCTGCGCCAGCACCTTGCCGGCTCGCCCTGCCGCACCTTCATTGCTGACATGAAGGTGCAGGCGTTTGAAAGTGCCAGCTACTTCTACCCCGATGTCGTGGTGACCTGCAGCGATGCCGATCGTGCCAGTCCGCTGATCAAGCGCGAACCCAAGCTGATCGTTGAAGTGCTGTCGCCCAGCACCGCCGCCTACGATTTAGGCGAGAAGTTCGCCCAGTACCGCCGCATTGCCTCGCTGCAGGAACTGGCCTTCATCGACGTCAATTCGCGCCGCTGCGACGTCTACCGCCGCGCTGCCGACGGGCTCTGGCTGCTTCACCCTTTTGACGCCGGCCAGGCCGTCACGCTGGCCAGCGTCGAGCTGACTATCAACGCAGACGTGCTGTTTGCCGAGGTGGACGAGTAATCAAGCTTAGCGGGCCAGCACCTTCACGGTCCGCAACAGCAAAACCAGATCACCGCCGAAACTGCGCGTTTGCACATACCGCGCCGCCAGCGCCAGCTTGGCGGGCATCACTTGCTCGACGTAGCAGGCTTCAGGGTCGGCGGCTGCAGCCAGCAGACGACTTTCATCGCGGTATTCGATTGACGCCAGATCGGTGATGCCAGGCCGCACCGACAAGACCAGGTCCGCCAACTCGGCCGGGTACAGCGCCACATAGCGCGGCACCTCGGGGCGCGGCCCGACCAGGCTCATCGCACCGCGCAAGACATCCCACAGTTGCGGCAACTCATCCAGCTTGTAGCGGCGCAAAACCTGACCGGCGCGGGTGACACGAGGGTCGGCGCCGATGGTGATTTGCGGGCCCAGGCTGGGTGCATCTGGCCGCATGGTGCGGAATTTGTGGATGAAGAACAGCCGGCCCCGCCGCCCTACCCGCTGCTGCCTGAACAACACCGGGCCGGGCGAGTCCAGCTTGATCCACAGAGCCAGCGCCGACAGCAAGGGCGCCAGCAACACAAGACCGAGCGCTGACAGCAGGATATCGGCAAGCCGCTTGACCAGCATGCCCATCAGCCTGCTATCGATCGAACCGCCGCGATCACCCGTTGCACATCAGCATCCGTCATGGCGGTGTAGAGCGGGATGCTTAAGCTGCGCTCGAAGGCTTTTTGCGAATGCGGGAACTGCTCGGGGCGCAGCTCATAACGCTCGCGCCAATAGGGCTGCAGATGCAGCGGGATGTAATGCACGCTGCAGCCTATGCCCAGCGCATACATGCGCTCGATGAAGACGTCGCGCTCGATCTCTAACTCGTCACCCAAGCGCAAGACGTACAAATGCCAGGAATGCACATCGCCCTCGGGCGCCTCGGGCGGCAAGATCAGCGGTAGGTCGGCAAAAGCAGCGTTGTAGGCTTGTGCGATCACCTCGCGCCGGGCTTGAAAGGCCGGCAAGCGCTTGAGCTGATGGATACCCAGCGCCGCCGCGATATCGGTCAGGTTGTATTTGAAACCGGGCGCCACGATCTCGTAAAACCAGCTCGGCGTCTTGGCGGTGAAACGGTCAAACGCATCGCGGTTCATGCCGTGCAAGCGCATCACCCGCGCCCGCTTGGCCAGCTCGGCATTGCGCGTCACCAGCATGCCGCCCTCACCGGTCGTCATGGTCTTGTTGGCGTAGAAGCTGAACACCGTTGCGTCGCTGCCCATGGTGCCGATCAACTCGCGCTCCAAGGTGGTTGGCAAGGCGTGGGCGGCGTCTTCGACCACCCGCAGGCCGTGCTTGCGGGCGATGTCAAGGATGGCGATCATGTCCACCGCCAGGCCAGCGTAATGGACCGGGATGATGCATTTGGTCCGCGGCGTGATGGCGGCCGCTACCAGTTTGGGATCGATATTGAGCGTGGCCGGGTCAATATCGACCAGCACCACATCGGCGCCCAGGTAACGCACCACTTCGGCGGTGGCAGTGAAGGTATGGGTGGTGGTGATGACCTCATCGCCGGGGCCGATGCCGCAGGCCTCCAGCGCCAGATGCAGGCCGGCGGTGGCCGAGTTGACGGCGATGCACTCGATTTGGGGTTCACCCAAAAAGGCGGCGAAATCCTGCTCGAAGCGCTTGGCTTTGGGGCCGGTGGTGACCCAGCCGGAACGGAGGGTGTCGACCACCTCATTGATTTCGTCCTCGCCGATCTCGGGCAAGGCGAAAGGCAAAAATGGCAAATCCTTGGGTTGTGGGGATTGGACGCTCATAGCAAGGTCAATATGTTTTTAGGCTTGGCCGCTGGGACGGCTTGCAGTGAAATGCCCTGATCGAGGGTCACCAGGCATGCGTCTTGCTCAACGGCCAGCGCCAGCAAATAGGTGTCGGTCACTTGGCGCGAACTGAGCATGCGGTCCCATTGCAGGCGGCCGGGGTCCAGCAGGCTCAGCGAGTCGGGCCAGAACTGGTGGCTGGGGTGAGCAACGGCCCTGGCCAAACGCTGCGCGACCAATGCCACCGGCTGCGGGTTCGGGTAGGCCGGCAAGGACAGGATGCGCAAACAGCCGTTTTGCGTCAGCGGGCAAGACGCCCAGCCGCCACCTTGTGCGTTCCGTAACCAGTCGCTGACCAAGCCGTGATGCAAATGGCCGCCGTCGAGCAAGGCAACCAAGATATTCACGTCGAGCAAGGAACGCAGCATCAAATACCCTCGGCCTCGCGCAAGGCGTTGACCTCATCCAGACTGGTGACAACGCCCGGCTTGGCGGCAAAGGGCTCAAACCCGCAGTTGCTGGCGTCTACAAGGCCGTGGCTGCTCTTGCTTGAAGCTGGCGTGGCATCAAGACCGGTCAAAGACCGACGCAAGAGGCGCGACACGATGGCGCCGGCGCTGGCGCCTTCGCGCCGGGCCAACTCCTTGGCGGCCAGCAACAAGTCATCTTCAATATCGAGCGTGGTTCGCATGGCTTTTCCTTCATTTGATGCGCTGATGCGCTGATGCGCTGATGTAAATTGTAGTACAGCGGATCTCAGGGCTTCTCGACCACGGCCAGCACATGGGTGCGCAGCCAAGGAAAGCTATTGAAGAGTGAATAAGCGCTCGGATGCAGGCGGCAGACGAGACGAGCCAGGGGTGGCGCCAAGGTCAGGCGCTGAGACTGGATACGCGCGTCAGGGAACAACTCGCGCACCCGCTTCATTGGCACACCGCGCACATCCGGGTTGCGCGGATTGTCGATGGTGAAGTCATACCAAAGCACGGCCCCACCGGGTTTGAGCCAG
>NZ_JANNMI010000016.1:0-10267 GCF_031397715.1 Roseateles sp.
GGTTGTCGCGCATCCAGCCCTGAGTGACCGGGCGGCCCTGGGTGTCATAGGTCCCCAGCGCCGTGTCGAACACATGGGCACCGCGCACCTGCAACTGCTGGCGGCCACGCACAATGCTTTTGACATGGCGATTCGGCAGAAAATTAGCCCGGCTGTGCCGCGGGTAGGCTTGCATGATCAAGCCGTCCGGATCTTGCACATGGCCATTGCTGCCGTAGCAGCACCAGTTGACGGCCAGCGCCGAGAGCTGCATGGCGTCAAACGCGGTCAGCGCCTGCTGCATCTGGCCGCAGGCAGTGGGGTGCAGGAACTCATCGCCGTCAATGAAGGCCATCCAGTCCACATCATCGCCGTAGGCGTTGTAGGCATGCTGGTAGGCCAGCAATTGCGGCTGCGGCTGCTCGTCAAGCAAATGCACCTTGATGTCGTAACGCCTCGAAAGTGTCACCAGCTTCTCGGTCATGCCGTCGTCTGTCTTGTGCGCGTAGACATAGAACCGACTGAATCCGACCAGCATATGAAACGCCAACCACTCGACGATCCACTTACCACGATTGCGTTGGATGGTCGCTATCGCCAGCTTCATCGCCGCCACTCCGAGGCCGCGCGCGAGCCATCAACGTGGACAAAAACGGGGAATTCAATAGACATGGGGTACCTACTTGCTCGTGCCTGCGATTGTGAGCGGCCCTGCTTGGCAAGGCGTTGGGAATAGCGCGGCTCCGGCGGCGCATTTCTTTGCGAACAGGGGGAAATCCTCAGCGCAGCGGCGTCAGCACGCCCCGCCCCATCGACCACATCAACGCCACCAATTGCTGCGCGTCAAACAGCGCATTCACATGCGCGACCCGCATCGAGTAGTAGTCACCTTCGGCCGCCATCACGTCGAACAAGGAACGCCGGCCGAGTTGCTGCCATTGCTGCAGCGTCGAGGCGCGCACGCGGTCGCTATTGCGCAAAATCTCCACCACGCGGCGCGCCCGGTCCAGCGCCGAGGTGGCGGTCTCATAGGTTTCCAGCAGGCGGTAACGTTTGACCTCGACGGTCTCATCACGCTGCAAGGTGGCGGCCTGGTAGCGGCTCTTGGCCGCCGTCAGCGCCGCATCGGCGCCCGGCTGCAGCAGCGGGATATTGACCGACACCCCGCCTATCCATTCATTCGCGCGGCCCTGGCCAACCACCGCCGAGCCTTTCACCAGCAGGTTGACGCTGGGCAGTTGCCCGGCCCGCACCGACTCCGCATAGCTGCGCTGCGCGCGCGCCTGGGCCGAGGCCTGGGCGACATCGGGTGCGAGCAGGATGTCGGCCTGCATCTCGTTCAGATCGGGCAGGCGCGCCAGCACCGAACTGAGGCTGGCCGAGGGCGGCAATTGGTCACCGACAAAGCGGCGCAGCCTGATCTCGGTCTGGCGCACCGCCGACAACGTCTGCTCATATTGCAGATCGGCTTGCTGCAGGCTTTTCTGCGCCTGCACCAGCTCGCTGGCGCGGCCGCGGTCGGCCTTGGTGATGATTTCCAATGAGTCCACCAAGCATGCCATTTTGCGCACATATTGGCTGTAAACCTGGCCTTGTAAGGTGTAGCGGCCGCGGTCCAGCGCCAGGCTGACGGTCTGCAGCGCCAGTTGTTCCTCGGCGCTGTTCTGCCCAAATTTGGCGGCGCTCGCCAGCTGCAGCCGCCATTCGGTCAGCTTGGTGATGCGGCCGGAGTCATACAGCGGCGCGCTGACATTGACCGAAGCACGGCCCTGTAGGCCTTTGACCGTGTCCATATCCGGCACCACATTGCCGATGTAGCCGCCGGTGCCGCTGAGGGTCACCAGGGGCAGGCGCGAGGCCTTGGTCTCGGCCAAATCGGCCTCGGCGGCCTGGGTCAGCAGGCGCAGCGCGCCAATCGAGCGGCTGCGTTGCAGCGCCAGCTCGACCAACTCTTGCAATTGGGTGCGCGGATCGGCGGCGCTGGTCTCGACCATGGTCGCGTCGCGCCCGGCGCGCGAGGGGCCGGCGTCGTCCTCGGCGCAGCGGCTTTGCGCAGGCGCCGCTGTTGCCGGTGCTGTTAGGGGTGCTGTTACTGGCGTTCTGGCCGACTTTTTCGCCGGGGCTTGCGCCCGCGCCACCGGCACTGCGGCCGACAGGCCCAGACCCAGCAGCAAAGAGAGCACAACAGTTTTAGACATGATGAATAGCCAGCGACAGAGGGTGTTCCCCGATACCGCTACTACATCATGTTTGGGCTCCATTCGAAGTCTCGAATAGGGGCCGCTGCCGCCCTCTTATGGCCAACTAGCGTTCGCGCATCGCCTCTTGCGACTTCATCATCGGCCGCACAAGGTAGCTCAGCACGCTGCGTTCACCGGTTTTGATCTCGACGGTTGCCGTCATGCCTGGGATCACGGGCAGCGTTTTGCCTTTGAAGCGCAGATTGTTGCGCTCGGCCGCGACGGTGGCGCGGTAATAGCCGCCTTCGGCACTTTTTTCTGTTTCACCCATGGCATCGGGGCTGATGTACTGAATGCGGCCGGTCAGGCCGCCGTAGACGTTGTAGTCGTAGCCCGAGAGTTTGACCTCCGCAAGCTGGCCCACACGCACAAAACCAATATCGCGCGGCTTGACACGAGCCTCGATCAGCACGCGCGGTCCTATGGGCGAGATCTCCATGATGGGCGCGCCAGCGGTGACAACCCCACCCACCGTGCTGACGCGAATATTCTTAACGACGCCGTGCACCGGGGACTTGAAGACCGTCCGGGTCATCGCATCCTCTCGCACCACCATCTGCTCATCAATCTGGGTCAGCTCGTTTTGCACCCGCACCAACTCACCGCTGGCTTCCTGCCTGAAGCGGCTGATACGTTCGGCACGTTGCTGCTGCAGCTCATTGACTTGACGGCTCAGTCGCATCACCTCCACGTCGGACATCAGTCCTTTGGCAGCCATGTCCTGGGCCATTTTTTGCTCGCGCGCCAGCAAGCCGCTGCTGCGCGCAATGCTGCTGACCGCCTCGTCCATCAAGCGCCGTCGCGCTTCGTACGCTTCCATTTCGGCCTCGGCGATGCGCGGCACCGCCAGCACATCGCGCGGAAACACCAGCGGCTTGGCACTGGCCTCAGCGATCAGCCGAGCCGCTTGCGCCTTCAGCGCGATGCGTTTGGCCTGGCCTTCGTTTTGCTGCGCTTCGACCCGGGTGGGATCAAGCCGGGCCAACTCTTCGCCTAGCTCCACTTCCTGACCCTCGCGCACGTAAAGTTCACGCAGAATGCCGCTCTCCAGGCTCGCTATGACTTGCTCGCGCCCGTCCGGCACGATGCGGCCATCACTGCGAGTGACTTCATCCACAGTGGCCAGTGCCGACCAAGTCAGGGCTACCGCAACGGCAATCAGCATCAAATAGATCGCCCACATTGCATGGGGCAAGGGCTCTTCGATCTGGGCATGGTTCAGGCCGGTGACGAACATGCCCTCTTCGCGACTCAGGGCCATGCCGCCCGCCTTGTTTTTGGTGCTCATGGCTTATACCGAGGCTGAGCGCTGCACCGGCTGTGCCGCAGGATGCATATGCAAGTTGGCGCCGGCGCCATTGGGCGTCGCGGCTTCTGGGCTTGCCGCACTGGGGCGCACACCCGACAGGGCCGCCAAGACCTGATCCCTCGGACCATCCAACACCACGCGGCCGTTGTCCACCACCACGATGCGGGACACCAACTCCAGGACTGCCGGCCGGTGCGTGACGACCACCAAGGTGCAGGTCCCGGCGGCATCACGTAATTGCCGCAAAAATGCCATTTCGGACTGTGCATCCATCGAGCTTGTCGGCTCATCCATCAGCAATATTTGCGGTTTGGTAACCAGAGCGCGGGCCAGCGCCACCAGTTGACGCTGACCACCCGAGAGCAGGCCGCCCATCTCGCCCACGGGCAAGTCCCAGCCCTTGGGATGGCCAGCCACCACGCGGTCCAAGCCGGTCAGCCTGGCCACTTCCACCAACCGCGCGGCATCCAGGTGAGCGCGCCCCATCAAGACGTTGTCGCGCAGAGTGCCGTGGAAAAGACGCGGCTCTTGCGAAACAAAGCCGACCTTTGCGCGAAACTCCGCCGGGTCGACTTGGCGCAAATCAATGCCGTCTACGTCGACCATGCCTTCGGTGGGCTGATACAGGCCTGCCAGCAGGCGCAGGATGGTTGACTTGACTTGCCGCTGCCGATTCGGCCCAGCACAGCGACACGTTCGCCGGCCTGCAGGCGCAAGTTGACGGCTTTCAAAATCTTCGGAGCTTCTCCCTCACCCACCATTGGGTAAGAGAAGCCCACATCATGAAGCCCAAGCTTGCCACTGACCTGGGTCAGCGGCACATAGTTGCGACTGCTGTCGCGCTCGGTGGGCGAATTCATCATCCGGTCCAGCGACAGCATTGCGACACGTGCGCCTTGATAGCGCGTCGCCAAGCTAACGAGACTGCCCAGCGGCTGGATGGCACGCCCGGCGAACATCACCGCACCGATCAAAGCACCGGCAGTGATGAGGCCGTCTTGGATCAGATAGACACCCCAAACCAGCATGATCAAATTGATGGATTGCTGCAGCGTCATGGTGATGTTGTTGCTCCAGCTTGACATGTTTCTGGCCCGCAACGAAGACTCGGCGACGATGGCAGTGCTGGTTTCATAGCGGCGCAGGAACCTGCCTTCGGCGCCCGACGTCTTGAGGTCCTCTAAGCCCTCAATCGCTTCGACCAGCGTGCCTTGCAAATCGGCAGTCTCGGCCATATTGGTCCGCATGGCCGTACGCAAATAGCCTTGAATTCCATAAGTCAGGGCCAGAATCAAGGGAATGGTGACCACCAGCACCCAGCCCAGCGGGCCGCCGATCACAAAGGTCATCGCAACGAACAAGATGACGAAGGGCAGATCGGTCAAGGCTGACATCGTCGCCGAGGTGAAGAACTCGCGCACGACTTCGATCTGCGCCAAGTAGTGCGCGTAGGAGCCGGCCGACTCGGGCTTGTGCTCCATGCGCACGCCCAGGGTCTGGCGGAACAGCTTGGCGCCAATGATCATGTCGGCCTTGCGGCCGGCCAGGTCAATCAAATGGCTGCGCAACTGGCGCGCGAACATATCGAATATCAGCGCCACACCGGCCCCCACCGCCAAGGTCCACAGGGTCACGAGCGCTTGATTCGGAATCACCTTGTCATAGATCACCGAAGTGACCAGGCCCGACACCAGCATCAAGACGTTGCTCAGCAGCGCTGCCAACATGGCCGAGCGGTAGTAGGGGATGAAACGCTTCAAGGTACCCCACAGCCAATGCTCACCGGCCACACGCAGCAGCGGCCCATCATGGGAATCGCGGGTGTTGCGGGTGTGGGCTTGCGATTGTTCTTGCGGCGACGAGACCAGCACAAAGCCGCTGTACTCGGGCTCCAGCTCGCTCGTCAGCGCCACGCAGCTGGCCGCCTCGGGGCCGGGGAAGACCACCTCGTAGCGGCCGCCGGTCGCTTCGCTGCCGTCGTCCAGACGCTTCACCAGCACGCAGGCGTCGCCTCCGTTGAGCAAGAGCACCGCCGGCATCAGCAGCGGGTTGATATCGTCGATCGACTTGCGCAGCAGGCCGGCGTTATAGCCTGCCTCCCGCATCACCCGCAGCGCTTGGTCGGGCGCCAGTGGGCCTTCGACCGGCGCGCCGGCGCGCAGCGACTCGGCCGAGCGTGGCCGGCCATGGTGGCGGGTCACCCAGGCCAGCGCGGTCAGCAGTGGATCGCCGACCGGCTGCTCGGCCAGATCCTGCAGCGGATCGACCGGCAACGGCTCACTCGCCACCGAGCTGTCGGCGGCCAGGCGCAGCACCTTGCCGGCCGCTGCCGGCTTGCCGTCGAAGAAGGAATCGTGACGCTGCGACACGCTGGTCCTTGGGGTTAGGCAGAGACGGGTTTGGGCTGATCACGGCGGCGCTGCGCCAGCGCCATCCGCTCAAACTCATGCTCCAGATCACGCACCACGGTCGGCATATCAAACAGCGCCGAGCTGCGGCCCTGCTCGTGCAGATAGCGTTTGTAGGAAGCGCTACGGGCCGGGTTCTGGCCCAGCTGCACCGCCCTCGCCTCGTACTCGGCCAGGCTGAAAGTGATCAGATCGGGCAGGCCAACCGCAGTCAGCAAGCTGCCGGCCATGCGCGAGATATAGCTGCGACCCGAGCGGGTCAGGATCGGCGTACCCATCCACAGGCTGTCGCTGGCGGTGGTGCCGGCGTTGTAGGGGAAGGTGTCCAGGAACAGGTCCGCCACCGCGAAGCGCGCCAGATAGTCGGGCGGCGCCGCGCGCGGCGCAAACACCAAACGGCCTGCCTCGACGCCATGGTCGGCGGCCAGACGCAACATATTCGCCTTCGCCCATTCGTTGTCGGCCAGCAACCAGAGCACGCTGTCCGGCACCTGGGCCAGGATGCGCATCCAGCTGGCGAACACCTCTTCGCTGAACTTGTGGTTGTTGTTGAAGGAGCAAAACACAAAGCCGTGCTCGGGCAGGCCGCATTGCGCCCGCGTCGCAGGGGCGCCAAGCTCGCGCTGGCGGTCACTGACCTGGTAGCAATTGGGCAGGTAGATCGGCCGCTCGGTGCAATAGGGTAGGTATTCAGGTGGCATCACAAAACGGTCGGCAACAATCCAGTCCACGCCGGGCAAGGCCGAGGTGCCGGGCAGGCCCAGATAGCTGACCTGGATGGGCGCCGGGCGGTAGGCCAGGATGTTGGGGCGGGCGCCGCTGGTCAGGCCCTGCAGGTCAACCAGGATGTCGATGCCGGCCTCGGCGATCAGGCGCGCGGCGGTCAGATCATCCACACCGGCCAGCCGCACATGCTGGTCCATCGCCTTCAGCAAGCGCGCGCGCTGCGCGCTGCCGTCTTCGCGGCTCCAGCAAAAAGCATGCACCTCGAAACGCTCGCGGTCATGCAGCTCAAACAACTCGGGCGTCAGCAGGCCGACCGCATGCATGCACAGATCGCCGGACAAATAGCCGATCTTGATACGGCCCTCGCGCGGCTGGCGTGCGGTGGCCAGCGCATGCAAGGGCTTGTCTTTGTGAACCAGCACCTTTTCATGCACGAAACGTTGGGCCACCATCAGCTGCAGGGCCGGGTCGTCGCTGGCGCTCAGCGTCGCCAGCAAAGACGTGCCGACCAGCAGCTGGTTGTGCGTGACCTCGCCGACCGGCTGGTAGATCGGCCAGTCGCATTGTTTTTGACGGATGTGAACGTAATGCTGGATCACGTCGGGCTGGGCGGCCTTCAGCGTCAGGCTTTGGCGCATCAGCGCCTGCGCCTCGGCATAGCGCTTTTGCGTCTCCAGCAAGCGCGCCGAGTTGTTGAGCGCGTGCAGGCGCAGCTCCAGCGCGTCGGTGCCGGCGGATTCGATCGCCTCGGCGTCTATCACCGCCCGCCATTCGGCCAGCGCTTCCTCAATTCGGCCCAGATGCTCCAGCTGATGACCCAGATTCAGGCGCGCCTGGGTGAAATTCGGGCTCATGGTCAAGGCCATGCGGTAGGCCTCCTCGGCCTGCGCGTGGCGCTGCAAATTACCCAGCAGCGTGCCCCAGTTGTAGCAAGCCACATGACGGAGTGGCGACGGCGTGTTGGCGATCCAGTGCTGGTACAGAACGGCAGCAGCGTCGACCAAGCCGGCATGCTGCAAGGCGGCGGCCTTGCCCATCAAGTCATCCAAGGCCATCGAGCCGCTGCGCGCAAGTGCCAGCATTTGCGCCACCTCGGCGAGGGCGGCGTTGGGAGTTGCTGTCATAGGAGAAGAAATTTCCATGGCATGTCAGCCGCAAACGCGGCTCGTGAAGGCTTCACCGATGTTAGAAGGCTGGCCAGTTTCGGTGGAGTCGATTAGGGCGGGAAATTGACGGCAATTCGCCGCACCCGAGCAGGGATCTCCGCGGGTAGACCCTTGACAGTGGCAAACAGGGCGGCCGAGACCGGCCTTTTTGGCGCTTCAGTTTGGCGCAGCGCTGACGAAAATTCCGATGCGCCCTCTGGAGGGGGATGAGGCCAAACCCGGTCGCCAAAAATAGAGCTAAAAATGCTGAATGCAATTCTGACTCGCTGGGCCAGGACTCGCGGAGCCCCGTCAAGCCGGGCTCTGGGTCACAGCCCGATTTTTCCGCCGGGTCGACAAACCAGCCTGGACACCCCAACCTCGGTACAAACAGCCGGTGACTCAATCTGGCAGACCTTGCTGCGCTGGATGCCCGGCGAGGCCGACCCCTGGGGCGCCGCCCTGCCCTGCCAAAGCGTGCTGCTGAACAATGTGCCGACGGCGCGCGCCGCTTTTGAAGCCTGCCTGCGCGGCCTGCATGGCGACGATACCTTGGCGCTGCAACGCAGCATTCAAAGCAGTCGAAGCCTGCGCGACCTCTGGCATTTAAGAACCTGGCTGTATACCGAGGTGGCGCGCGCCTTCTCGCAGGCAGAGGCCGAACTGCGGCTGAGCCGGCTCAATGCGCATTTCCAGTTCGGCGCCAGCTTTGGCTCTAGCGGCCCGCTGCGGCGCGGGCCAACGCCGTCCAGACCCAGCAAGCATTGATTGCCGCCGCCCTGATTTGCTGACCCTTGCGGCGGGCAAGGCAGAATGCAGCTCAAGTATGAACATCATCATCCTCGACGACTACCAAGATGCGGTTCGCAAGCTGCGTTGCGCGGCCAAGCTGGAACAGCTCAATGCCAAGGTTTTCACCAATACGGTCAAGGGCATCGGCCAGCTGTCGGTGCGCCTGCGCGACGCCGAAGTGCTGGTCCTGATACGCGAGCGCACCCAGTTCAACCGGCAATTGCTGGAGAAGCTGCCGAAGTTGAAGTTGATCGCCCAGGCCGGGCGGGTCGGGGCCCATATCGATGTGGAGGCCTGCACCAAGCTGGGCATCGCGGTGGCCGAAGGCGTTGGCTCGCCGACCGCGCCGGCCGAGCTGACTTGGGCCCTGATCCTGGCGGCGATGCGCCGGCTGCCTCAGTACATCGGCAATTTGAAACATGGCGCTTGGCAACAGTCGGGGCTGAAGGCGGCGTCAATGCCGCCAAACTTTGGTCTCGGCATGGTTTTGCACGGCAAGACGCTGGGCGTTTGGGGATATGGGCGGATCGGGCAATTGGTCGCCGGCTACGGCCGAGCGTTCGGTATGCAGGTGCAAATATGGGGCAGCGAGGCCGCGCGCCTACGCGCCGAGGCCGACGGTTATGTCGCGGTTGCCAGCCGCGCGGCCTTTTTTGAGTCCAGTGACGTTTTGAGCGTGCATCTGCGTTTGGTTGACGAGACGCGCGGCTCGATTGGCCCGGAAGATCTGGCCCGCATGAAGCCGACCGCCTTGTTCGTCAACACCTCCAGAGCCGAGCTCTTGACCGAAGGCGCGCTGGTTTCGGCGCTGAACCGGGGCCGCCCCGGCATGGCCGCGATCGATGTGTTTGAGAGCGAGCCGATTTTGCAGGGCCACCCCTTGCTGCGCCTCGAAAACGCGGTCTGCACGCCCCACATTGGTTATGTCGAGCAAGACAGTTACGAGCTCTGTCTCAATGCCGCCTTCGACAATGTACTGAGCTTCATCAAGTCCGAGCCGACGAATATCGTCAACCCGGAGGCTTTGCGGGTGATGCGGTGAAGGTGAGGGCCAGCCCTGCCTCGCTGGGCTGGATCTAGCCCTCCAAGATCGAAAGAGGGCTTACTTAGCCTTCTAAGATCAAAAGAAGGCTTACTTATCCTTCTAAGATCAAAAGAAGGCTTACTTAGCCTTCTAAGATCAAAAGAAGGCTTACTTAGCCTTCTTTTGTCCCGAAGATCTTGTCGCCGGCGTCGCCGAGGCCCGGGATGATGTAACCCTGCTCATTCAGATGGCTGTCGATGGCCGCCGTCCAGCAGCGCACATCGGGGTGGGCTGCGGTCAGCGCGGCCACGCCCTCGCCGCAGCAACTGCGCCACCAGCTCGGCGTCGTCGATGTCGCCCTGGATGAAAATGTGCCGCGCATCGCCGCGCAGGCTATCGAGATTGCGCCGGTTGCCGGCATAGGTCAGTTTGTCGAGGTTGACGACGGGCTCGTCTTTCGCCGCCAGCCATTGCAGCACGAAGTTGGAGCCGATGAATCCGGCCCCGCCGGTAACTAGAATCAAGTCGTGCTCCGCACGGATTAAGAGCCGGCATTATAGCTTCAGCCGGCGGGCGATTGCGTTCTCAATCGACTATTCCGACTTGCCGCCCGGGCTTGTAGGAGCGAGCTTGATCGCGAATGA
>NZ_JANNMI010000067.1:0-3389 GCF_031397715.1 Roseateles sp.
ATCATCGGCTTCAATGACTACCACGGCACGCTGGAAACCCCCGGCAGCTTTGGCAAGAACAGCACCGTTCCCAGCAACTTGCGCCCCGCCGTCGGCGGCGCCGAATACCTGGCCGCCTACGTGGCCCAGATGAAGGCCGCCAACCCCAACACGGTGGTGGTCGGCGCGGGTGACTTCATCGGCGCCTCGCCGCTGATCTCGGCGCTGTTCTTTGATGAGCCGGCGGTTGAAACGCTGAACAAGATCGGCGTTGACTTTTCGTCCGTCGGCAACCACGAATTCGACAAGGGCAAGGACGAGTTGCGCCGGCTGCAAAACGGCGGCTGCAAGCTGGACGCGGGCGGCCTCAAGGAAGCCAATAGCTGCATGGGCTTCGGCTCTTCGGCACCGGGTACCTTCGACGGCGCCAAGTTCAAATGGCTGTCGGCCAATGTGATCGAAACCGCCACCGGCCGCTCGCTGCTGCCGGCCTACGGCATCAAGAGCTTCGGCGGCGTCAAGGTCGCCTTTATCGGCATGACGCTGAAGGGCACACCGGGCATCGTCACCCCCACCGGCGTGGCCGGCCTGCAGTTCAAGGACGAGGCCGACACGGTCAATGCGCTGATCCCGCGCCTGCGCGCCCAGGGCATCGAGTCGGTCGTCGTGCTGATTCACCAAGGCGGCTTCCAGAACGCACCGGCCGGCAGCGGCCTGACCAACGCCAGCGACATCAATGGCTGCTTGAATGACCTCAAAAACCCGGACGGCAGCGCCAGCGAGATTGCCAAGGTGGTGGCCCGCTTTGACAACACGGTTGACCTGGTCATCAGCGGCCACACCCACGCCGCCTACAACTGCTCGAAGAACACTATCGACGTGACCGGCACCACCGCCAGCGGCCCCGTCAGCACGCCGCGCGCCACCGGCCTGCCTAACAAGACCGGCCGACTGATCCCGGTCACCAGTTCCAGCGCCTTCGGCCGCGCGCTGACCGAGGTCAATCTGACGATTGATTCGCTGACCCGCAACGTCACCGACGTCAGCGTCAACAACCGCTTGGTGGACCGCAGCGATGCCGCCGTAAACACCGCCATCGCCAACAACCCCGAAGTCAAGAACGTGGTGCTGGCCTATAAGGGCGCGGTCGCACCGATCGCCGGTCAAGTGGTGGGCACCATCACCGCCGGCATGAGCAATGCCGCCAACAGCGCCGGTGAAATGGAAGCCGGCGACCTGATCGCCGATGCCCAGCTGCAAGCCACCCAGCCGGCCGCGCTGGGCGGCGCCGTGATGGCCTTCATGAATGCCGGCGGCGTGCGCAGCCCCGGCTTCGTCAAGCCCGCTGCCGCCAGCTATCCCTATGCGCTGACATATGCCGACGCCTTCACCGTGCAGCCCTTCGGCAACAGCCTGGTGACGATGACGCTGAGCGCCTTGCAACTGAAGGACCTGCTGGAACAGCAGTTCAACGGCTGCAAGGGCCAGACCGCCAACCGCATCATGCAGATCAGCAATGGCCTCTCATACAGCTGGAAGGCGGCGGCTCCGGCCTGCGCCAAGATCCAGAACGTGACATTGACACCGACCGATGTGACGGTCTACCCGCCCGCTGCGATCGGCGCGGCCGACAACATCGTCATCAACGGCGTGGTGCAAAACCCGGCCAAGACCTACCGCGTGACGGTCAACAACTTCATGGCCACAGGCGGCGACGGTTTCACTACGCTGCTGGGCGGCGGCAATGTCCAAGGCGGTGCGCAGGACATTGATGCGCTGATCGCCTATCTGGCCGGCTATAAGAATGCCGCGAATGCCTACAACCCAGGCAGCGCTGCACTGAACAAGCCACGCATCACGCTGACGCCCTGATGCAGAGAAACCGCCCAAGGCTTGACAGCCAGCAAGCGGTGCCGAAGTGGCAAAAAGCGGCCGTGGCCGGGCTATTTTTCAGCCTGGCCACGCTTGTTTGCGGCGGCACCCAAGCCCATGAACACCCACCTAAGCAGGGCCAGGCCTTGCCCCAAAGCGAGCCCGCGCGGCAGGCGCTACTGAAAACCGCCCGCACGGCATTGGGCGCCGGCGACAGCGCCCTTGCCATCGCTCAGCTCGATGCGGCCGCCATGATCAGCCATGCCGCCGACACCGAGCTGCTGATGCTGCAAGCGCAAATGCAGGCCGGCGACTACCGGAGCGCGCTGATGTTCGCCTCGCACACGGCCGGCGCGCATATCCATGATCCTGAGGCCTTGGCGCTCTATGCCTGGATGTTGGCCTTGGGTGAGCAGCGCGTGGAGGCCCGCCGCCTGCTGGACGCCGGCCTGAAGCGCCTGCCCCAAGAGCCGACCTTGCTGGCCATGCAGCTGCAATTGCCACTTGCGGAACCGGCCGCTGCGGCCGAGACCGACCCGCAAGCCGCCGCCATTCGTCCCGGCCCGCTGGCCATAGGCACGCCGGTGCCCGCGCATGCACAAGCGCTGGGCAGCGGGCTTTTGCTTGACAGCGGCCGCCACGCCTTGCTGCCGTTGGACCCAAGCCAAGACAGCGCGGCTCAACTCTGGGTACGCAATGGCTTGGGCCATGCCAGCGCTGCGCGCCTGGTCAAGCGCTTTGACTCACTCGGCCTCGCCCTGTTGAGCCTGGATACGCCCTTGCCCAGCGCGCAATCCAGCTTGCAGCGCGCACCGCGCGACGCCTTCGCCGGCAGCCCGGCAACCGCCTTCAGCTATCTTGCCGCGCCGTCGGCGCAAGCGGCATGGCCGGCCATGCACAGGGGCTTTCTGGGCCGCCTGAGCGCCGCCAGCAATCAGCAAGCCTTGGGCATCGAACTACCGGTGGCACCGCGCGGCGGGCCGGTGTTCGATCAGGCGGGGCGCTGGGTCGGTATCAGCGTGGCGGGCCCAAATGGCGACCCCAAGTTGGCGTCGCTGAGCGTCTTACAAGCCGCTTTGGGGCCGTGGTTCGAGGCCGTGCCGGTTCAGGCTCAGGGCCTCACGCTGGCTCTCGATGAACAGTACGAACAAGCGCTGCCCTTGACGGTGCAATTGCTGGTCGCGGGCAAGCGCGATTGATCGCACAGTTATCGGCTTGGCTTGAGGACCCCCTCAGCACAGATTTCGCAAGGGCTGCAAGGTGCTCGGCGCCGTCACTCCGAATTTGCTTTTGACAGGCCTAGCGTCGGACCTGCGCACTCGCCCGACCTGCATTTATCCCTTTCATCCCCTTCATCCTGGCTAAAAAATTTTCCGGTGCCACAGATCAATCTTGGTCTATTCAGAGATTTGAAAATGGCTGATGCGAAGAAAGAAGCTGAGCCAGGATGGAGGGGATAAAGGGGATAAGACATGAATGCTGTCGGGCTTCTGTCATAACTTAAGCTAAGAGCGGATTCAGTCCGACAGCCTCGCGTT
>NZ_JANNMI010000092.1:0-19980 GCF_031397715.1 Roseateles sp.
CGCGTGGTGACCCGCTCCGATTTGCTGACGGTCTTGCCGGCCTCGTTCGTGGAGGCGACGGGCTATCAGGCGCAGCTGATCGAGCGGCCCTTGCCGGTCTCCTTGGCCAAGGTGCATGTGGACATGCTCTGGCATCTGCGCAGCGAGAGCCGCAGCGCCCAGCAATGGATGCGCGCCAGGCTGATCGAAGCCGCTAAACGTGCGCAGGCTGGCGCCGGAGTGCGAACTGAGGCGACAATTGCGCCATGAGCATCGACCTGACCGATACCGAGTTCGTTGAACTCGACGAACTTCTTGCCACCACGCCCGAGCCGCTGCAAGCGCTGGACGCCTCCATGTTGGACGGCTATTTGTGCTGCGTGCTGGTGCAGCCGCGTTTGATTGAGGTGGACGAATGGCTGCCCAATATCTTCGACTATGACGGCGGCGTGCTGCCCGACGATGTCGACCCGGTATGGCTGGCGCGCGTTCGCGAACTGGTGGAGCGCCGCCATACCGCCTTGAACCGGCAGATGGTTGAAGACGGCTGGTTTGACCCGGTGGTGCTGGATCTTGACGAGCCTGCCGAGCCCGAGTCCATCCCCGAGGATGAAGACGCCGACCAAAAGCAAGCGCGCACGACCTACGAGGGCATGAGCCTGATTTCACGTACCTTGATGCCTTGGGTCGCCGGCTTCCAGCATGCGGCCTTGTGTTTTCCCGAGTTGATGGACATGACCGACGATGCGGTGATGGCTGCTTTGGCGCGCCTTTACCGCCATTTGCCGGCCGAAACCGACGAAGAGCGTGAAGTCGTCGCCACGCTTGACCGCGAGCACCCGCTCAAGGACATTGACGAGGCCGTCGAGGAGTTGGTGGTGACGGTCGCTGACCTTTGTGACTTGACCCAAGAGCAGCGCTACAAGGTCGAGACCCTGCGCCGCGAAGGCCCCAAGCTGGGTCGCAATGACCCCTGCCATTGCGGGTCAGGGCGCAAGTACAAGCAGTGCCATGGGGCCAACTAGCGGCCCGACGGGCTTGTCGGCCTGGCTTACGTTCGCCGCTGACTGACCGGCAAATTGCGTATCCAACTCCTGTCGGATCTCCATCTGGAGACCGAGACCTATGTGCCCGAGCCGGCGGCGGATGCTGAGTTGCTGGTGCTGGCCGGTGACGTTGACAGCAGCTGGCGCGGCCTTCAATTGTTCCGTGACTGGCCGGTGCCGGTGCTGTTCGTGCCCGGCAATCATGAGTACGACGGCCGCGACTTCGACCTCGCCCGCGCCGGCCTGCGTCAGCTGGCCGCTGAGCTGGGCTTCATCATGCTCGACAACGCCAGCTGTGTGCACATCGATGGCCAAGGCCGGCGGGTGCGCTTCGTGGGCAGCACGAGGTGGAGTGATTTCGATGTTTTTGGGGCCAAGGAGCGTCCGCGCGCGCTGCGGGCTGCCGGCTACTTTCAGCGTGTGATGGCGGCCACACGGGATGGCGCGCCTTTTGATGCCGAGGCTGTGCGGACCGAAGCCTTGAGATGCCTTGCCTGGTTGACGCAAGAACTGTCCCTCGGCGAGACCTCCGACGCTTGGGACGCGACCGTGACCATCACCCACTTTGCCCCCAGTCTTCGCAGTGCCGATCCGCGCTATGGCAAGCAGCCGGGCACGGCCAGCTTTTGCAACGATGACGAGGCACTTTTCGCGCATACCCGGCTTTGGCTGCATGGGCACTTGCACTGCCAGCATAACTATCTATTTGAACGTGATGGCGCTGCCACGCGGATCATTTGCAACGCCCGTGGGCATTTGCGCAAGGGTGAGCCGGCGGGCTTCGACCCGCAGTTGCTGATTGATGTTTTTACCCCGACAGCTTGACCAGTATCAATTTGGTGGCCCGCCGCTATGTCAAACTGAAGGCGACACAGTCATCTCAACAAAGGAGTGGACATGAAGATTTTGGTCGCCGTCGACGGCAGCAGTTACACCAAGCGCATGCTGGCCTATTTGGCCGCTCATGATGAATGGCTGGGGGGTTCGCATCAGTACACCGTGCTGCATGCGGTGCCGGCCGTGCCGCCGCGCGCCGCTGCGGTACTTGAGAAAGACTTGCTGAAGAGTTATTACGCAGACGAGGGCGAGAAAGTCTTGAAGACAGTGCGTAGTTTTTTTGGGAAGCAGGGTATCCAGGCCGAATACATCAACAAGGTCGGCTCGGCCGCTGAGGTGATTGGCGCGACGGCGGACAAAGGCAAGTTCGACCTGTTGATTCTGGGTTCGCATGGACACAGCGCCATCGCCAACCTCATCATGGGCTCGGTCACCACCAAGGTGATGGCGAGCTGCAACACGCCGGTGTTGCTGATACGTTGAGCAAGTCAGGGGCCGCTGCGCTTGGACAACCAAGCCAGCGGTGACTCCAGCGCCGCGCGTGCGCGCTGCGACTCCAACTCCACCTCGGTGATGCTGGCACGGTAGTCGTCGCCGTCTTCGAGGCTGGCTTCCATTCCAAAAGCGGTGCCCATATCGGCCGGATCCTGCTCCGACGATGCTGCGGTGCCGCGTCGGAAGAAGCGCAATGCTGGTGCGAATCGCATATCAAACCTCGCTCGTGGACTGGGGCATGCGCCGACCACGCCCTAGGCTTTAAGTGTGCGCGATTGCTGGCGCCACCGAATTACCAATTTAGGTGGTCTAAAAGGCCTAGTTGTGAAAATGACACGGCGGCTCACAATGCGACGTTGTTGGCTCCCCGCAGAGCAGGGGGTCAATTCAGGAAACAAGCTCATATCCTACTTTGGTAGGGGTGGCCGCGAAGTTTCGGCTTCGTTATGCTCCGCCACCCTTGATGCCAAATTCGTCACGGGTCTGTCACACATGAATGCAACGGTTTTGAAATGGCTCACATCGAGCATCGTCGGCTTGGTGGTGTGCTGCGCGATCTGGCTGGCTGGCTCGGTGAAGTTGCCCGCGAACGCCACGCCCTATCGTCTGGCATCGGCGGCCAGCCCGTCGCAGTCTTTGCGAAGCGTCGAGCGGGTGCCCATGCCGGTCGATTACGCCGCTTCCGCTGCCTTGCAACGCGATGTCGCACTGCACTGAGCGCGGACCGGCCAATTCCCAGCCACCGCACCGCTAGACCAGCGCAGTTTTTGCGCCCAGCGCAAGTGCTTGGCCAATTTGGTCGAGCAAGGCCACCCGAGTCGGGGCTGCCACCAGGTCTGAGAGCAGTTTCCACTGATGCCAATAGAGCGTGACCTCCACGCCCAAATCCGGCCGCAGCGCCACCAAGTCGCCGCTGGCGATCAAGGGTCGGGCTTGCAGCTCCGGCGCCACGCCAACCCCCCAGCCCATGCACACCGCGCGCAGATAGGCGTCACTGGACGGCACATAGCGCTCCTGCAAGCGCGGCGCTCGCACCCCGAAGGCCTTGGCCACCCACTGCACCTGGCAATCGTCCTTGCGATTGACGACCAAGAATGGCGTGTTGGCGAAATTGCTGGCGTTCAGGCCATCGGGCAGATGTGCGCGCAGGAACGCCGGACTGGCCACCGCCACATAGCGCATCACGCCCAGGGGCTGAACCAAGCAGCCCCGCAGCGCCTGGCGTACCGTGCTGATGCAGCCCAGGACCTCACCCTGGCGCAACCAGTCGTGGGTGAAGTCCTGGTCATCGACGACCAATTCCAGGCCAAAACCCTGCTGCAAGCCCGTCTGCATGACCGAGTCCAGCGCCGGCAAGACCCAGGTCGCCAAGCTGTCCGCATTGACGGCGATGGCAATGCGCTCATTCGGCGCCACCGGCCCACCCAACTCCCGCGCCACATCGGTACGCAGCGCTTGCAACTGGCGGGCGAAGCGCAGCAAGACCTTGCCCGGCTCGGTCAGCCGCAGCGGCCGCGAGCGCACCACCAACAGCTGCCCGACCTGCGCCTCCAAGCTGCGCAGCCGCTGCGAGACCGCGCTTTGGGTGATGCTCAGGCGCTGGGCGGCGCGCTCAAAGCTGCGCTCATCGGCCAGGGCGGCCAAGCAATCCAGTGCGGCGGAGTCAAGGTCTTTCATAAGTGCTGCTAATGTATCCAGAGAAATAGTAATTTTCCTTCTGGTTTTACCTGACCCTGACGACAATCCGGGCTGCTTCGGTGATGCCCGTGTGACTGGTCTGTAGTCCGAGCGCGACTTTGCCGATATCCCCCTTGGACTGCAAGACTGATCATTCGGCCCACCTCGGGTTCGCTGGAGTTGCTATGAGAGTTGTCGTATTGGGAGCCGGCATCATCGGCGTCAGCACCGCCTGGTATCTGCTGGAGCAGGGCCATGAGGTGACCGTGGTAGACCGCCAGGCCGACGCCGCACTGGAAACCAGCTTCGCCAATGGCGCGCAGATTTCGGTCAGCTTTTGTGAGCCCTGGGCGAATGCCGGCGCACCCTTCAAGGTGGCCAAATGGCTGTTGCGCGACGACTCGCCGCTGCTGTTCCGCCCCAGCCTGGACCCCAAGCAGTGGATCTGGGGCCTGAGCTTTCTGAGCCAGTGCACGACCGCCGCCTTCGAGCGCAATGTCGAGCAGCTGGTGCAGTTGGGCCGCTACAGCCATGAGTCGCTGAAGACCTTGGTGGCGCAGACCGGCATCGAGTACGCGCGGCTGGAGCGCGGCATTCTGCATTTCTTTTCCTCGCAGGCCGATTTTGAGGCCGGTGCGGCCGGCGCCGAGATCATGCGCCGCCACGGCGTTGACCGCCGGGTGCTGAACCGGGCCGAGGTCTTGGCAGTAGAGCCGGCGCTGGCCACCTTTGGCAACAATATCCACGGCGGCACCTTCACGCCCAGCGATGAGTCGGGCGATGCCTGCGTGTTCACGCAAAAACTGGCCCGCCTGTGCGCCGAACGCGGCGCGACCTTTTTATATGAGCATGACATCCTGGCGCTGTCGCGCAGCGGCTCGCAGGTTGACGCGGTGCAGATTGGAAATATCCGCAGCGGCAAGAGGAGCGAGCTGAAGGCCGACGCCTTTGTCGCCGCAATGGGCTCCTACACACCGGCCCTGGTTCGTCCGCTCGGCGAGTTCCTCAATATCTACCCGGCCAAGGGCTACTCGGCCACCCTGAAGTTGAAGAAGCCCGAGCAAGCCAGTGTCGTCAGCCTGCTCGACGACACCCGCAAGATCGCCATCTCGCGCCTCGGCGACAGCGTCCGCATCGCCGGCACGGCGGAGCTCTGCGGCTTTGATTCCGACCTCGTCCGTCCGACCTCGCGCACCCGCTGCGAGGCGCTGGTCAAGCGCTACGAGGAGCTGTTCCCCGGCGTCGCCGACCTCAGCGAAACCAATTACTGGACCGGCCTGCGCCCCAGCACGCCAACCAATATCCCCTATATTGGCCGCAGCAAAAAAGCCGGCAATTTGTGGATCAACGCCGGCCATGGCACCTTGGGCTGGACCCATGGCGCGGGCTCCGGCCATGCGATGGCGGAGCTGATGGCCGGCCGCCGCCCGCCCTTGGAGTTTGGTTTTTACGGCGCGACGGTTCGATAGCGCGAGTGGGGCGGCATCACGTGAAATTGAGCCGGGGCCGTACAATCCGCCCCCCTTCCGTTGTCCTTGCCCATGCCTTCTTCGTCCTCTTTTTGCGCCATTGACTTTGGCACCTCCAACTCGGCGATTGCCATCCCGCGTGAAAACGGCAGCGGCGGCATGCGTTTGGTGGAACTGGAGGGCGCTCAGACCACCATGCCGACGGCGGTGTTCTATTACGTCGAAGGCAAGCATGACGCCGACGGCCCACCGCGCGCCTTTGGCCGTGCTGCCGTGGCGGCCTACGTCGAGGGCGCCGATGGCCGCTTGATGCGCTCGATGAAGAGCATCCTCGGCTCCGGCCTGATCGACCAGACCACCGACGTGGGCGGTGGGCGCGGCGTCAAGTATTCGGACATCTTGTCCGGCTACCTGAAGCGCTTGCGCAATTCGGCGTTGACCGCCGGTGCGCCCGCACCGCTGAACAAATTGGTCTTGGGCCGGCCGGTGTTTTTTGTCGACGGTGAGCCCAAGCGTGACGCGCAGGCGCAGGCCTCGCTAGAGGCCGCGGCCCATGCGGTTGGCTTTGACGAGGTGCATTTCCAGTTCGAGCCGATCGCGGCGGCGTTTGACTTCGAGCAGCACAGCGAACGCGAGCAAATCGTCCTGGTGGCCGACATCGGCGGCGGCACCTCGGACTTCTCGGTCGTGCGGGTCGGCCCCGAGCGCATGAACCGCGTCGACCGCCGCGACGACATCCTCGCCAACCACGGCGTGCATATCGCCGGCACCGACTTCGACCGCCATGTCGAGCTGGCCAGCATATTGCGCGAGTTCGGTTACCGCTCTTACGGCCCCGAGCGTGCCGGCGCGCCCGCCCGCGAAGTGCCCAGCGGCGTCTATTTCGACCTCGCCACCTGGCATCTGATCAACACCGTCTACAGCCCGGGGCGCGTCGCCGAGTTGCGCAATATGCGCAGCTTTTACGGCAATCTCCAGCACCACCAACGGCTGATGACGGTGGTCGAAGACCATCTGGGCCATGAACTGGCCGGCCGCGCCGAAGCGGCCAAGATCGCGGTGGCGAATGGCGGCGACACCGTCATCGACCTCGGCGTGGTCGAGAACGGCTTGCAGATCGAATTGTCGGAGACCGCTGCGGTGGCCGCGATTGGCCCCGATATTGAGCGCATCACGCAGGCCGCCCGGGAGGCCGTGGCGCAAGCGGGCTTGGTGCCCGATCAAATCGATGCGCTTTACTTCACCGGCGGCTCGACCGGCCTGCGCTTGCTGGCCGAACGCATTGCCGCCGATTACCCGGCGGCCGTGCATGTGCGTGGTGATCGCTTTGCCTCGGTGGCGACCGGTCTGGGGCTGCATGCGGCGCGCCTGTTCAGATAGCTGCTAGATTGCTCGCTCCGCTTTTTTGAAAAGAGACCGCGCGAAAATGAAGGAACTCCCATTGCTGGCGCTGCTTGCGGCCCCGTTCCTGGCGAATGTTGGGGCGGCTGAGTCCCCCGTTGCGCAGATTTATCAGCAGCCGTCGGCCGAAGTACGCGCCGTGCTCGATGCCAAGGCCCTGCCCACGCACCAGCTCTCGCCCGACCAGCGCACGCTGGCCATCCTGACGTTGCAGCGCCACCGCGGGATTGCCGAGCTGGCTCGCCCGCTGCTGCGCCTGGCCGGCAAGCGGATTGACGCGGCGGCCAGTGGCCCGCAGCTGATCACGCCTATCGAGGCGCTGACGCTGCGCGATCTGACCCAGCCGGACGCCGCCGAACGCGCGGTTGCTTTGCCAAGCGGCGGCGCTTTCCATCAGCTGCGCTGGTCGCCCGATGGCCGGCGTTTTCTGCTCAACCGGCGCACCGCCACGGCCACCGAGCTGTGGGTCGGCGAGGTGGCCAGCGCTCAGCTGCGCCGGCTCTTGGGCGTGCAGTTGAACCAGGTGCTGGCGGACGATTTGGTCTGGCTGAGCGCCGACGAAATCATCGCCCTGACGGTGTCCGCCAAGCGCGGCACCGCACCGCGGTTCGATGTGCCGACCGGCCCGGTGATCCAGGAAGCCATGGGCCGCGCCTCGCCGGAAGTGACGCGCCAGGACCTGCTGAAGAATGCCCAGGACGATGCGCTGTTCGGCCATGTCGCCAGCTCGGCGCTGCGCCGCATCCATCTGAGCAGCGGCGTCTCGCAAGAGCTCGATGAGCCGGCGCTGTTCGTCGGCCTGGAGCGGGTCGGCGGCCGGCTCCTGACCGAGCGTCTGCAGGCACCGTTCAGCTACCAAGTTAGTTGGCGTGACTTTGCCCGCCGCGTCGAGCTGCGTGATCTGAACGGCAAGCTGCTGCGTGAACTCGGGGGCGTCAAGCTGCTCGAGGGCGTGCCGGTCGAGGGCGTCGTCACCGGGCCGCGCCAGTTCTGGGCCTCACCGCATGTCGACGGCGCGTTGTTCTGGGTCGAGGCGCTGGACGGCGGCGACCCCAAGACCAAGGCCGCGCAGCGTGATCGCCTGCTGCGGCTGGACCCGCCCTATCTGGGCGACGCCCGCGAGGTCCACCGCACGGCCGGACGCTTGGTCGACTTCAGCTTTGCCGAAACCCCCGAGCGCGCGCTGGTGACCGAGTACGACCGCGATCGCCGCTGGCAGGCGGTCGACCTGCTGGCGCTGGATGGCGCGGCCCAGCCGCAGCGCTTGCAGGACCGCTCGGTGCGCGACCGCTACGGCGACCCCGGCCAGCCGCTGCTGCGCACGCTGGCGAATGGCCGGAGCGTGGTCCGAGTGGACGGCGGCGACATGCTCTTGGTCGGCCAGGGGGCCGGCGCCGACGGCGATCGCCCCTTCATAGCCCGCCGCAGTCTCAGCGGCGGCCAGCCCGTGCGGCTGTTCCAGTCCTGCACGGCCGACTACGAGCGGCCGATCACTGTCTTGGCCGATGGCCGCCTGCTGAGCAGCCGCGAGAGCGCCAGCGAGCCGCCCAATCTGCGCCTGCGCAGCGGGCCGGCGCTGGCCCAGGTGCAGGCCGTCACCCACCATGCCGACCCGACGCCGCAGCTGCGCGCGATCCAGCGCGAGCTGGTCAAGTTCAAGCGTGCGGATGGTGTCGAGCTGTCGTTCTGGCTCTATCTGCCGCCCGACCACAAGCCCGGTGAGCGCCGCCCGACCTTTGTCTGGGCCTATCCGCTGGAGTTCAGCGACGGCGCCACCGCCGCCCAGGTCAGCGGCTCCAGCAGCCGCTTCAACAGCTTCGCCGCCACCAGCCCGCTGATGCTCTTGCTCGACGGCTATGTGGTGCTGATGGACGCGACCATGCCGGTGGTCGGCGAGCCCAAGACCGTCAACGACACGTTCGTCGAGCAGATCACCGCCAATGCCAAGGCCATCATCGACAAGGCGGTTGAACTGGGCGTCAGTGAGCGCACGCAGATGGTGGCCGGCGGCCACAGCTACGGCGCCTTCATGACGGCCAATTTGTTGGCCCACACCGATCTGTTCAAGGCCGGCATCGCCCGCAGCGGCGCCTACAACCGCAGCCTGACGCCGTTTGGCTTTCAGAGCGAGCGGCGCAACTTCTGGGAGGCGCAGGACGTCTACCTGCGCCTGTCGCCGTTCAACTACGCGGACAGAATCAAGGCGCCGATCCTGCTGATCCACGGCGAGATGGATGACAACCCCGGCACCTTTCCCGTCCAGAGTCAGCGCCTCTACCAAGCGCTGGCCGGCACCGGCGGCAATGTCCGTTATGTGACGCTGCCGTTCGAGTCACATGGCTACGCGGCGCGTGAGTCGCAGGGCCATGTCTTGCGGGAGATGAGCGATTGGATGAGGCGGCAGACCAGGGATCCGCGCGCAATGCCGTCGGCGAAGTAGCGCCCCTGTTTAGTGCTCGCCCTTGTGCTTCCAACGGACAAGTATGGTGATTGCAATTCGGCCGTCAGTAGATGGTGCAGAGCGGAGAGCCACCGGTCAGGGCTTCGTATCTGCGTTTGGTGTAACGGCAAGCCTCCCGTTCCATTCATTCCGCGGTTGGCACGGGAAAACATGAAAGTGGCGCCATGCGCCGGCTCAACTACCCATCCAGAAAATGCCTCGGATACAGTGCTTCACCCAAGGCACTCTATGAAGCGCTTGTCATTGCATAGTCACCAGACTGAAATCCAGACTTGAATCCGCCGACGATTTAGAAAATCTTACAAGTAGGTGCTGTTTTCATGATTGATAAGACCGAATCCCCGCCAAGTGCTTTGTTGATCTGTGTCTCAGAGATCCCAGCGCCCTACAAAGTCCTTGAGGAGGCACTACGAGTACGACCGTCCGAAAAAACGCTCGAATCCAACTCATTTTTGAGGCCAAAGATCCTGAGCCAAGCATGGCTACACAGCGCGATGTCGTAGTTATTAGATTAAATAAAAATCAAATACAAAGCGTCGAAACCGAAACCGAAACCGAAACCGAAACCGAAACCGAAACCGAAACCGAAACCGAAACCGAAACCGAAACCGAAACTGAATGTGGTCTCGTAATCGCCAGTCTTGCTGAATAAGCTGTTGTCCTAATAGCAATCTGCCTGCCGTGATGCAACGCCTTCGTTTTTTACTCGATACGAACATCCTGATACCACTTCAGGACTCCATGCTCGTTCTTAAGCCAAACCTAGCCAATTTTGTAAGATTGGCGGGCGTTGGTGGTCACCAGTTGCTTTATCACCCGGCATCGCAAGCCGATATTGAGCGCGACAAGGACGTTCAAAGACGCAACCGAACACTCGCACGCCTTCCCCAGTACACAAGACTCGAAGGTACTCCATCAAGCCCCCGCAATACGGCGCAAACGTCTGCGAACGAAGCGTGTGATAACGATATCCTTCATGCACTTGAATGCTCTGCCGTTCACGCGCTTGTTACCGAAGACAAAGAAATTCATACCAAAGCCCGTCAAGCTGGTTTTGGTGATCGCGTTTACAACATTCAGACTGCTGAGGATTGGCTTCGCCGACTGCTGCCTGAGCCGACTCAAGCTCATCTTCCGAACATCGAGGATGTTCCGATGTATAGCCTGACTAGTCAATTAGATACATCCTTGTTTAACAGTTTGCGCTCCAGCGACGACACGCCTGAACGCAGTTTTAACAAGTGGTTTCATGACAAAGCGAAAACAGGTAGAAAGGCGTGGATCGCAAGAACGGAACAAGGATCGGTTGAGGCGATTTGTATCTATGCGATGCAGACAAACGAGGTAATCAACGATGCAAAAGAGTCATTACAAGGGTCTTCAGTAAAGCTCTGTACCTTCAAAGTCGGGGAACAGATTCGAGGGCGAAAAATCGGCGAACTCTTCCTGAAGGCAGCATTTCGATTCGCCACAGATAATCGATGCGAAAACATTTTTATTCATACTAGCGCTGATCAGTTTTACCTCTTGGAACTACTGACTGATTTCGGCTTTAAACGGCGTGGCATGTATGGCACTGACATCATGCTCGTTAAAGCTCACCCGTCTTCACCACCCGTCGAAGATATACCTGCGCTCGACTATGCAAAATTGTATTTCCCTCACTATCGGAAAGACGATTCTGTCCAAAAATTTCTCGTACCCATTCAGCCGCAATATCACCAAATTCTTTTTCCGGATTTAGCTCGCCAAGGGCAATTATTTAGTGGTAATTCTGTCGCCGGAAATGCCATTAAGCAAGCCTATCTATGCAAAGCACAAACCAACCAACTGAAGCCTGGCGATATTGTTCTTTTTTATCGAACAGGTGACGAGAAGGCTGTAACAACACTTGGCATCGTAGAACGCTACGAAGTACACGACAACGCCACGAACATCATGCAGATTGTGAGTCGCCGCACGGTTTACAGTCAAAAGGATATTGAGGCGATGGCAAAGTCACCCACCAAGGTCATGCTGTTTCGACTCGCTAACCACTTTTCGTCACCCGTTCCATACTCGGCCTTGATACAAGAAGGCATCGTGTCAGGTCCAATTCAGTCGATCACAAAAATTTCAGATGACTCTTTTTCCAAAATACTCAGACGCTCACAACGGTAGCGCGATCTTGCTCTCCATAAAGCCGAAGTTTGCCAACCTCATAGTTGAGGGTAGCAAGCTGGTCGAACTACGCCGCGCCATTCCCGCTCAGAACGTAGAAACCATCGCAATCTATTCATCTTCTCCAGTGCAAATGATTGTTGCTTTGGCTGACGTGAAAGAAATTGTCGAAGCTAGCCCAACCAAGCTCTGGGAAATTTCCAAGATCAATGGCGGCGGACTAACAAAGGCAGAATTATTCGCCTACTTTGAATCAAAGAAAACTGGCTTTGCGCTCATGCTCGAGAACATTCGCGTGTATGACAATCCATTAATGCCGGCTAAAATTTTCAAACCTTTTTCAGCACCTCAGTCATTTAGATACCTGACTCCAAAGGAGCTGAAAAAACTCGAACAACTCTTGGGATCAGAGGTGAAAAGATGAGTGTTATCTTCTTGGCAGGCGTGCATGGTGTGGGTAAGGGGTTTATTGGTGCTCCAGTCGCCCAAGCACTTGGAGTCAGTCACTTTACTGCCAGCCAACTCATCCGTGAGGAAAAGGGTCAGGCCACATGGGGGCGCGACAAAAAGGCATCTGATCTTGATGACAACCAACGCGCTTTGATACGTGCCGTTAATCAGAGGCGCTTGACACACAACAGCATCCTGCTTGATGGCCACTTCGTTCTACGAAACGCTCAAGGAACTTTGACTCTACTTGAGATGGAAGTATTTAGTGAACTACACCTGGCTGGCGTGATTCTTCTTACGGAAGAATCAAATATCATCGCAAGTAGATTAGCGGTGCGGGATAAGGGCGAAACGAGTATTGCTGCTATTTCTGAATTGGCCAAAGCTGAATCTGCTCATGCGCAAGCGGTATGCCGTGAACTTGGCTTGCCTCTTGCCATTATTCATGCACCTACTGAAAAAAGCGTCGGCTATGCTGTAAAAAAATTGCTGGCTAGTTATCAACATCCAACTTCATAGACAAAGATATTTATAAAAACTGGTTGAATGCCATTTTTCGCAGCCGTAAATTAAACGCAGCAACATTGTTTTTATAATTTTCAGAAAATCCAGACAGGAGTTTTTCGATGGAACGGGTGTTGTCTAGTTTCCAAAATTGTGAGGGTTGCTGCCCTAGATTTCAATAAAGCCAGCGCGGCGGCGATCCACTCCTCGCCGTGGCTTTTGGCTAGTCATCGGCTTGGCTTGCTACCGCGTGATGCCACGCCCGCAGTAAACAAGCGCCGACCAAGCTTGCGACCGCCTGTTCTGAATCTTTGTGCGGCTCCGGCGGCGCAATTTTTTCCAAAAGGTCAGCGGCGTCGTCGCGCAGCAGCTCCGGGAGGTGCTCGCAGGCAAGCGAGAAACTGCTCACCCTGAGGAGCGCTACCTCGGAAGGGTCAATGATTACCGACCCAGTTCTCGACGTTCAGGCCGGGAAACATAAGAAAATCAGCCTCGTTGTTCGTCACCAGCGTGACCCCCATGGCGATGGCATGGGCCGCGATCAATTTGTCGAGGGCGTTCTTGTTGCGTTCACGATTGGCGGCCCGCAATGGCCCGTAGGCGCGTGCGGCGCCGGCCTCAAACGGGGCAACGACCAGGTCTTCGAATAGATGATCCAGCGCCGCCCGATTTCTTGCCTGATCGGAGCCGGAGCAGGCGACGCCGAACTCAAGCTCGGCCGAGGTAATGGCCGAAATGACGACGTCGCCCACAAAGCACTCGGCAAAGCGCGCGCCAACCTCGGGCGGCTGGTGCTTCATCAGGTAAATGCAGATATTGGTGTCGAGCATGTACTTGGCCGTCATAGCGGGTCCCGCTCGGCTTCGATGCTCTCGCCACGTCCTTCGGACATGAAATCCGGGGAAAACTGCGCCAGCTTGGCCAGCACATCGCCCATGCGCCGCTGTGCAGGACGGATGCGTAACTCATCGCCCTGGCGTTCAATCACCAAATCGATGTCCCATGAGCTGTAGGCCAACTCTGCCGGAATACGCACGGCCTGCGAGTTGCCGTTTTTGAAAATCTTGGTGACTGCCATGACGATCTCCTGGATGGATGTACGTGTACATCTTAGGGTTTAGTCATGATTTTGTACATACGTGGATGTACATTGATGTCGGAGCAAGCCTTGTGAGCCTCCCAGGCCTTGCCGGCGCCCGCGTTCGCAAAGAAACGGTCTGTTTGGTGGCGTGCCGCCATGCGGGGCGTTTTGTTTCTTGAGGGAGCTCGGCGGGAGGCCACTTGAAAAAAGTTTTTAGCCAGGATGGAGGGGATGGAGGGGATAAAAGTGATGAAAAACTGCCCAAGGAACTCAGGCTCATCTCGCCGCCGCCGCATCCGCCGCGTCGAAGCAGGACAGCCATCATTGACGTGCAGCATCGCGGCACATTGACCCCTCGCGCCACTGCCGCGTCCATCCCCTTTATCCCCTCCATCCTGGCTCAAATTTCCTGCTCTCGATGAGGGAATTGGCGCATGTCAGCGCCAAGGCGGGCGGTCTGACAAGCAAACAACGAGAGCTCAATCAGTTGGTGTCAGAGCTACTCACTTCGCTCGGGCGGTCTGACACACAAGAGCATCAGAATCTTCCTCTTCCCACCGGCCCGCGCCGGGCCGGTGGCTTCTGCGCCATCGGCTTGGCTTGGGGCCGCGTGATGTCGGCCAGCATCAGGCAGGCGCTGACCAGACTTTCGACCGCTTCCTCCAGGTCTTTGGCCGGCTCCAGCGATTCGATTTCTTCCAGCAAGTCGTCGGCGTCTTCCAGGTCTTCGGGATCAATGTGGCGAAACAGCGCGGCCAGCGGCTCCAGCAGGTCGGCGGCGTCTTCGCGCATCAGCTCCGGGAAATGCTCGCAGGCGAGCGAGAAGCCGGCCACCCAAGGGAACAAGGCTTCCGACGGGGCGCCGTCGCTGTCGTCCTCTTCATCATCGTGCGCCGTTTGTACTTCTTCTTCTTCTTCGCTCTCCAGCTCAAACACCCAAGGGTCAAACCATTGGCGCTGGGTGATGGCCTGATTCAGCTCTTGGTAGCGGCGCTTGACCAAGTCCATCAAGGCGTGGCTGTCGAAGCCGGTCGGAGGAAGGCGGCCTTCGTCGCTGTCCAGCACATGGCGTGACCACTGAAACGCCGGCACCGCCTTGGGCTGCAACAAGACACCGACCAAGTAACCGTCCAGCATGCTGACATCAAGCGGCTCCAGCGGCGCGGGTACGCCGTCCAGCAGTTGCTGCAATTGATCCAGTTCGGCTTCACTCAAGGGCCGCACCGGCGCAGCCGGTGTCGGCGTTCGGTTCGGCGGCCGGGCCGGGCCTCCGCGTGGCGCAGCGGTGCGAGATTGGGGCGGCCGCGCTGCCGGCGGACGTGGGGGTCTTTTTTCTTGGCTCATGGCGCTATTGTCCGGTGGATTCGAGTTGCTGTGCCGGGGTGTCGAAAGTCATATCCCACTCAATGGGGATGGGCGCCCGGGTTCGCTTGCCCTACATTGAGTTCAAGCAAGTCACGCAACCAATGCCTTGCACCCGTCCCAACGACGTCCTCTCCTGAGGACTTTCAGCGCCCACCCGGCCAGTCTCGGTGGGCGTCTTTTTTGGGTGCGATGAAGCCGGCGGCGAAGCTGTGCCGCAGATGCGCGATCAGCAAGCTCAGCGGCCGCGGCGTGGCGCTGCTCCAGGGGTAGACGGCGTAGATCGCGTCGCCAAAAAAGCCCACCGGCTGCCAGTCGGGCAAGACCTCGACCAGCGCGCCTTGCGCCAAGGCCGGCGCCGCCGTGAAGTCGGGCAGCAGGGCCAGACCCAGATCGTCCAGCGCGGCGTCGCGCAAGATCTCGCTGTTGCTGGCGCGCAGTGGGCCTTGCACGGGGATGCGCAGGCGGCTGGGCTCGGCGCCCGGCTGATCTTTTTCAAACAACCAGAGCGCCGGCCCCGGCCGCAGATAGGGCAGGCAGGCATGGCCGGTCAGCTGATCCGGGTGGCTCGGCGCGCCATAGGCCTGGACGTAGGCGGGGCTGGCCACCAGCAGGGCGCGCGAGGCGCAGAGTTTGACGGCGACATGGCTGTCGGGCGGCGCGCTGCAGTGGCGGATGGCCAAATCAAAGCCTTCCTGCGCCAGCGACACCAGCCGGTCGGACAAATCCAGCTCAATCCGAATCTGCGGATATTGCTTGAAGAACGCGCTCAAGTGCGGCGCCACATGCTGGCGCCCCAGCGCCACCGGCGCCGTCACGCGCAAGAGCCCGCGCGCTTGGCCGACGGCGTCGCGGGAGGTGTTGAGGGCTTGGGTGATGTGGGCGAAGCTGGCCTCGGTCTGCTCGACCAACTGCCGGCCGGCCTCGCTCAGCCGCACCGAGCGGGTGGTGCGCGCCACGAGCGTCTGGCCCATCGCCCGCTCCAGCTCGGCAATGCGCTGGCTGACGGCGGCCTTGGACAGGCCCAGACGCTGGGCGGCCTTGGTGAAACTGCCGACCTGGCTGATGACCGTCAGCGCGTGCAGCTGGCCCCAGAGGACGTCGTGGCGGAAATCTGAAGCTTGGGTCATTGTTCATATTAACGAACAATCAAATCATCCGAAGCGGATTGGCAAGGCGTCTCATGCTGCCTAGACTGCTTTCATTCAACGGAGACTTCAAATGACCGCCCCGTACACCAGCACGCAAGACCTGACCCACTTCATCAACGGCCGCGCCCAAGCCGCCACGTCTGGGCGCAGCCAGGCGGTCTACAACCCGACCACCGGCGCGGTGGCGCGCCAGGTGCAGCTGGCCAGCCAAGAAGACGTCAATGCGGTGGTGGCCGCCGCCCAGGCCGCGTTTCCCGCCTGGGCCGATGCGCCGCCACTGCGCCGCGCGCGCGTGATGTTCAAGTTCCTGGAGCTGGTCAACGCGCATAAAAATGAGTTCGCCGCGATGCTGACCGCGGAGCATGGCAAGGTTTTCACCGACGCCTTGGGCGAGGTGGCGCGTGGCATCGACATCATCGAGTTCGCCTGCGGCGCGCCGCAGTTGTTGAAGGGCGACTTCACCGACCAGGTCTCGACCGGCATGGACAACTGGACGCTGCGCCAGCCGCTCGGCGTCGTCGCCGGCATCACGCCGTTCAACTTCCCCTTCATGGTGCCGATGTGGATGGCGCCGCTGGCCATCGTGACCGGCAATGCTTTTGTCTTGAAGCCGAGCGAGCGCGATCCGTCGGCGAGCTTGTTGATCGCCGAGCTGTTCAAACAAGCGGGTCTGCCGGACGGCATCTTCAGCGTCCTGCAGGGCGACAAGGTGGCGGTGGACGGCCTCTTGAACCACCCGGATGTGAAGGCGCTGAGCTTTGTCGGCTCGACCCCGATCGCGCAGTACATCTATGCCACCGGCGCCGCCAACGGCAAACGTGTGCAGGCGCTGGGCGGTGCCAAGAACCATATGGTGGTGATGCCCGATGCCGATATCGAGCAGACCGTCGACGCACTGATCGGTGCGGCTTATGGCTCGGCCGGCGAGCGCTGTATGGCGATCTCGGTGGCGGTGCTGGTCGGCGATGTGGCCGACAAGATCGTGCCTAAGCTGGCCGAGCGCGCACGTGCCCTCAAAATCAAAAACGGCATGGAGCTGGACGCCGAGATGGGCCCCATCGTCACCCGCGAAGCGCGTGACCGCATCGAGGCCTATATCGGCATCGGCGTCGAGGAGGGCGCCAAGCTGCTGGTTGATGGCCGTGGTCATAAAGTAACTGGTTATGAGGACGGCTTTTTCACCGGCGGCACGCTGTTCGATCAGGTGACGCCGAGCATGCGCATCTACAAGGAAGAAATCTTCGGCCCGGTGCTGGCCTGCGTGCGCGTGGCCGACTTCGCCGCCGCCGTGCAACTGGTCAACGATCACGAATACGGCAACGGCGTGGCCTGCTACACCAGCGACGGCAATGTCGCGCGCGAGTTCGCCCGGCGCGTGCAGGTCGGCATGGTCGGCATCAATGTGCCGATTCCGGTGCCGATGGCCTGGCATGGTTTTGGCGGCTGGAAGAAGAGTCTATTCGGCGATATGCATGCTTACGGCGAAGAAGGCGTGCGCTTCTACACCAAGCAAAAAAGCATCATGCAGCGCTGGCCCGCCAGCGTGGCCAAGGGTGCGGAGTTTGTGATGCCGACCAGCAGCTGAGCTTGCGCCAGGAGGCTGAAGCGAGCTGCTTGACTTGCGTCAGCCACCCTCATTCGAGGGTTCCGAACCGGGGCGCCGATAGGCTACGCTTCGCGCTTGTTCAAACACAAGGCTTGGTATGCAGGATCTCCGACCCAGCGAGGTGAGTGGCGAGCAGATCATCGAATGGCTGGCGGGCGCGCGCGCGCAAAAACAGATCGATCTTGACCTGGGTCTGAGCCTAGCCACCCAGGCCTGGAGCGCCGCCGGTCAGCGCGGCTACGTGGCCGAGCATCTGGAGGCCGGCATTCTGCGCGCCTTCTTTTTGTTCAGGCGCGGCGATTTGGCCGCCATGTTGCAGGCGGGCCAGGCGCTGCTGCCGCCCTTGCGTGAACAAGGTGGCGGCCCGGCGCTGTGCGAGTTGCTGCGTTGGATGGCGTTTGCAGCGGCCGAGTTGGGGGAGTTCGAGGCCGCGCTGGGCCATGTCAACGAGAGCCTGGCGCGCGCACGGCAGATGGACAACAAGGCCTTGGTGGCAATCGCCCTGAATGCCACCGGCGCCTGCCTGGAGCGCATGGGCGACCCCTGGCAGGCCGAGCGGGTGATGAATGAGGCGGCCGCACTGTTGGGCAGCGCCGCCAGCGAGTTCGAGCAGATGGTCTCGCACAACAATCTGGCCACCGTGGCCTTGGGGCTGTTTCATCTGCTGCGCCACAGCACGCAGGCCGACCATCAGCGCCAGGCCACCGACGCCTTGCAGCGGGCCCGCCATCACGCCGCCCTCGTGCGGCCCCATGCGACCGCCCTCGGCGATGCCTTTTTGCTGGGCTTAAGCGAAGGCAATTGCGGTGAAGTCTTGCTGTATCAGGGCGAACTGGACGAAGCGGAGCGGGTCTTGAGGGGCGCGCTGGCGGTGATCAACGAACACCGCTTCAGTGCCCTGGCCCGGCGCGTGCGCTGCTCCTTGGCTGAGCTGGACCTGCTGCGCGGCCAAGCCGTGCAGGCCGCGCCGGCCCTTGACGCGCTGCTGCTCGAAGCCGCCGGTCAAGCGCAGCAGGCCGTCTGGCAACGCCTGCATTACGCCGCCTATCGGACTCACAAGGCCTTGGGCGACCATACCCGTGCGCTCAACCATCTGGAGCTGTACCAAGCGGCGGAGCGCAGTCGCACGGTGGCGCAGCTGACGGCGCAGGCACGTTTTGTGGTCAGCCGGATCGAGGCCGAGCGCGCCATGGGCGGCGACACGGCGGCCACCGAACGTGCCGAGCTGGACGCCGAGGGCAGTGGCCTGCGCGACCCCCTGACCGGCCTGGGCACCCGGCGCTGCCTGGAGCTACGCTTGCCGGCGTTGATGCGCGCAGCCGAGCAAAGCGGCGCCGCGCTGACGCTGGCGCTGGTAGACATCGATCGCTTGGGTGAAATCACCGTGCAGCATGGCGAGGGGGTGGCCCATCAGGTGCTGCAGGTGCTGGCGCAGATGCTGCGCGACAACACCCGCAGCAGTGATTTGCTCGTGCGCCTGGACGCCGAGCAAATCCTGATGGTGCTGCCCGACACCATCGCCGACCGTGCCTTCGAGGTCTGCGAGCGCCTGCGTCAAACGGTCGAGCAATACCCTTGGGCGCGGCTGGCTGAGGGTCTGGACGTGACCCTCAGCATTGGGCTGGCCAACGCACCGCCCTATGCGACCGACCTGCTCCTGAGCCGGGCCGAAAGCGCGATGTACCGGGCCAAGCATCTGGGGCGCAATCGGGTGGCGCTGGCTTAAAGCCAGCGCAAGCTAGGCTTCCTGGACGACGTTTCGCCCCTGGGCCTTGGCGCGATACATGCCTTTGTCGGCGCGCAGCAATACGGCGTCGGCGCTGGCGTCGTCCGCCAGCGCCTCGGCGACTCCGAAGCTGGCAGTCAGCGGCCAGCGCTTGCCTTGCCACTCGAAACAGCTGGCTTCGAGGTTGTGGCGCATGCGTTCGGCCACCAGCGCCGCGCCGGCCAGATCGGTCAGCGGCAGCAACACGCAGAGCTCCTCGCCGCCGAGCCGGCCGAAGTGATCGACATCGCGCACACAAGGGCTCAGCACCTGCACCGCACGCAGCAGGGCGGCGTCGCCGGCCGCATGGCCCAGGCTGTCGTTGCCGCGCGCAGTTCAAAGCTGATGTCGCTCACGCCACGATCGCCGGTCGGGTAGCGATAGGTCAGCCGGTGCACGGCGAGGGTGCTGAGCAGCTGGACAGGCACGGGATCCGGCATGCTGGGCAGTGGGGCTGGCTCGATCGAGAGCGGGGTGTGTACTACCAGCGTCTCGGGCGCGTGTGGTGCGATCAGCGCCGCCATGCGCCGAAAGGC
>NZ_JANNMI010000100.1:0-1911 GCF_031397715.1 Roseateles sp.
CGGCAGCGCGTAGCTGATCTGGCCTTCCAGATAAAACTGTTCCTGGCCGCCGACCGACCATTCACCGCTAATTCGGTGCAGGGCCTCGTTCAGCGCGGTCTGCGCATCCCCGCGGCTGAGGTGCATGGGCGGCAACACATAGTGGCCCAGGGCATGCGCCTCTTTGGCCGTCAGCACGGCCGGCAAAGCCTCATAGCGGATGGCGGTCTTGGCCAGCGCGCAAGCGCGGCGCGCCAGGTCGCGGCTGCTGGCGATGACGGCGAACACCGGCTGGCCCAGGTAACTTAAAGTTTCGGCGGCGAGGATGGGGTCGTCATGCACCAGCGGGCCGCAGTTGTTGCTGCCCGGAATATCGGCAGCGGTCAGCACCGCCACCACACCGGGCTGCGCGCGCAGCAGCTCTAGATCTATTTCCAGCAGCTTTCCATGTGCGACCGGCGACAGGCCGAGCGCCGCATGCAGCGTGCCCTGAACTTCGGCGATGTCATCGGTGTAGATGGCCTCGCCCGACACATGTAGCGCTGCCGACTCGTGCGGGCGGCTGACACCCACTTGATCATGGGCGCTCATGCGGCGCTCCCGAACGAAATCACTTGCCAGACGCTCAAGTCGCTGGCCGCCAACGGCGCATCAGCACGCGTCTCCAACCAGAGTCGGCGCAACAGGTTCTGCGCCACCTGCATCCGGTAGGCGCTACTGGCGCGGGCGTCGCTCATGGGCGTGAAGTCCTGCCCCAGCGCGGCTTGGGCGGCGCTTAAGTTCTCCCCGCTCCAGGGCTTGCCCAGCAAAGCCGCCTCGGCCCCTTTTGCCCGTTTGACCACCGCCGCCATGCCGCCGAACACCAACCGCGCTTCGGTGACTAACTCGCCATCCAGCCGGATGGCCAGCACCGCGCAGACCGCCGAGATATCGCTGTCATAACGCTTGGCAATCTTGTAGGCCCGCAGGCGCCAGTCGGCGCTGGGCAGCGGCAGGTGCATGGCCTCGATGAACTCGCCGGGCCGCAAGTCCTTTTGCATATAGCCGAGATAGAAATCCTCCAGCTTGATCCGCCGCTGCTGCGTGCCAAGTCGCAAAACCAGCTCGGCGCCCAGCGCCATCAAGGCCGGCGCGCCGTCGCCGATCGGCGAGCCATTGGCGATATTGCCGCCCAGGGTGCCGGCTTGGCGCACCGGCGGCGACGCAAAGCGCAGCCACAGCTCGCGCAAGCCGGGAGCGGCCGCGGTCAAGGCCGCCCAGGCGTCTTCAAGCGAAGCGCCGGCGCCTATCCATAGCCCGGCTTGGCCTTGAAAGGGCTGCGCGCGAATTTGGCGTAACTCTTGGACTGCACCGATATAAATCAGGTCGCCCAGGTCGCGGAACTGCTTGTTGACCCACAGGCCGATATCGGTGGAGCCGGCCAGCAGGCGGGCTGCCGGTTTGCTTTCGACCAAGGCGGCCAGCGCGGCCAGGCTGCGCGGCGCATCGAAGCTGTCGATGCGCTGATGGAACGCCGGGTTAGGCGCTGAATAATGCAAAGAGTCATCGGCTTGCAGCTGCGTGAGTGCTGCCGTGATTGCGGTGAGATCCAAACGCTTGGCAGGCAGCTCAAACATTTTCTCCCCCGCATCCAGAATCGGCCGGTAGCCGGTGCAGCGGCACAAATTGCCGGCCAGATCGTCGGCCAGTTGCTGGCGCGTCGGGCGGCTGCCGGCCGCGCTGTGCTTTTCATAGCAGGCCTGCAGCGTCATCGCAAAGCCGGGGGTGCAAAACCCGCATTGCGAGCCGTGGCAGTCGACAAGGGCCTGCTGCACCGGGTTCAAGTTGGTGGACGAGCCCAGGTCCTGCACCGTCAGCAGGGCCTGGCCGTCCAGCGTGGTTAAAAACTGGGTGCAGGAGTTGACGTTGCGCAGCTCAAGCCGGCCCTGCCGC
>NZ_JANNMI010000115.1:0-4880 GCF_031397715.1 Roseateles sp.
CGGCTGGGCCCATCTCACCAACGTGCTCGGCAAGAAGGTGCAGCTGGTCGGCGACGACCTGTTCGTCACCGACACCAAGATCCTGCAGGAGGGCATCGACCGCGGCATCGCCAACTCGATCCTGATCAAGATCAACCAGATCGGCACCTTGACCGAGACCTTCGCCGCGATCGAGATGGCCAAGCGCGCCGGCTACACCGCCGTGATCTCGCACCGCTCGGGCGAGACCGAGGACTCGACCATTGCCGACATCGCCGTGGGCACCAACGCCGGTCAGATCAAGACGGGCTCACTCAGCCGTTCGGACCGCATGGCCAAGTACAACCAGCTCTTGCGCATCGAAGAAGACCTGGGCGATATCGCCTACTACCCTGGCCGCGCCGCTTTTTACAATCTACGCTGATTTGATTTAGCTTTTGCTCGGCTAAACTGCCGCCGTGAAAGTCATCAGCATCATCCTCGCCGCATTTTTGCTGGCCATCCAAGCCCAACTCTGGTTGGGCAAGGGTAGCCTGCCGCGCGGTGTGGAGTTGCGCGATGTTTTGACGAAAGCGCAGGCCGAGAATGAGCTGGCCAAGCAGCGCAATGCCCAACTCGAAGCCGAGTTGCGCGACCTGCGCGAAGGCCTGGAGATGGTCGAGGAGAAGGCCCGCTTCGAGCTGGGCATGATCAAGCCAGACGAAATATTCGTCCAAATTCGCCGTTAGGCCGCAAGCCGATTGATTGCCATGGACGCGCTACTCTTGCCGGCCTTCGAGCTGCTCGGCAGCCCCATCACCTGGGTCGAACTGCTCGCTTTTGCGCTGGCGGTCTGGATGGTTTTCTGCAATATGCGGGTTCACATGCTGGCCTGGCCCTTGGCGATCGCAAGCTCGCTGCTCTACTTCATCTTGTTTTGGAGCGGCAAGCTCTACGGCGAGGCCTCGCTGCAACTGCTGTTCGCAGCACTGGCGCTGTGGGGCTGGTGGCAATGGCTGCGCGGCAAAGGCGACGACGGCCAAGCGCTGCGGGTACGGCGACTGAGCCCGCAAGGCATCGCTGCGGCCGTGCTGGCGACCCTGCTGGCCTGGCCGGCGCTGGGCTTTTTTCTGCAGCACCAGACCGACTCACAAGTGCCGTTCTGGGATGCATTCCCGACCGTGGCCAGCCTCTTGGGCCAGTGGCTGCTGGCACGCAAATACCAGGAAAACTGGAGTGTCTGGGTGCTGGTCAATGTGGTCAGCGTGGCCCTGTTCGCCTACAAGGGCTATTGGTTGACGGTGCTGCTGTATGCGGTCTTCATCCCGATGTCGGTGGCCGGCTGGCGGGCTTGGGCGCAACGGATCGCTCAGCCCGCGGTCGCCAGCTAAGACTCAATGACGGCCTTGCTGATCGCCATCGTCGGCGCCGAGAGCACCGGCAAATCAGCGCTGGCGCAAGACCTGACCCTGCGCTTGACCGAAGCCACCGGCCTGCGTTGCACCTGGGTCCCGGAAGTATTGCGCGCCTGGTGCGAGGCCGCCGGCCGCACGCCGAGTGCGGCCGAGCAAAGCGCCATCGCGGCCACTCAGACGGCGCAAATCGACGCCGCGGCTACGCTGCATGACATCGTCATTTGCGACACCACCGCCTTGATGACCGCCGTCTACAGCCAATACCTGTTCAATGACAGCAGCTTGCTGGCCGACGCACAGGCTTTTCACCGCCGCTGCGCGCTGACGCTGTTGACCGCCCTGGACCTGCCCTGGATGGCCGACGGCCTGCAGCGTGACGGCCCACAGGTGCGGGGCCCTGTCGATGCCTTGATCCGGGCAGCGCTGCTGAATGCGGGCCTGGGCTGGGCTGTGGTGGCCGGTTCGGGTCCAGCCAGAACAGAGGCGGCCTTGAACGCCGCCACACCCTTTTTGAAGGCCCGTTCAATGCCAAAGCGCGGCTTGTTTACGCGTCTCAGCGACAGGCAAGAGGCGCTGCCCGAATGGCGCTGGACCTGTGACAACTGCGACGTGCCGGAGTGCGAACACTTGGCACTGCAGCGCCCCTCAGCTAGTTTGTCCCAGCGATAGCCCTAAGCTGCGCGCGGCCAGCAGCCATGGGTGATCCAAGGGCACCAGGCGATTGCGCCCCGCCACCTCGGCCAAGGCCACATCGCGCATCTCGCTGCCCTGCAACACCACCATGCGGCCGAAACGTCGGTCTTTCACCAGTTGCGCCGCAGCCCAGCCGAACTGGGTCGCCAAGATGCGGTCAAACGCGGTCGGCGCGCCGCCCCGCTGCACATGACCCAACAAGGTTGAACGCACCTCGCTGCTCAGCATGCCTTGCAATTGATGGGCCAGCACCGCGCCGACGCCGCCGAGCCGCAGCGGGTCAGGGCTATCCGCCAAGGTCTGGCTGACAACCATCGCGGAGTCGTGTGGATGTGCACCTTCTGCAATACAAATCAAGGTGTGGCCCGCGCCTTGTTGCTCCCGCCGCCGACAAACCTCAGCCACCGCCTCCACGCTGTAGGGCAGCTCAGGAATCAGAATCACATCGGCCGCTCCGGCAATACCGCCCGCCAGCGCAATCCAGCCGGCATAACGCCCCATCGTCTCGGCAATCATCACCCGGCCATGGCTGCGCGCGGTGGTCTCCAGCCGGTCCAAGGCCTCCGCCACAATCGCCACCGCGCTGTCGAATCCGAAGCTGCGGTCGGTCAAACACAGATCGTTGTCGATGGTCTTGGGCACGCCAACAATCGGCAGGCCGATGCGGCTGAGCTTGTCGGCAATCGCCATTGAGCCGTCGCCGCCGATCACGACCAGGCCGTCCAGACCCAGTTCTTGAACATAAGCCATCAACTCAGCGGATACATCGGCGCCGCCGGCAGCGAAATAGTGAAACGGGTCACAACGGTTGTGCGTACCCAGAATGGTGCCGCCCTGGGCCAGGATGCCGCCGACCACGCCCGGGTCGAGCGCCAAGACCTGATGTTCCAGCAGGCCCAGAAAGCCGCGGCGAACGCCGCTGACGCGGGCGCCGCATTGGGTGATCAGCGCCAAGCTGACGGCCCGAATCACCGCATTCAGGCCCGGGCAATCGCCGCCGCCGGTCAGGATGCCGATGTGCATGGCTGACGCCGTCGTGGCTGAAGCTGCCCGCCGCTCTCGCTCATTTGCTCAGCACCAACTTGACCCCGAAGCCCACCAGGAACAAGCCCGCGATCCGGTTCAGCCAGCTGCCGACGACCGGATTGGCGCGCATGCGCTCGGCCAGGTGGTGGGTCAGCAACACCATCACCAGACCATAGACAAAAGTCAGCAGCGCGATCGTCAGAGCCATGGCGGCGAAGGTCAGCAAACCCTGATGCCGCGTTGGGCTGACAAACAAGGGGAAAAACGCCATATAGAAAATGATGGCCTTGGGGTTGAGCAAGGTGATCAAGACGGTTTGTTTGAAGTAGTCACGCGGGCGAATATTGAGCAGCGGCGCCGCACCGGGCTTGGCCAAGATCATCCGCGCGCCTAAGTAGGCCAGATAGGCTGCGCCCAGCCATTGCACCGCATGAAAGGCGCTCGGGTAAGCCGTTAGCAGCGCGGCCACGCCGGCCACCGCCATCCACATCAGAATTTGGTCACCGGCGATCACGCCCAGCGTGGCCGCCATGCCGCCGCGTATGCCGCCCTTGCCGGTGGACGTGATCAAGGCCAAGTTCCCCGGCCCCGGGATCATCAAAAACACAATGATGGCCAAGGCAAATGCCGGGTAGTCGGTGATTCCAAACATGCTGAACTCCGTGAAAACTGTGCTCAGTCTAATGGCTTCAACCTGTGTCAACGGATTTGAACTCGTATCAGCGCGCCAACAGCAGGTAATCAATCAGCTGTGCGCCACCGGCGCCGCCCAAGGGCACCAACAAGGCCTTCAACAAGGGCTGATCAAACATCGGCGCAAACGCACCGGTTTGATTGTTCTCGACCGAGCTGATCAAGCGCTTGAAGGGCTCCACCAGCGCCACCGATTTGGCCGGGCCGCCGGCCAACCAACGCAGGTCTTCGTTCATGCTGGCCAGCACGCGCCGGCGGGTTTGCTCGGCGGCGAGCTTCAGCATGACGGCCAAGATGATCAACCAGCCCAGATAGACGGCGATGGAGATGGCGATCGCCGGCGTCAAGGCCCAGTTGTCAAACAAGCGGCTGCGCGCCACGATCAGCAGAGCCACCACCACAAAGGGCCAGATCACCAGTTTCGACACATATTCGGTGCGCTTTGCTACCACCTGCACATCGATCCAATCGTCGAGCAAACTGTGCGGCCCAACGCTCCCGGGCTTGCGCTCCGCCGGATCCTCCGCAAGACATTGCAACCATTCATTGGCTTGCTCAGTACCCATACCCTCGGCGAAATGGCGCAGCGTGCGCCTCGGGTAGACCGTGCGGCCGGCATTCAAATGGCCGATGAAGCGAACCGCCAGCAGCGTCGCATCGGCCACGGCAACCACCAACAGTGGCAGCAGCAGCACCAGGGCGTATAGCGTGGCGCGCACCAGTTGGCGGTGTTCGTCGCCCCGCACCGGCACCTCGGGCATCTGGCCGTCACTGAGGCCGGCAAACAGCAGGCCGACCGCCAGCAAAGTCACGCCGTACCAAACAAGCGTGCGTGCGACGCGTGGCCGGATGCCGCCCCGCGCGCCGTACTGCAGCCACAGCCGCACGAAATGATGGCTGACATTGGGCCGGCGTTGCCAGGTGAGTATGCTGATCTGGCGGGACCAGGCCATCAACATGCTGCGCAGGCCGGTGCGCGCAATCGGATGCGGCTTGGGCCTACGCAGGCACAGCCAATGCGAGTCGATCTGCAGACGCTGCAAGGTATCGGCCCAAGCGACATCGAGCGCGCAAAGAATCACCATCAAGGCCAGC
>NZ_JANNMI010000118.1:0-8643 GCF_031397715.1 Roseateles sp.
GTCGCCGGCATCGCCCAGGCCGGGGATGATGTAGCCGACTTCGTTCAGGTGGCTGTCGATCGCCGCCGTCCAGCAGCGCACATCGGGGTGCGCCTTGGCCAGCGCGGCCACGCCTTCGGGGGCCGCCACCAGCACCAGCGCGCGGATGTCCTTGCAACCGCGTTTCTTGAGCAAATCAATGGTTGCGATCATCGAGCCGCCGGTCGCCAGCATCGGGTCAACGATCAGGGCGGTGCGCTCGTCCAGCTGGCCAACAAAGCGCTCGAAATAGTGCACCGGCTGCAAGGTCTCATGGTCGCGGGCGAGCCCGACCACGCTGATCTTGGCGTTAGGGATCATGTCCAGCACGCCGTCCATCATCCCTAAGCCAGCTCGCAGAATCGGCACCACGGTGACCTTGCGCCCGGCGATCTGGTCGACCTCGGTAGCGCCGCTCCAGCAATTGATGGTGGTTTTTTCGAGCGGGAAATCGGCGGTCGCCTCATAGGCCAGCAAACGCCCGACCTCGCCGGTCAATTCGCGGAACTTCTTGGTCGAGATGTCGGCCTCGCGCATCAGGCCGATCTTGTGTTTGACCAGGGGGTGTTGAACTTCGATGACGGTCATGGTTTTGACGCTTGGTTTGATGATGAAGTGGTGCGCTGGCGCAGCGCTTCGAACAAGCACACACCCGCCGCCACCGACACATTCAGGCTCTCGACCGAACCCTGCATCGGAATGCGCACCAGCTCGTCGCAGGTCTTGGCGGTCAGCTGACGCAGGCCGTCACCCTCGGCACCCAAGACGAAGGCGACCGGGCGATTCAGGTCCAGCTCGTAGATCGATTTTTCGGCTTGATCCGAGGTGCCGACCACCCAGATGTCGTATTCCTTCAGCTCTTTGAGCGAGCGCGCCAAGTTGGTGACCATCAGATAAGGCACGGTCTCGGCCGCGCCGCTGGCGACCTTGGCGACGGTGGCGTTGAGGCCCACCGCATGGTCCTTGGGCGCCAGCACCGCATGAGCGCCGGCACCGTCGGCGACGCGCAAGCAGGCACCCAGGTTGTGCGGATCGGTGACGCCGTCCAGCACCAGCACCAAGGGCATGCCCTCAATGGTTTCGATCACGTCATCAAGAAACTGCGGCATCGCCAGCGCGGTCACCTTGGCAACCACGCCTTGGTGGCGGGTGGTGCCGGCGATCTTGGCCAGGCGCTCATCATCGCTGTCGATCAGCTTGGCGCCGCCGTCGCGGGCGCGCTCGACAAACGCCCGCATGCGCTGGTCGCGCCGGCTGGTGTCGTAATGGATTTCGCTGATCGAGGTGGGGTGCGTCTTCAGGCGCACGGTGACGGCATGAAAGCCGAAAAGAATTTTGTTGGAGCTCATCCTCGCATCGTAGCGGCAAGCGTCAGCAATCCAATCAAAACCGGCTGGTGCAGCATGTAGAAAGTCAGCGACCAGCGGCCCAACCAGGCCAGTGGCGACAGCGCGTCCGGCAGTGCGGCGCTGAGCACATGCGGGTATTTGAGCAGCAGCCAGCGCCCCAAGGCAAAGCCCCACAGCAGCACGCCAATCCAGGGCAGCACCGGCACGTAGTCTTCGGCGATCGGCTTGTGCGTGACCAGGCCCAGCCAGTTGGTCCAGCGCGTATCAAAGAAAGGATGGCTCCAAACCCAAGGCGCCAGCAGCGCCGCCGCGCCGAGCAGCCAGCAGGCCCGTATCGACAGCCGCGGGCCTAGCCAACGCAGCAGCAAGAGCATCACGGCCATACCGTGCAGTACGCCAAAGCTGATGAAGCTGCGCGGATACATCAGCCAAGAGCCCAGCGACACCAGCGCAGCGCAGCCCGCCACTTGGCCCCAACGGCGCCAAAAGCGCGGCCAGCTCAAGCGCTGATGCAAAGCCAGGGCCTGGCCCAGGCCGGCGCAGAGCAGGAACAGGCTGACGATCAAAGTACGCTGACCGGTCCAGAACGGATCACGGTAAAAGTCCTGACGAATCCAGCCGAAATGATTCAAATCGAAGACTAAATGAAAGCCGGCCATCCAGACGATGGCGGCGCCGCGCAGCGCGTCGAGGCGGGGGTGGCGAGGTTGGAGAGTGCTTGCAGGGGCGGACACGCGGCGGGATCTCGTCGACTCAAAGGCGCACAGTCTAAAGCGATGCCCAATCCAGCCCCTGTGTTACCGTCAAAGCAGGTCAAATTCAGAGTGGGCAGCAGCGGTCACAAGCATGAGTCAAACCCCAAGCGAGGTCCAAGCCGCTGACGCCGCAGTGTTGGCACGCACCGCCCTACCCTTCAGTCTGCTGGCCTATTGGCCCGCGTTGTTGACGGGCTTGGGCGCTGCCCTCTTGTCCAGCGTCTTGGCTCTGGCGCGCCAGGCCCAGCAGGTGAGCAGCGAGCAGGCCCTGGTCAACCATGAGTTGAGCGCCATCCGCACCCGCCTGGAGGCAGTGGCGCAGGCGACCTTCAGCCCCACCGTCGGGCTGGAGGCGATGATTCAACTCGACGGTGGCATCTCCAACGACAGGTTCGAGGCGCTCAACCGGCGCGTTGTCAACCTGCTGCCCCAGGTGCGCAGCATCGTCACCGCGCCCGATGACATTGCTCGTTATGTCTATCCACTGGCAGGCAATGAGGCGGTGCTGAATCTGCGCTACCGCGACATTCCGGTCCAATACGCCCAGGTGCAGGCCGCGCGGGCCAACGGAGAGTCCTTGCTGGTCGGCCCGGTCAAGTTGGTACAGGGCGGTTTGGGGCTGATCCAGCGCACGCCGGTGTTCCTGCCGATCCAGGACGCCAGCGGCACAAAACGCCATGTTTACTGGGGTGTGATCTCGGTGGTCGCGGACAAGGATGAGTTTGTGCAGGCGGCCGGCCTAGCCCCGCACCCGAGCTGGCGGCTGGCGGTGTTTCAGCTGCAGATTGACCGCAAGACCTTGGGTGCGCCGGTCTGGGGAGACCCCGGCTTGGCGGCGCTGCCAACGGCGGTGCAGCAGTCGGTGCAGTTACCGGGCGCCACCTGGTCCATCGCGGCCGTGCCCCACACGCCACTCAGCTGGCGCTCCAAAGTCTATAACGTGGAGTTTGCGGCCAGCCTCTTGGTCAGCCTGGCCTTGAGCGCGCTGGTGGCTCTGCTGGTTTACCGACGCCGCATGTTGCTGGCGCAGAACCAAATTTTGGCGCAGCAAATAGCCCAAGGCCTGCGCACCCAGGCGGAGCTGGAGGCCGCGCAGTCGCGCTTTCGCAGCCTGACCGACCTGTCGGCGGACTGGGTCTGGGAGCAGGACGAGCACTTCCGCTTGAGCTTCACCTCACGCTCGACCGAAGCTTCCACCCAAGTCGGCAGCCCGCAGCTGTTAGGGCTCAAACGCTGGGAGTCGCCGGCCCTGGCGCCCGGCACCGACTGGAGCGCCCATATTGCGGCGGTCGAGCAGCATCAATCGTTCCGTAGTTTCGAATACGCACAGTATGCGGAGGATGGCAGTTTGCGGCACGTGAGCATTTCAGGCGCGGCCGTGTTCGACGCGGCGGGCCGCTTCAAAGGCTACCGCGGCACAGGCCGAAATATCACCGCGGGCAAGCTGGCCGAGGCGGATTTGCGCGAATCCAAGGCCGCCTTGACGCTGGCCCTGGACCGCTTGCAGGCGGTGCTGAACGCGGCGCAGGAGTTCGCCATCGTCGCCACCGACCAGCAGGGCCGGATCAACTTGTTCAACCGCGGTGCCGAGCAGATGCTGGGTTACGCGGAAGCCGAGATGCTGGGCCAGTCACCGCATTGCTTCCATCTTGCCGACGAGATCGCTGCCCGCGCCGCCGAGCTCAGCCGGCTCTACGGCCGAACCATCAGCGGCTTTGAAGTTTTTGAAGAGCCGGCCCGTCGCAACGGCAGCGACACGCGGGTCTGGACCTATGTGCGGCGCGATGGCAGCCACTTGGAAGTTTCGCTGACCATCAGCATGGTGCTGACGCAGAGCGGCGAGGTCAGTGGCTTTTTGGGGCTGGCCCGTGACATCAGCGCCCAGCGACGTGCCCAGCGTGAGCTGGCGGGCCTGAACGCCGAGCTGGAATCGCGCGTCGCGCACCGCACGGCCGAGTTGACGTTGGCGCTGAGTACGCTGAGCCGCGCCCAAGACGAGTTGCTGCGTTCGGAAAAAATGGCGGCTTTAGGCTCCTTGGTGGCCGGCATCGCGCATGAGTTGAACACGCCGCTGGGGAATTGCCTGACCACCGCCTCCACGCTGGATGACCTGACCCAGCAGATGCGGGCCAACTTCGAGGCCGGCCAGCTGCGCCGCTCGGCCTTCGAAGCCTATCTGACTGATGCGCAAACGGCCAGCAGCATCATGTTGCGCAGCATGGCCAGCGCGAATGAGTTGGTGGCGCATTTCAAACAAATTTCGGTCGACCAAACCTCGGCGCAGCGGCGTCGCTTCGGCTTGCAATCGGTGGTGGGCGATGTGCTGAGCCTGTTGCGCAGCCAGCTGCGCAAGGCGGGTATCGAGGTCACGGTCGAGGTGTCGCTGACGCCGGCGCAGCAGCTGGACAGCTTCCCCGGCCCGCTGGGTCAAGTCCTGACCAACCTCATCCTCAATGCCAGCTTGCATGCGTTTGACGGCAGGCTGGCGGCTGCGCGCATCTCCATCCAGGCGGAGGCAGTGGATGACAGCCACTTCACCCTGATCGTCGCCGACAACGGCAGCGGTATGAAGGCCGAAGTGAGGCGGCGCGCGTTTGATCCCTTCTTCACCACCAAGATGGGCGCCGGCGGCACCGGCCTGGGCCTGAATATCGTCTACAACATCGTCACCGGCATCCTGGGCGGCCAGATCGAGCTGCACAGCGAATGGGGAGCGGGCAGCCGCTTTGTGATGCGGCTGCCTTTCGTGGCTCCTTAGATCAAGCCACCCAGCGGCGGGCGTTGCGGAACATCCGCATCCACGGGCTCAGCTCGCTGATGCCGCCCGAGGTCCAGCTCATTTGCACATTGCGGAACACGCGCTCCGGGTGCGGCATCAAGACGGTGAAGCGGCCGTCGGCGGTGGTCACCGAGGTCAGGCCGTCGGGGCTGCCGTTGGGGTTGAGCGGATAGGTCTCGGTCGGCTGGCCGTGATGGTCGACGAAGCGCATGGCGCGCGCTACTTTTGCGGAGTCACCGCGCTGCGAGAAGTCGGCAAAACCTTCGCCGTGCGCGATCGCGATTGGCAGCCGCGAGCCTGCCATGCCCTTGAAGAACAGGCTGGGGCTGTCCAGCACCTCGACCATCGCCAAGCGGGCCTCGAACTGCTCGCTCTTGTTGCGCGTGAACTTGGGCCAGTCTTGTGCGCCGGGGATGATGGGTGAGAGTGCGGCCATCATCTGGCAGCCATTGCAGACGCCCAAAGCGAAGCTGTCTTGGCGCGCGAAGAAGGCCTTGAACTGCTCGGCCAAGACCGGGTTGAACATCACCGAGCGGGCCCAGCCTTCGCCGGCACCCAGGGTGTCGCCGTAGCTGAAGCCGCCGCAGGCCACGAAACCCTTGAACTGCGCAAGGGTGACTGCGCCGGACTGCAGATCGCTCATGTGCACGTCATAGGTATCAAAGCCGGCCTTGGCCATCGCATAACTCATCTCGACATGCGAATTGACGCCCTGCTCGCGCAGGATGGCTAGTCTGGGCTTGGCGCCGACATTGATGAACGGCGCGGCCACATCCTCTTGCGGATCAAAGCTCAGATGCACATGGCGGCCGGGGTCACTGGCCAAGCCGGTCAGCGCATGTTCGCTGTCGGCGCAGGCCGGGTTGTCGCGCAGCTGATTGATGCGCCAGGAGACCTGGTCCCAAACCTTGTGCAAGGTTTCGAGGGGCGCGCTGAAGACCTTCTTCGCGTCGCGCCAGACTTCCATGCAGCCATTGCCATTGGGTTTGCCCACCACATGGCTGAGCTTGGACAGCCCATGCGCGCGCAAAACCTGCAGCGCCGCGTCGCGGTCCGTGGTGCGCACCTGCAAGACGACGCCGAGCTCTTCGTTGAACAAGGCCTTCAGCGTCAGCTCCTCGCGGCGGGCGCTCACCTGCCCCGCCCAGTTCTTGGCGTCGCCGGTGTCGGCGCGGCTGTCGCTGACGCCGTCGCCCTCGGTGATCAGCATGTCCACATTCAGGCTGACGCCGACATGGCCGGCAAATGCCATCTCGCAGGCCGTCGCCCACAGGCCGCCGTCACCGCGGTCGTGATAAGCCAGCAATTTGGCCGAAGCGCGCAACTCGTTGACGGCATTGACCAAACTCTTCAACTGTGCGGCGTCGTCCAGATCGGGCACGGGGCCGCCGAACTGATTCAGCGCTTGCGCCAGGATGGAGCCGCCCATGCGGTGCTGGCCGGCGCCGAGGTCGACCAGGATCAGGCTGGTGTCACCTTGATCGGTACGCAGCTGCGGCGTCAGCGTGGCCCGGACATCCTGGATCGTCGCGAAGGCGGTGATGATCAGCGACACCGGCGCGGTGACCTGCTGAACCGCGCCGTTAGCATCTGACCAGCGCGTGCGCATCGACAGCGAATCCTTGCCGACCGGGATCGAGATGCCCAGCTCAGGGCACAAGTCCATGCCGACCGCCTTGACGGTGTCAAACAACGCAGCGTCCTCGCCCGGCTCGCCGCAAGCCGCCATCCAGTTGGCCGACAGCTTGACGCGCGGCAACTCGATCGGTGCGGCGAGCAAATTGGTGATGCTTTCGGCCACCGCCATGCGCCCGCTGGCGGCTGCATTGACGGCCGCCAACGGCGTGCGTTCACCCATCGCAAAGGCCTCGCCGGCAAAGCCCTTGAAGTCGGCCAGCGTGACCGCGCAGTCGGCCACCGGCACCTGCCAGGGGCCGACCATCTGGTCGCGCGAATTCAGGCCGCCAACGGTGCGGTCGCCGATGGTGATCAAAAAGCGCTTGGACGCGACGGTCGGGTGACGCAGCACGTCCAGCGCCACGGTGGCCAGATCGACACCGGTCAAAGCCAGCACGCCGCCGTCGCGCGCGACGCGGGTCACGTCGCGGTGCACCTTGGGCGGCTTGCCCAGCAAAACCTCCATCGGCATGTCGATGGCGCGCTCGCCTTCAGGCCCATCTTCCAAGATCAATTCACGCGCCTCGGTCGTCACGCCGACGACGGCAAATGGGCAGCGCTCGCGCTCGCACATCGTGGTGAACAACTCAAGGCTGCCGGGCGCTATCGCCAAGACATAGCGCTCCTGGCTCTCGTTGCACCAGATTTCCTTGGGCGCCAGGCCGGACTCCTCCAGCGGCACCTTGCGCAAATCAAAGCGCGCGCCCCGACCCGCGTCATTGACCAACTCGGGGAAGGCATTCGAGATACCGCCGGCGCCGACGTCGTGGATCGCCAAAATCGGGTTGCGCTCGGCCAGACCCCAGCAATGGTTGATGACCTCCTGCGCACGCCGCTCGATCTCGGGGTTACCGCGCTGCACCGAGTCGAAGTCCAGGTCGGCCGTGTTGGTGCCGGCCGCCATCGAGCTCGCAGCGCTGCCGCCCATGCCGATGCGCATGCCGGGGCCGCCGAGCTGGATCAACAGCGAGCCGGCCGGGAATTCAATCTTGTGGGTCTGGTCGCTGCGGATCGCTCCCAGGCCGCCGGCAATCATGATGGGCTTGTGATAACCGCGTTGCACGCCATCGACTTCCTGCTCGTAGACGCGGAAATAACCGGCCAAGGCCGGGCGGCCGAATTCGTTATTGAAGGCGGCACCACCCAAAGGCCCCTCGATCATGATTTGCAGCGCGCTGGCGATGTGCGAGGGCTTGCCGATATCGGCTTGCTCCCAAGGCTCGCTCAAGCCCGGCAGACGCAGGTTCGAGACCGAGAAACCGGTCAGGCCGGCCTTGGGCTTGGCGCCGCGGCCGGTGGCACCCTCGTCGCGGATCTCGCCGCCGGCGCCGGTCGAGGCACCCGGAAACGGCGAGATCGCGGTCGGGTGGTTGTGGGTCTCGACCTTCATCAAAACATGGGCGGTTTCCTCGCGCGCCTGATACTGTGGCGCGCGTTCGTCACCGGCCGGCATCCAGCGCTCGATCACATGGCCTTCCATGATGGACGAGTTGTCCGAGTAGGCCACGATGGTGTGCTGAGGACTGAGCTTCTCGGTGTTGCGGATCATGCCGAACAAGCTCAGCGGCTGCAGGGCGCCGTCGACGGTGAACTTGGCGTTGAAGATCTTGTGGCGGCAATGCTCGGAATTGGCCTGCGCGAACATCATCAGCTCGACATCGCTGGGGTTGCGGCCGAGCTGCTTGAAGGCCGCTTCCAGATAGTCGATCTCGTCCACCGACAGCGCCAGGCCAAAAGTGGTGTTGGCCGACTCCAGCGCCGCCTTGCCGCCTTGCAAAACGTCCACATGCGCCATGGGTGCAGGATACAACTCGGTGAACAGGCCCAGCGCAACAGCGCGGTCAAACATCACACTCTCGGTCATGCGGTCATGCAGCAGGGTGCCAATCTGCGCCAGTTGCGCATCAAGCAGGCTCGGTTTACTCAGCAAACCCGCTTTGAGCGTCACACGGTACTCCAGCACCCGCTCCACCCGGCGCACCGCCAGACCGCAGTTGTGGGCAATATCGGTCGCCTTGGAAGCCCAGGGCGACACCGTGCCGAAACGCGGCGACACCACAATCAG
>NZ_JANNMI010000151.1:0-3684 GCF_031397715.1 Roseateles sp.
TGCTCAGCAGCCTGCTGTTGCCGCCTGTACCTTGGCTATTGCTGGTGCTGTTGGGCGCATTCAAGGGTCAGGAGGGCGGCATCCTGAGTCTGTTCAATATGTTCTCTGGAGGGGCGCTGTCGCGCTTCACCGTCTTCGCGCTGGGCATTACGCCCTACATTTCCGCCTCCATCGTCATCCAACTGATGACATATGTGGTGCCGGCTTTGGAGTCGTTGAAGAAGGAGGGCGAGTCTGGACGTCGCAAGATCACCCAGTACACACGTTACGGTACCTTGGGTTTGGCGCTGTTCCAGTCGTTGAGTATCGCACTGGCCTTGGAAAGTTCAGCCGGCTTGGTGATCAGTCCAGGGTTTGGATTCCGCCTCACAGCGGTGTCTAGCTTGGTTGCTGGCACGATGTTTCTGATGTGGTTGGGCGAGCAAATTACCGAACGCGGTTTGGGTAATGGAATCTCCATCCTGATCTTCGCTGGTATCGCTTCTGGCTTGCCTGGCGCAGTGGGTGGTCTGCTTGAGTTGGTGCGGACCGGCGCGATGGGCCCAGTTTCTTCGCTGTTCATTATTTCTGTGGTCGTTGCAGTCACCTACTTGGTGGTGTTTGTTGAGCGCGGTCAGAGGAAAATCTTGGTGAATTACGCCAAGCGGCAGGTGGGGAATAAGGTTTATGGCGGGCAGAGCTCACACTTGCCGTTGAAGTTGAATATGGCAGGGGTGATCCCACCTATTTTCGCGTCGTCTATTATTTTGCTCCCCACGACTGTGGTGAGTTGGTTTGCGACGGGTGATAGTCTTCGCTGGTTGAAAGATCTTGCTGGTATGGTGAGTCCGGGGCAACCCATCTATGTCTTGCTGTACGCCAGTGCGATAGTGTTCTTCTGCTTCTTCTACACGGCGCTTGTTTTCAATAGCCGCGAGACTGCAGACAATCTGAAGAAGAGTGGTGCGTTCATTCCTGGTATTCGACCAGGTGAGCAGACTGCAAAGCATATTGACAAGATCTTGTCCCGTTTGACTTTGGCTGGCGCGATATACATCACAGGTGTGTGTTTGTTGCCGGAATTCTTGACCTTGAAGTACAACGTGCCGTTCTATTTTGGCGGTACATCCTTGCTGATCATTGTTGTGGTCACCATGGACTTCTGGGCTCAGGTGCAGTCTTACGTGATGAGTCAGCAGTACGATTCGCTGCTGAAGAAGGCAAATTTCAAGGCCAGCTGAAAAGCTGAACCATTGTTCAACCAAGATCCATCAGAACAGAAACGAAGGCATGGCGAAAGACGACGTCATTCAAATGCAAGGTGAGATTCTCGAGAATCTGCCCAATGCCACGTTTCGTGTGAAGCTGGAGAACGGGCATGTTGTTCTCGGGCATATCTCCGGAAAAATGCGGATGCACTACATTCGTATTTTGCCAGGCGATAAAGTCACCGTTGAATTAACCCCGTACGACTTGAGTCGTGCTCGCATCGTGTTCCGGGCGAAGTGAGCATTTCTATTCCCCGGTTACGCGCATTCAGCGCATTTTTGTAGGTCAAGGAGTAGACCATGAAAGTTTCGGCATCCGTCAAGCAGATGTGCCGCAATTGCAAGATCATCCGCCGCAAGGGCGTGGTGCGTGTGATCTGTACAGATCCCCGCCACAAACAGCGCCAGGGCTGATTGCAGCACGACACGAGCGATTTAGAGGAACCACATGGCACGCATTGCTGGTATTAACATTCCGCCGCATAAGCATACAGAGATCGGTCTGACTTCCATCTACGGTGTTGGCCGTACGACGGCACAGAAGATCTGTACTTCTTGCGGTATTCCATTCGACAAGAAGGTCAAAGACCTCACCGATTCCGATCTCGAAAAGATTCGTGAAACAGTGGGGGCGATGACCATCGAAGGCGACCTGCGCCGCGAGATGTCTATCAACATCAAGCGTTTGATGGATCTCGGTTGCTACCGTGGTTTCCGTCATCGTCGTGGTTTGCCCATGCGCGGTCAGCGCACCCGTACGAACGCTCGCACTCGTAAAGGCCCGCGCAAGTCGGCTGCTACGGGTAAGAAGTGATCTGCGGCTAGCACAGAAAGAAGATCAAGATGGCAAAAGCACCCAATAACTCGGCTGCACAACGCGTCCGTAAGAAGGTTCGTAAGAACGTTGCCGATGGCATCGCTCACGTACACGCGTCGTTCAACAATACGATCATTACGATCACTGACCGTCAAGGCGGCGCGCTGTCCTGGGCTTCCAGTGGCGGCCAAGGCTTCAAGGGCTCGCGCAAGTCGACGCCTTTCGCTGCTCAGGTCGCGGCTGAAGTTGCCGGACGTGCCGCACAAGATCAAGGCATCAAAAATCTTGATGTCAAGATCAAGGGCCCAGGCCCAGGCCGTGAGTCCTCGGTTCGTGCACTGGGTGCTCTTGGCATCCGGATCAACTCGATCTCTGACGTGACTCCGGTTCCGCACAACGGTTGCCGCCCACAAAAGCGTCGTCGTATCTAAGGCTTTTGCCAAAGATGCGAATTCTGCGATAATCGAAAGTTATCCCGCGCCGGCGGGCACGCAAGTGCCGCGCCGGCCGTTTCGTTGAATCCCGTTTGTGCGATGGGATTCTTCAATACCACCGTCTGAGCCGACTAAGATAGGGCCAGACTCGCGCATGCGCCGACGGGCCGTGCGTCAGAAAAAAAAGGAAATCTAAAGTGGCACGTTATTTAGGCCCCAAGTGCAAACTCTCCCGTCGCGAAGGCACGGACCTGTTTCTGAAGAGCGCACGTCGCGCCATCGGGGACAAGGCAAAGTTTGATTCCAAGCCCGGTCAGCATGGCCGTACCTCTGGCCAGCGCACGTCGGACTTCGGTCTGCAACTGCGTGAAAAGCAGAAGGTCAAGCGCATGTACGGCATTCTGGAGCGTCAGTTCCGCCGCTACTTCGCCGAAGCCGAGCGCCGCAAAGGCTCGACCGGCTCCAACCTGCTGTCACTGCTTGAGTCGCGGCTGGACAACGTCGTGTACCGGATGGGCTTCGGCTCGACCCGTGCCGAAAGCCGCCAGTTGGTCTCGCACAAGGGCATCACCGTCAACGGTGAAGTCGTCAATATCGCTTCTTACTTGGTGAAGGCCGGTGACACCGTTGCTGTGCGCGAGAAGTCCAAGAAGCAGTTGCGCATCATCGACGCTATGAAGTTGGCCGAGTCGATTGGCTTGCCGGCCTGGGTGACGGTTGATGCTGCGAAGCTGGAAGGCGTCTTCAAGAAGGCTCCTGATCGCGACGAGTTCGGCGCTGAGATCAACGAGTCGTTGATCGTTGAGTTGTACTCGCGTTAATCGTTTTGCAGCTGCCGGCGGCACCCTCAACGGGTGCGGTCGGCTTTCCCTCGTCTGGGTCGGCCCTATCGCGGCGACGCCCGGTTGGTCCCTCAGCCTTATCGGTGTAACGAACCGAGGGTATTGAAAGAAAGACTTCATGCAAACCAATCTGCTCAAACCCAAATCGATCAATGTGGAGCCACTTGGCGGCCACCGTGCCAAGGTGACCTTGGAGCCTTTCGAGCGTGGTTACGGCCATACGCTAGGCAATGCTCTGCGGCGGGTGCTGTTGTCGTCGATGGTGGGTTATGCGCCGACGGAAGTAACGATCGCCGGTGTACTTCACGAGTACTCGGCCATCGACGGTGTTCAGGAAGATGTGG
>NZ_JANNMI010000166.1:0-8122 GCF_031397715.1 Roseateles sp.
GGCAAAGGCCAGGATGCTGGTGGCGAGGCCGCCGGGGGACGGAAGCAGAATCCATTTCCACAACAGGGCCACAACGATCGGACTCATCGCCCAAGGCACCAGTAACACGGTGAGCAACAGGCGTCCCCGGGCGCCGAGCTGGCGCACGCCCAGGGCCACCAGCAGCGCCACCGGAACGGCAAGCGCCAGCGATCCGAAGGTGAAAGTCAGCGAGCGACCGATGGCCTGCCAGGTAGAGGGAGACTGAAAAAGTACGATGTAGTTCTCAAGCCCAATGAAGCCGTCGTCCTGAAAGAAAAACACCTTTCTCAAGCTCAAGTAGAAGCCGTAGAAAGCCGGCAATATATTGACTGCTATGACCAAACCTAGGCCGGGGCCGACCAGGGCGACACCGACCCGGCGCGCGGTTCGGTTGGCCGCCTCGATCGAGCGCGGCATGACCTGGCCAGGGTGCCTGGCGTCCGTGTTGTGGCCAGGGTTTGCCGGCATCACCAGCCCAGCGACGCCTTGGCCCGTCCCAGGATCGCCCTTGGCGCCTCCTCGGTGCCGATCAGTTCCTGCAGTGCACCGTTCAGCACGGTGAACAGTTTCGTCACATCGGGGAGCTTTTGCGGAAATACCATGGCGCCCGGGCTTGAAAGGATGGAAACGAACTGGGCGATATTCGAGGCCTCTGGCTGCTTGAACCATGAATCGGACATGACCGACCTCCGGTCCGGCACCAGTCCAGCCGTCTTGGCCCACTCCATGGAGGCTTCGGGACTGTAGAGCGCCTCCAGGAACGCGGCGGCCGCCGCCTTGTTTTCGGACTGGGCCGAAAGCCCGACGGTCCAGTACGGGCCGAGCAAGGCAGCTGGCGGGCGGTCACCGAACGCTGGCCAGGGTGAGATGGCAAGCTCGTTGGCGTTGTAGCCGGCTGCGATGGACTTGTATTGTTGAAAGCGCGGCGTAAACGCCTGCGCCATCGCAAATCGGCCGGCGGCGAATTGGTCCTGGATGTCGTCACCCATGGCATTGAGCAGCGTCTTGGACAGCGCCTTGTTCCTCACCAGGGCCCTCACCGTGTCGGCAGTTTCCAGGGCCTGCCCACCCAAAAGGTCGATCTGCCCGGTGGCGGGATCGAAGATATTCGGGCCAAAGCCCGTCATCATGTTGATGAAGGCCGAAACGCTGTTGTCGCTGGTAGGAAGGCCGAAACCGAGCCGGTCGCCTTTGGTCAATCTCCCGGCGGCAGGAGCGAACTCTTTCCATGTCAGGGGTGGTTTCTCGAGCCCGATTTCGCGCAAGGCGTCCTTGCGGTAAAAGATGGTCTGGGCCGGCGAGGGCCAGAGTGGCAGGGACTGTAGCTTGCCGTCGTAGACTGACTTGCGGACGAAAACCTCGTACATGTCAGGGATTGCCGTTCGCTTGAAATCCGCCGACAGCACTTCATTGAGATCGGCCAATACGTTGCGGCTCACGACCAGACTCAGAAACGTGTCGCGCATGAAGATCAGGTCCGGCGCGCGTCGCTGCGCTGCGGCAGCAACGAATTTGGTCTCCAGTTCCTGGAACGGCTGTGATTCAACGACCACGGATACCCGCGGATTGGCCGCCTTGAACCGATCAATGATGCGCTTGAGAACCACCTCGCGCGGGGACTTGCCCTCGGCGCTGAGAAATGTCCAGAGCCTCACGCTGGAAGCGGGAAGTCCCGATGCCGGTTGGCCAATAGCCGCTCCATTCAGGAACGGCAGAACGGCGCCGGCTCCCGCCATTTTGACGATGGTCCGGCGATTCAAGGGGATTCGAGGTGTCATTTGGGTGTCCTTTCATTCGGGCTAGGGGGTTTGGCTCCATCAATAACCAAGGCGCGGACGTCTGGCCCCGATCGGAGACGCTGATCCTGGGCGAGGCCAGGTGCTTTGGGTGCGTCGGAGGGCTGGTTTCCCACTGATCTACCCATGCTTTGGTGACGATCAAGAACGCGGCCGATCAAGCGCGCACGTCCGTTGAGCAGATGGCGACGAACCATCGAACGAGCACGATCGGGGTCGCGTTCAGCAATGGCGGTAACGATGTCGCCGTGCTCGACGCTGATCAACTCCCGCCGCTCGCTCAGAGTGAAGATTCCGCTTGCGCTGGTGTATTTGTTCCAGCGAAAGATGTGCGCCGCGAGTCGCCCGACGGCCTCGATCAATGGGGGGTTGTGGGAGCACCGAGCAACAGCGGCGTGAAAAGCGGCGTCTTCGCTGACCGCGAATTGATTCGACAACTTTTCAACTAGTCGCTCTTGTGCGATGCGCAATACGGCCAGATCGGCCTCGGTTCGCCGCTCGGCCGCCAGTGCCGCGACCTCGCTTTCCAGCGCAATCCGGAATTCGTGCCAGTCGACAAGGTCTTGGATCGAATCAATAACCGATAACTTCACCAGTTGTGGCGAGTTCTGCGCGATCAAAAATGTCCCGCTTCCCCTGCGCGAAATGGCCCTGCCATCAGCGCGAAGGTGCGCCAGGGCATCGCGGATGCTTGCGCGTGAGAGGCCGAGCATTTTGACGAGTTCGACCTCGGATGGCAGACGCGCGCCGTCAACCATGCTTTCGCCTTCAATTAAGTCCTGCAGCAACCGATAGGCTATATCCGACCGGCTTTGGGGTTCCCTCTGATTCATCAATCTTTTGCGCTTTGACACGCCTAAAGTTATTCGACTACTTTAAACTTTATCATACTAATTGCGCCCAGAATGCTTTTACTCGGACAATTTTTGCGGAAGTGGTGCGGATGAAGGTGTTGGCGACCGTCTGCCTTGGCAATCGGATTGCCCGGTTTTCCATTGCATCTTTCAAGGAATTTAGGAATGGCAGGTTTTTGGGACTTCATCATCGTGGGCGGTGGTTCAGCGGGCTCGGTACTCGCCAACCGCCTGTCCGCAAACAATGCCAATCGGGTGCTGCTGCTGGAGGCGGGGCTGGACCATCTGCCGGGTCAGGAGCCGGAGGAGATCAAGGATGTCTACCCCTACCGCGCCGCCTTCAATCCGGACTACCAGTGGAAGGGGCTGAAAGTCTGCTTCGAGCCAGTTTCCCAAGGCACATCACAGCGACCTCCCGCCAAACCGTACGTCCAGGCGCGGGTCATGGGCGGTGGTTCGACCATCAACGGCGAACTCGCCAACCGTGGTACGCCCGACGACTACGATGAGTGGGCTTCGCTTGGGGCAACGGGTTGGTCCTGGGACGCGGTTCTCCCATACTTCCGCAAGCTGGAGAATGACCTGGACTATGAAGGGCCGATGCATGGGCGTGACGGCCCGATCACGGTAAGCCGCGTTCATGAAAGCCAGTGGCCGGGCTTCACGCGTGCCGCTGCCGCAGCGTTCGAAGCCAGCGGCTACTCCAACATCGGGGACCAGAACGGCCGGTTTGACGATGGCTGGTTTCCGATGACGCTCTCAACCGATCGCAAGCAACGGAGATCGGCTTCCATGGGTTATCTCGATGCGGCCACTCGGCGCAGAAACAATCTGGAAATCCGCTCCAAAAGCCACGTAACGCGTATCCTCATGGATGGTTTGCGCGCGATCGGGGTCGAGGTTGGCGGTGCGGCGATCATGGGCAGAGAAATCATTCTGTCCGCCGGTGCACTGCTGTCACCCGCAATGCTGCTTCGGGCGGGCATCGGAGATGACTCGGAATTGAGAAGTGCCGGCGTAGCGCCGATTCACGCGCTACGCGGCGTCGGTCGAAATCTCCGCGAGCATCCGTCGCTGGCAATGGCGTCTTGGATCCGTCCCGCCGCGCGGATGGGCGAGACGCCTCGCCGCCATGTCCAAATGGCATTGCGCCACACGTCCCACGAGTCATGGAGTCCGCCCAATGACATGTTCACCGTAGTGGTTGCAAAGTCCGCATGGCACCCGATCGGAAGGCGCCTGGGCTCCCTTTTCACCTGGATCAACAAGCCCTATTCCTCAGGGTTCCTGCGGCTGAGGTCTCCGGACCCGGAAACATTCCCGGAAGTCGCTTTTGAATTGTTGTCGGACTGGCGCGACCTGGTACGCATGAAGTCGGCGGTACGGCAGCTGGCAGCGTTTTACGCCTCGTCGGCCATGCAGGGCGCCTCGGCCGACCCGTTCGTGGCGATACATGGCGCGATGGCAGCGATGGTCGGCAAGATCAACCTTCGGAATTGGCTTTTAACGCTTGGGCCGGCACTGCTGACGGATGGTCCGCGCGCGTTGCGCCGCACGGTGATCGACCAGTTGCTGGCGCCAGGCAACAAACTTGCCGAGGCGTTGGTCGACGACAGGGCTCTGGAGCGGCTGGTGCGGAAATACACCATCGGTGGCTGGCATCCCAGCGGAACATGCCGCATGGGTCCAGCCAGCAATCCGGATGCGGTCGTCGACCCGGTGGATGGGCGCGTGCATGGAGTAGCGGGGCTGCGCGTCGTCGACGCCTCGCTGATGCCCACAGTACCTCGCGCAAATACCAACCTTCCCACCATCATGATCGCCGAGAAAATGGCAAGCAGCATTCTGGCGAACAAGCAGATGTGAGCGCGAGCGGGTTCGCCTTGTCTGGTGCAGCAGCATGCCGCGACGTTCTTCGCTCAGGCCGAAGAGACCACCGCTGCCGACCTGCCGCAGTTCGTCAAGGACGAGTTCGACGCCTTCCTGGAGTGCGGCATCCTGGCGTACGGCTTCTTGCGCCTGCGCTGCGGCGACTGCGGCCACGACAAGTTGCTGGCCTTCAGCTGCAAGCGCCGGGGGTTCTGCCCCTCGTGCGGAGCCCGACGCATGTCGCAGACCGCGGCGCATCTGGTAGACCACGTCATCCCGCACGTGCCGGTGCGCCAGTGGGTGCTGTCGCTGCCCATCCCGCTGCGCGTGCTGCTGGCCGCGCAGCCCAAACTGGTGACACCCGTGCTGCAGGTGGTGCACCGCGTGATCACGCGCCATCTGCTCGGGCAAGCCGGACTCACGGCCAATCAAGCCGACAGCGGCGCCGTCACGCTGATCCAGCGTTTTGGGTCGGCGGCCAACCTCAACATACATCTGCATTGCCTGGTGCTGGACGGGGTGTACCGGTGCGGCGCCGATGGCGTGCCGGTGTTCGTCCAAGCCGTTGCGCCCAGCGACGACAAACTGCACGCGCTGCTGCACACGGTCATCGCCCGGCTGATGAAGATGCTCACGCGCCGGGGCGTGCTGGTCGAGGAGATGGGCCAGATCTACCTGGCCGACCCCAACGCTGACGGGGACGAAGCGCGCACCCTGCGGCCACTGCAGGCGGCGGCCATCACTTGCCGCATCGCCTTCGGGCCGCGTGCCGGGCAGAAGGTCTTGACGCTGCGCGGCGCGATGGCGCGCGAGGGCATGGCGCGCGAGCTTCTGTGCTGCGACATCGACGGGTTCAGCCTGCACGCGGCCGTGCGGGTCGACGCGCACGAGCGCAAGCGGCTGGAGCAGCTTTGTCGATACATTACCCGACCGGCGCTGGCAGACGAGAGAGTGCAGCTCAACGATGCAGGGCAGGTGGAGCTCAAGCTCAAGACCCCCTGGCGCGACGGCACCACGCACCTGGTGATGAGCCCGCTGGAGTTCCTGCAGCGGCTGGCGGCGCTGGTGCCACGGCCCAGGCTGCACCTGATCCGCTTCCATGGGGTGCTGGCTCCGAACGCGAAGCTGCGCTCGCTGGTGGTGCCGCAGGGGCCGCCCAAGGATGAGGAAGCGCCAGGCGTTGCCGCATCTGGCGTCCAGTGCGAGGCCCAGACCGCCCAAGTTGGGCCCGGACGCATCAGCTGGGCGCGGCTTCTCAAGCGGGTGTTCGATATCGACATGCAGCGCTGCCCGCACTGCGGCGCCGGGGAGCTCAAGATCATCGCCGCCATCCTGGAGCGGCCGGTGATCGAGAAGATCCTGAGCTATCTGGGGTTGGATCCGCAGCCGCCGCCCAAGGGTCGGGCGCGCGAGGCGGGGCCGCACTTCGCTGCTTGAGCCGCTTGCGCTGTCGGATACCTATCGCTGCGGGCTGCGGGTACCCTGCAGCCGGGGTGGCGCTGCGCGCTGTGTCGGCAAGCCATGGCCAACATCAGGGTCACCCATTAGCCGACCTCCGTCAATAGACAAAACCCACCCCCCCGCGTCCCGAAGGCCGCGGCACGTCCCCCTTCTTCAGTTTCTTGTATTCGTTGTCGTCGAGCACCGCATCATCAGTTCTTCGCGCACTTGGTTCTCGAGTTGTGGTTGCGCCGTTGCGCACCAGTCACCCATCAGGATCAAGCCGGGCTGCGCCTCGCGGTTCAGCCAGGCCCTGGCTGCGTTGCAGCCCCAGAAAACCCTCTGTGCCCCCGCGCGTCCAGTCGACGCGGCCCGCTTCGGACCGCACAACTCTCGTGGCTTCGCTCTGAGCTGCGGGAGCCTCGAGCGATCCAACCCCATATGGCTCGCGCGGCGGGCGCAACGAACTATCGAAACGGTGGCGGGATCGGCGCGCTGCGTGCAATCAACCCTCATGGTTGCTCCAACCCTTAAATGGCACTGCCGCGGCCGTCCCATGGAAATCCTCTCCAAGTCCTCTGGTTACCCGAACGCCCGCGCGGCCTCGAACGGCTTGCCGTCCTTCATCACGTGGTAGCACGCGCGCGCCAACTTGTGCGCTACCGCCTTGATCGCCACCACCGACAGCTTGGTGGTGCACTTCTTCTGGTACCAGCGCTTGATCAGCGCGTCGTAGCGCACCGCGAAGTGCGCTGCCTCGCTGAAGGCCCAGGCGAGGTACTTGTTACCGCACTTGGCGTTACCTTGACCCTTCTTCTTGCCGTTGGATTCGCGCCGGCTGTCCACCGTGCGCGCGTAGGAGGCGAAGTCCCCGGGTGAGGCAAAGCGCGTGATGTCGCCGGTCTCCAGCGCGATGGTCAGCGCCAACGTCACGCCGATGCCGCTGACGGTCTTGAGCGCCTGGTAGTCCTCGCGCAGCTTGGCTTTGGCCAGCACGCTCGATTCGAGCACGCGGACTTGCTCGTCAAGGCAGCGCATCACCGCCAAGTTGGCCTTCACGGCGGCGGTAAACATCAACAAACCGCTGCAAAGCACCAGCCCGAAACCGGCGATCGTGACCGACAGCGCCAGTTTGGCGAGCTGCCGCATGGGCGGCTCGGGCCCCAGGCCCCACACCCGCAACTCCAGCAGCCAATGCACGGTCCTCGACCCGAAACTTCCAAGGCGTTCTTCGGCGGCAAGTCGTCAGGACCGGCCGATGAGCTCACGGCCTCAGCGCGCCATACAAGTCGATTTAAGCATGGGCAGAAACATGGGCAGAAAAACAAAACGGGCTGCAAAGGCCAGTGTTTATTGGCTTCGGGAGGGTGTCTTTCACATCATGCCCGCTAGACCTCATGGAATAAGCTTTTTCTGATTTTGAGAATCAGAAGTACCCCCAAAAATACCCCCACGAGGATGTCGCCATCCGACTTGGCAGGGGTTCGGCCGCCGATGCCAAATCCGGCCCCGGACCGAGTCAATGCAAGCCACCAGGGAGGCAGCCATGATAGAGTGCGTCATGGCTGATCGAAAAGTCATCGACGATACGCACCACATCACGCGAAAGCGTGGAAATGGTCAGCTTCGACGTGAAATTTGGGTTGATGCGCAAGGTCAGGTGACTCGGTACAACCTTGCGTACATCAACCATGCACTGCACGCTGGTGACAACGGGCGCGTGGTGGGTTATGACAACCAGCATGGGTATCACCACCGGCACTATTTCGGTGTTGTGGCTGCGGTTGAATTCACGAGTTTTGACGACATAGAAGATCAGTTCCAGGCCGATTGGGCCGCACTCAGGAGAACAGCATGAAAAATGTCACTCTCAGGGCAGGTAACGAACAAGATTTCTTTAGCAGAGGGAAGGTGTTGGCACGATTGGCTGACGCTGGTCAACCGATGCCAGAGGAGCGTACTGTCAGTTTTGAAGATCCTGCCGATCTGCTGCGCCTGCTGACTGCCAGCCGACTGGAAGTGTTCCGCAGCGTCAAGGCTGAACCGGGTTCGATCACAGTCATCGCTGGGCGATTGCAGCGCGATCGCAGCGCGATCGCAGCGCTGTCAAACGCGATGTAGACCAGTTGGCACAAGTTGGCC